>CAITIX010000001.1 GCA_903892565.1 uncultured Acidobacteriia bacterium
CACCGCTCCGGCGAGTTCTCTTTCTCTCTTAAGAACCAAAACAAGAAAGCCCCCGTCGGCCAGCCGACGCAGCGCCAATGGGGCGGTAGGCTAAACCGGACAGATCACGTGTGAATCAAACCGGACAGATTGACAAACTACGAACAGGGTCTTAGGTTTCAGCTTCTTAGGGGTCACGCTCGTACGATTCAACGAAGCGGGAAGAAATTGGGGGAATGGTAGCCAGTACGGTGTTGCAAAAAAGAAAAAGCGGAGCACCTGTGGAAGGTACCCCGCCCGGTTTGCTGCTGTAAACCTACTTCCAGGCCGAATAGACCGGCTTGCTCACAAGGAACGCCGGATTGGCGCCCGCGCGCGGCTTGAACTTCTGCGCGCGGCCGCTATCCACTTCGGCGACGTAGAAGTTGCCTTCCTGATCCACGCTGAATCCATGGACGCCCCAGAAGCCGCCGGGGAAATCGCCCCATGTGCCCCAGGAGTACAGGAAGTGGCCTTCCAGATCGTACTTCAGCATCTTCGAGCTACCGCGATCGAAGGCCCACAGGTTGCGATCCGCGCCAATGTAAATCAGGTGGACATCGGACGGTTCCTCGCCCATGTTCCATTCGTAGAGATACTTGCCGTCTTCGTCGAACACCTGGATGCGGTGATTGCCACGATCGTTGACAAACACGCGGCGGGTTTTCGGATCCACGGCAAGACCGTGAACGTTGTTGAAGTAGTAGGGACGCGTGTCGTGTCCGTTGCTACCCCTCATACCCCAGTCCTTGATGAACTTGCCGTCTTTGTCGAACTTGGCGACGCGGGTTCCGTTGTAGCCGTCGGCCACGAACATGGTGCTATCCGGGAGCCACGCCATGTAGGTCGGACGATTGAAGTGCGTGCCGTCGGCGCCTTTGACCGTGGGCGTACCGATGGTCTGCACCAGCGTTTTGCCATCGTGCGTGAACTTGTAGATGGCGTGCATGTGATCGTCCAGGATCCACACGTGCTTTTCGGGATCGTAGGGGTTGATGGTCACGTAGTGCGGGCGCTTCAGGATTTTGTCCCACTGCGTCCAGCGTTCCGTGATGTTGCCGTTCGCGTCGGCCACCAGGATGCAGTTTTCCCACTTCGCGTCCACTCCCACAGTGCCTTTCCAGAGCTTGGGACCGTCGTCCGGTTCCTGGCCCGTTCCGCCTGCGCCGGGCAGAGCCGAAACCGTTGCATCGCGATACGGCAAGCGGCCGATGGGAAACTGAACGCTGGGACCAAAATCGGGCAGCGACTTGGTTGCCGGGCGAGGGATCACAGGAAGTTCGCCACGGAACAGCATGAACACACGGTTCGGATTCTCTGCGTAAACGCCCTGGCCCGCGCCGAACGTCCACTTTTCATTGCCTGGGATGGTGCTGATGTCCTTCGGCCAACCCTTGACGATATCGTAGGCGCCGAACAAATCCTGGCCGCCCTTGGTTCCCGGAATGGCCGCGAATCCGGCGCCCGGCTTTCCTTCTGCCGCTACGGTTTGCGGCTGATGAGCCACAACCGCTACCACTGCGGCCGCCGCTGCCACCAGCGCGACGGCTAAACTCTTGCGCATAAAACCTCCTGGAATCTTCTCAGTCTTGGCCGCCGTTTTCCCCAAAAGCCGCGACGAGGGGCTGTATTTTCTGGGACGCCCGCGAGCCCCAGACAATCGGGGCCGCGAGGCGTATAATAGCATCCAGCGTTTCCCGCAGGCAAGCAATGCGCGGGGCAGACGTCGTATGTTTATGCGTATGTTTATGCGCACATTTATGTCCAAGGAGGCACACCATGGATTCTCTACTGTCTGTTAGTCGCCGCAACTTAATGAGGCTGGGAATTGGAGCTGCCGCAGTGCCGCCGCTTTCCCAACTGCTGACCTCGTCGGCGCTCGCGCAGGATGCCGGCCCCGATGGCGGCAAGCTCGGAGCCATCGGCGGAAGATCCGAGACGGAACTCTTTCCCGGAGAGCATCTCCAGGGTGGCGGCCAGCTTGAGATTCGGCTGACGGTGAGCACCTATTCGAGCGATCCCGATCAGGTGGAAGTCGCGCAGCGCATGAAGCCCTACAACCTGGATTCGTGGTTGACCGAGTGGACGCGCGTGGCCGAGCGCGCCGAAGAGGAAGGTGACGCGCTGGCGAAGCAAGGCCTCAAGGTCAGTGCGAATGACGCCTACCTGAAGGCCTCACAGCATTATCGCGAGGCGTGTTGGCCCGCACCTGTCACCGAACCGCGCATGATGGCGACCTATAAGAAAATGCGCGATTGCTTCGACAAGGCTTGGAAGCAGACCCGTGCGCCGTTCGAAAAGGTGCAGGTCGCGTACGAAGGCAAAATGCTGGACGGCTATTTCCGCAAGCCCGGCGGTCCCGCGGGCAAGAAGTTCCCGGTGGTGATCGCCTTCCAGGGCGCCGACACGATGGCCGAAGCGACCATCATGAACGCGGGTTCGTACATCGCGCGCGGCATGGCGTACTTCGCCATGGACTTCCCCGGTCAAGGCGGCGCTTTGCGTCTCCACGACCTGCATTTGCCGCCCGACACAGAGCGCATCGCCAAAGCAATTATCGATTATTTGGAGACACGGACAGACGTGGATGCGAAAAACATCGGCATGCAGGGCATCAGCATGGGGGGCTTCGGCTCACCGCGCGCAGCCAGTGGCGAATCGCGGATTAAAGCCGTGCTGGTGAGCAGCGGATCCTACCATCTGGGCCAGGATCTGTTCGACTACTACCCGCCGATTCAAGAACGCGTCCGTTGGATCATCGGCGCGAAGGATTTGGCAGACGCCAAGAAGAAGCTCAACGACTATACGCTCGAAGGCCGCGCGAACAAGATTGAAGCAGCTCTGCTCGTCGGCTACAGCAAAGACGATCGCATCATGGATCCGGCTGGCGCGTTGCGTCTGTATAAAGCGGCCACCAATGCCAAGCGCGACATGATGGAGGGCACGGGACACGTGCAGGCGTTCAACGCCGGCGGTCCACGAAATCGCCGCGGTCCGGTGATGCAGGACTGGGCCATGAGGCACTTGGTAGTGGAAGCTTAAACCTAAAGTTTGTATTGCGAAGCAGAAGGGGCTCTTTCGTAGAGCCCCTTTGTTTTTGCAGCGAAGCCGAGTACAATTTCGGATATCCGGCAGTGATTGAGGAAAA
>CAITIX010000002.1 GCA_903892565.1 uncultured Acidobacteriia bacterium
CGCAGCAGATCGAAAACGCCCTCTACGATGCCTATGGCGAACGCCAGTCATCCACGATTTATGGTGATGCCGCCGAATACTGGGTGGTCTTTGAAGTGCAACCGCAATTTCAACGCGACCCGGCGGCGCTGGCGCAGCTTTATATCGCCAGTTCCAACCCCGGCACCAACGGGACTCCCAAGCTGGTGCCCCTGAGTGCCGTGGCCAAACTCACGCGCAGCCTCGGCCCCATGAGCATTTCCCATGTCGGCCAGTTGCCCGCCGTCACCATTTCCTTCAACCTTGCTCCGGGCATGTCGCTCGGCACGGCCGTCGAACAGTTGCAGCGGGTTGAAGCGGATTTGCACTTGCCCGCGACCATCACCGGCAGCTTTCAAGGCTCGGCGCAAGTGTTTCAAGCCTCCACACAAGGATTGTTAGTTTTGCTCGTCGTGTCCATCATCATCATCTACATCATTCTTGGAATTTTGTATGAGAGCTTCATCCATCCCATCACGATTTTGTCCGGCCTGCCATCGGCAGGCTTTGGCGCGCTGCTGACGCTCATGCTGTTCGGTCTCGACCTGAACATCTACGGCTTCGTCGGACTCATCATGCTCGTTGGCATCGTGAAGAAGAACGCGATCATGATGATTGACTTCGCCATCGAGGCGCAGAAGCATGGTAAAACCGCCGCCGAAGCTATCCATGAAGGCTGCCTGCTGCGTTTTCGTCCGATCATGATGACCACCATGTGCGCGTTGATGGCGACATTGCCCATCGCGCTCGGCCTTGGTGCCGGCGGCGAATCGCGCAAAGCTCTAGGTCTCGCGGTCGTTGGCGGCTTGGTGGTTTCGCAATCACTGACGCTTTACATCACGCCCGTGGTTTATCTCTACATGGAACGGTTTCAACAAAAATTTAGTCGCCA
Source organism: uncultured Acidobacteriia bacterium (assembly GCA_903892565.1). Taxonomy (GTDB): domain Bacteria; phylum Acidobacteriota; class Terriglobia; order Bryobacterales; family Bryobacteraceae; genus Palsa-187. Next base: position 911 of record CAITIX010000002.1, read on the forward strand.
GAAAAATTCCATTCCCGCGCCTGCCGTCACGGCTTGAAAATCAAATTCAAAAAATCTTGGCGTCTTGGCGGTTATCTTCCCGGTGTTTGAAAAATCTGTGTTTCATCTGTGTTTCATCTGTGGCTAAAATGTCCCCGCAATGGAATACGAAGCCGTCATCGGTCTGGAAACGCACGTCCAGCTCAAAACAAAATCCAAGATGTGGTGCGGTTGCGCGAACCAATACGGTTCCGAGCCGAACACCAACGTCTGCCCTGTCTGCCTCGGCATGCCCGGCGTGCTGCCGGTGCCGAACGAAGAGGCGCTCCGCAAAACCGTCCTCACCGGCTATCTGCTGAACTGCGAAATTCCGCGCTACGCCAAGTTCGACCGGAAGAATTATTTCTATCCCGACGCCTCCAAGAATTACCAGCTCACGCAATACGACCAGCCGAGCACCGCGAACGGCTTCGTGGAGTTTGAGTTCAACGGCCTCGGCTCCGTCAATGGCCTGGGCAAGGTCCGCATCACGCGCGCGCACCTCGAGGAAGACGTGGGCAAGCTCACGCACTTTGACCGCACCAGCGGCGTGGATTTCAACCGCGCCGGCGTGCCGCTGCTGGAGATTGTTTCCGAGCCGGACCTTACCGGCGCGGACATGGCCTACGAATATCTCAACGCGCTCAAGGAGATTTTGCAGCAGGGCGGCGTCAGCGATTGCGACATGGAAAAAGGCATGGTGCGCTGCGATGTGAACATTTCCGTCCGTCCCGTCGGCACGAAGGAACTCGGCGCGAAGATCGAGATCAAGAACATGAACAGCTTTTCCGGCGTGCGCCGCGCGGCGGAATACGAAATCGCCCG
>CAITIX010000003.1 GCA_903892565.1 uncultured Acidobacteriia bacterium
GCGAGCGCCGCGAAGGGGGCCTCTGCACCTGAGAGTTCTTCGATCAAAGGCTTTACGATCGCAATTACTTCCGCCACCGAAAGCGGCACTATATATCGAAGACCTACAATTCTTATCTTTTGCGAGTGTGTTCCTTTCGGACGGCCGCTATTCCGGTTAGTAGAAAACCAGTCTCTGCGAACGGCATTTGCAAGGCCGATCGCTCTGACCTCCACCGGGTTTTTTTTTGGCTTTTGCTTCGCGCCGCGTAGAAGTTCAACGGCACGTTTTTCGACAGGACTCAATTCGGCGAACGTTATCGAACTGGCATTCTCAATCGGAGCTTCTCTACAAAGACGCGCGCTACCGCGTAACAAGCCGACGTTTTGCTCGTTCTGCTTAAGCCGTACAAACTTGGAAGCCTCTTCAATGCTGGGTTTATAGGCCCGCCGCTCCCACGGGGTGATCCTTTGGGTCTGATGAAGCCAGTTTTGCAGCTTCTCGTCCCTCTTGCGATTAATCGCTTTAAGTATCTTTCTTTCTTTCTCCTTTCCCCAAGCTACCGAATCAGGAATGCCGCGCATTTCTGCTATACGCGCAAAGGCTGCCGATAAGTCTGCGCAATAGGATTCAAAACGGGCTGGCGCAGCGCTAGCTTTCAGGGGCTGCGTCACGCCGCCTCTTTTCGACGGCGCGAATTGCCCGCCACTTTCCGAATGTTATACCCCATCAATTCCAAAGTTCGGTTAGCAACGGTATCGCCGGCGGCGAGCAACACATCGTCGGCGGTATGCACGTATCTTGAGGTGATCGAGTGTCCCTTATGACCTACCAAGGCGGCGATGGTCAGTTCTGAATAGCCGAGATCAGAACCCAGTGACGCGAAGGAATGCCTCAGCACGTTTGGCGTCACATCGGCTGGCAATTTGCCAAGTTTGGCGACCTTCTTCCACATCTTCTTGAACCCCGACATGATCACGTCACCGCTGCCGCGCGTAGCTGGGAATACCAGGTCGTTCGCGCCCGTGACGCTTCTCAGTACATCGCAAGCGACTCGCGATAGTGGGCGCATCGATCGGCCAGTCTTAGTGTCAGGCAGCATCGCGGTCCGCCGTGCGAGGTCGATATCCGACCATTGCAGGGCTAGCGCTTCGCCGGAGCGCCAACCAGTCAGTGCTAGGAAACGGGCGGCAGCCACCGCCGCCGGCCATACGCCGGTAGCTTCAGCCTCTCGCAGGGCCTTGCCGAGTTTCTTGTATTCTTCGTCGCTAAGACGCCGTTCGCGCCTGCCATCGGCGAAACGGATGACGCCATGCACAGGGTTGTCCGGCCGCATCCGGTGCCGCACCGCATAGGTAAAAATACCGCCTAGCAGGCCCACTGCACGGCTTGCGGCGGTTTTTCCGCCCCGCACGCGCGCCAATCCACGTTTCTTAGCTGTCTTAGTGTTGCCGGCCGTTTTGCCAGCTGCGACATCGTGCATGAACGTATCGACATCCTCGCGGGTGACCGCGGCGACCTTGAGTTGGCCGAGCAGAGGCTTGATGTGGCGCGCAATGCGCCCTCGATCGATTATCAGTGTGCTCGCTTTCTTCGCGAGCTTTCGCCGTGTGAGCAGCCGCCCCGCCTCGGCATCCGCCAGATAGAGATCGCAGAGTTCCCAGACTGTTGCGGCCTTCCTTTTGGCCTGCTTTTCGGCAGAAGGATCGGTCCCGTCCACCACCATGCCAAGCAGTCGCTTCGCTTCTTCGCGGGCGGTGTCGGGTGTCCATGGCGCGCCATGTCGGCCGATCGTATGCCAACGTTGTCGGCCCTCCTGGGTCCGATAGAACAGCACGTAAGATACTGCGCGGCCACGCTGGCGTCTGGCGCCGAAGCCCGCAACTGCGGCATCCCATTTCGTTTGCCCAGGCTCGAGCGTGCGGATATCTCGTAGCCCGATTTTCTGTTCGGCCATCGCAGTCTCGGTTGCTTGCTGCACGTCGCTAGCTAGCGCATAGCTAGCAGGCTAGCGCATTTAGTAACAAACAACGGCAAGTGACCGCATCGAAAAACTATTGATTTTCAA
>CAITIX010000004.1 GCA_903892565.1 uncultured Acidobacteriia bacterium
GCTTCCATGGCGACGCGCATATTGGGGAGCCAGTTCAGCGAATCGAAAATGCGGAAGATATCCATGCCCTGGCGGGCTGATTCGAGGACGAATTCGCGCACTACGTTATCGGGATATGCGGTGTAGCCGACGGCGTTCGAAGCGCGGAACAGCATCTGGAAACAGATGTTCGGGACGGCTTCGCGGAGCTTGCGGAGACGCAGCCACGGGTCTTCCAGCAGGAAGCGCATGGACACGTCAAACGTCGCGCCGCCCCACGCTTCCAGGCTGTACAAGTTCGGCAGCTTGCGCGCGACGAAGCCCGCGATGGCCGCCATTTCGTAGGTCCGCATGCGTGTGGCCATCAAGGATTGATGCGCGTCGCGGAACGTTGTATCGGTAATCAGCAGCCGCTTTTGCGATGCCGTCCAATGGGCGAACTTTTCGGCGCCCATTTCTTTCAACAGATCGCGCGTTCCCTTGGGAGGCGCCGACGTGCCGATCACAGGAATTGGCGCGCGCTTCAGCTTCGCGGGGACCTTGCGATCCTTCATCTCCGGATTGCCGTTGACGATCACTTCCGCGAAGTAGCGCAGCATCTTCGTCGCGCGGTCTTTCTTCTGCGTAAACTTGAACAGCGACGGAGTTTCGTCCAGGAAGCGCGTGGTAATCTTGCCGCTCTGGAACGCGGCGTTGTTCACCACGTTCTCGAGAAACGGAATATTCGTCTTGACGCCGCGCACGCGGAACTCACGCAGCGCGCGATCCATGCGCTTGCAGGCTTGCGGGAAATCCACGCCCGAGGCCGTGATCTTCACCAGCAGCGAATCGTAATAGGGACTAATCACGGCGCCGCCGTACGCGGAACCAGCATCCAGACGCACGCCGAAGCCTCCGGGCGACCTATAGGTATGGATCTTGCCGTAATCCGGCGCAAAGTTATTTGCAGGATCTTCCGTCGTCACGCGGCACTGCAGCGCATAGCCGTGCAGCGGCATGTTCTCCTGCTGCGGCAAATTAATTTCCGGACCGTGCAGCGATTTCCCCTGCGCGATCAGCAACTGCGCGCGCACTAGATCGATGCCCGTGACTACTTCGGTCACCGTGTGCTCCACCTGAATGCGCGGGTTCACTTCGATGAAGAACCACTCGTTGGTTTCCGTATCCAGCAGGAACTCCACGGTTCCGGCGTTGTAGTAGCCGGCCTTTTTCGCAAGCCTCACCGCGGCGCCGCAAATCGCCATGCGGACCTCTGGATCGAGGCCCACGGCGGGTGCGACTTCCACGGCCTTTTGATGACGCCGCTGCACGGAGCAATCGCGCTCATACAAGTGAACAATGTTGCCGAGCTTATCGCCCAGGATCTGCACTTCAATGTGGCGCGGCTTGCGGATGAAGCGCTCCAGAAACACGGCTCCGTTGCCGAACGCCGCGGCTGCTTCGCGGCTGGCTTCTTCGAACTTACTGACGAGGTCGGCGGGATTTTCGACGACGCGCATGCCTCGTCCGCCGCCGCCGAACGCAGCTTTGAGAATCAGCGGGAAGCCGATCTTGGCCGCGGCCTTCTCCACTTGCTCGCGTCCGTTGACGGGATGTTCCGTGCCCGGGATGATCGGCACTCCGGCGGCTTCGGCCAGCTTGCGAGCTTCGGTCTTATCCCCAAGGAGCTCGAGCAATTTCGCGCTGGGGCCGACGAACGTGATGCCGGCCTTTTCGCAGGCGCGCGGCAGCGCTGGATTTTCGGAAAGGAACCCGTAGCCCGGATGGATCGCATCCACGCCCTTTTCCTTGGCGAGCGCGACGATGCCGTCGACGTCCAGGTAGGCTTCCACCGGCCCTTTATTCGCGCCGATCTCATACGCTTCGTCCGCTTTGAAGCGATGCAGCGTGAGCCGATCTTCCTTCGAATAAATCCCGACCGTGGTTAGGCCCAGTTCGTTAGCCGCCCGCATAATGCGGATGGCGATTTCACTCCGGTTTAGAGCAAGAACTTTTCGCATATATTTATGTTTTTCGGACGCGCCGACGGGGCGATTGTGGGATGGCCGGAAACTTCCGCAGCGTTCTGGAGAACGCTTCCAGGGCGGCTTGTTCGCGGGTCGTGCAAGTTATTTTCCTAGTGTACGACGCTTCGCCCGGACGCGTTCGCTCAATCTGGCATTCCACAGTTATCCCGATTTGCCTTTGTGTTTGTTCTGAGCTGGGTTTACTATCTTAGAAGCCCCAAGGAGTGCCATCGTCCATGAATCGACCGACCTCGAAGTATTTTCTCCACCATCGCCGCGAATTCCTGCGTTTCCTCGCCGGCAGTCCGCTGCTGGCCGCTGGCCTGGATCAGAACCTGTTTGGTCAGGGGACGCCCGCCGGAAATCCGAATTTGCAGTTCAAGACCGCGAAAGACGTCCTGGAGATCATGGACTTCGAAGGGCTGGCGCGGCAGATTCTGCCCCCGGCGCATTGGGGCTACATGGCCTCCGGCGTCGACGACAACGAGACCTACAAGGCGAACATCGAAGGCTACCATCGCATCGAGCTGCGTCCGCGCCGGTTGGTGGACGTTTCGAAGATCGATTACAGCATGGAACTCTTTGGCGTGAAGTATGACAGCCCCATCTTTCTGTGCCCCGTCGGCGGGCAGCGCATGTTCCATAACGATGGCGAGCTCGCCACCGCGCGCGCGTCGAAAGCCAAGAACACCATGCAAATCCTTTCCACGCAGACTTCGATCTCCGTGGAAGACGTCGCCAAGGCACGCGGCAGCGCTCCCTGGTATCAGCTTTATATGCCGTCGCAATGGGAAGACGCCGAAAAGCTGGTGAAGCGCGTGGAAGATGCCGGATGTCCTGCCATCGCGTGGACCATCGATAATCTCGCGGGCCGCAATTTGGAACTGGCCGAACGCTTTCGGCGCACCGACACGCGCGATTGTCTGCAGTGCCACACCTCGGCCACCGGCGGGCGCAACGCCGTCATGTTTTCTACGCTCAAGGGACGTGGCATGAATCCGTTGAACGCGACGTGGGAGCTGTTCGACAAGCTCCGCAAGGCGACCAAGATGAAGGTGCTGCTCAAAGGCGTCGAAACCGGCGAAGATGCCAAGATCGCACGCGAACATGGAGCCGACGCGTTGATCGTTTCCAACCACGGCGGACGCGCGACGGAAGATCTGCGTCCCACGATTCAGACGTTGCCCGAAGTAGTGGAAGCGGTCGGCAACCAGATTCCGATTCTGGTCGATGGCGGCGTACGCCGCGGCAGCGATGTCTTTAAGGCTCTCGCCATGGGCGCGCATGCGGTCGGCATCGGCCGTCCTTATGTATGGGGACTCACAGCGTTCGGTCAAGACGGCGTGGAGCGCGCCGTCGATATCCTGCGCGCCGAACTGAACCTGACGATGCGCCAGTGCGGAACACCGACGCTCGCGCAGATCAAACGGTCGTCGGTGGCAACGACGCGGCTGTAGGATACTGTCCGCATCCGTGATATATACTTGCGACGATGAAACCCGTGCTGCATCGTCTTCGCGTCGCCATCCTTATAGTGCCTCTCGCCATGGGACCTCTCTCCATGACGGGCATGGCGCAGAGCGGCCCACAGTATTCTGCGGCCCCCGATCTTTTAACGGCCGACCCTCAGCACTACACGCTCGAATTCGAGAATCCATTTGTCCGCGTGATTCACGAACACATGCCTCCGCACGAGGGCGTCAAGATGCACACGCATCCCGATCCGGGCGGAGTCGTGATTTCTCTCACGAAGCAAAATCTGCGTCAGACACAGGCGGACGGATCGGTAAGAATAATGACCGATGGATTCCCAGGCCGCCTCAATTGGGCCACGGGACGCACGCATCGCGGCGACAATCTGATGGACTCCGATTACGACTACATCGAGGTGGAGCCGAAGGCCCAGGCGAATCCACCACCTCCGGCCGCTGCCCCCAACGATTTTCCAGACCCCGCCGTCTCCGACTCCGGCCGCTATCACGTCGAGTTTGAAAACGACTACGTGAGAGTCATTCGGGTTCGCATTGCCCCGCTTGATCGTGTAGCGATGCATCGCCATCCCGCACGCGGTGCCGTTCTGATTCTGCTCACGGATCAGGACGCCCGCCAGACGTTCCCCGATGGAACAACGCACGAGAATCACTACAAGGCTCAGACGGTGCGCTATGAGGCCCCTGGCAGCGGACCTCACGCCGATCAAAATTTGAACAACAAGCCGTTGGAAATCATCCGGGTGGAGCTGAAGCAGAGCCACTAGCAGAGAGTCGCGGCGAGAGTGTTGCTATTTGCCCTCCTTTACAGTCGGGGTTCGGTGCTAGCTTTTTTGTGAAAGCTACATTTTTGTGAAGGCTACATTTTTGTGAAAGCTACAAGTGTTTAGCACCGAACCGCGACCGTCAGGGAGCGGACAGGTTGATCACGTTTTATTTGCGACGGCCCATGAGTACCGCGCACCTGTTCGTAGTTTGTCAATCTGTCCGGTTTGATTCACACGTGATCTGTCCGGTTTAGCCTACCGCCCCTTTGGCGCTGCGTCGGCTGGCCGACGGGGGCTTTCTTGTTTTGGTTCTTAAGAGAGAAAGAGAACTCGCC
>CAITIX010000005.1 GCA_903892565.1 uncultured Acidobacteriia bacterium
GCTCACCTATATATTCCGGCTTGCCTGCGACGAGTTTCATCGGAAGATCATGGCCGGGAATAAGCAGATTGCCGGGCCGAGACCGCCACCGCGACCAGATCGCTTCAACGGTCGCAGCGCTTACAGCTGCATCGTACGTCATATCAGTTCGGCCGCAGAGCAATTCAGCTCGATTTTTGGCAGCATCGCCTGTGAAAATGATGTCGTGATCGCTTCCCTTTAGAACAAAGATCAGGTGGCCCGGAGTATGACCTGCAGCAATGTGCGCGGTAATGTTAGGAAGCACCTCTTCACCGTCACTGAGGAACCTTGCAGTCGGCCACGTATCGAGCTCTCGAACGTAGAGCTCGGGGACTGCAGTTTCGCCCCAGGGCTCCTTTACTGCCCACTCGATTTCGCCTTCTCCTATTGCTATCCGGGAATGGGAGAAAAGCGTCCAGTTGAGGATATGATCATAGTGAGCGTGAGTGAGCAGCAGGTCTGTAACGTCTTTGGGAGAAACCCCGCGCTGTTTCAACTGCTGAATTAGCACCTTCCGAACGCCAATGCCGCCGCAGTCGATTAGTGCGATGCGGCCGTGCCCCCGTAGCAAGACGATTGTGCTCCAGCCGAGCCCACCGTGGCAGACAGTTTTGCCCGGATAGCCTTGGACTATAACGTCTATTTCGTAGCCTTGATTTTCCATTTTGGTCCGACCGATAAAATTGGAGTGACTACTGCGGCTCAAGGCCAATTAGCCTCACTATCCCGCTAAAGCGAGCGATCGAACCGTTAAGTGTCTTTTGAAACGCAGCCGGTCTATCACCGACTGGCTCGAACCCAAGGGCAGCAAAGCGCTGCTGAATGGCTGCAGACTTGACTGCCGCTTGTGTCTCTCGAGATAACTGCTCGATGATTGCTGGAGGAGTTTTCGCAGGTGCGAAAAGACCGTACCAACCGGCTTCGCCAAAATCGAATTTATCGAGCCCCGCTTCACTCATCGTAGGGACATTGGGAAACGCAGTCAGGCGTTTTTTGTCCGTATATGCGAGGGCCTTTAATTTTCCTTGGGAAATGTATTCGGCAGCAGCCGGAGGCGGCAGAAACATGAACTGTACCTGACCAGCCATCAAATCCGTAATTGCTGGAGCCGCACCGCGGTATGTCACGTGGACGGCGCGAAGATCCGCGAGTTGGTTGAACAGAGCCCCAGCCAAATGAAGGGTATTACCTACACCTGGTGAAGCGTAGGAGAGCTTCACATCCGGCCGTTTCGAATACGAAATGAGCTCCTGAACTGTTTGGACCGGAAGTGACGGCGTCACTACAAGAATTAGTCCGTCGTTCTGAGCAATATTTGCGATCGGAATGAGATCTTCAATCGGATCAAACGGAAGCTTCTTGGTAATGCTGGGGTTCACCGCATACGACGCAGAGGTCACGAGCAGTGTGTAACCATCGGGGGCTGCTTTTGCGACGGCATCGGCGCCAATAATCCCGTTTGCGCCCGTTCGATTTTCGATAACGAACGGTTGCCCCATCTGGGTCGATAATTGCTGACCAATGAGCCGAGCGATTGTATCGGGTGGGCTCGCAGTAAAACCGACAATTATTTTTATGGGGCGCTCCGGATAGGTTTGCGACATTGCGCCATCTATTTGGAACGTTGCGAAGACCAACACGAGTAACATGCGTAACGACATGGACAGCGCTTCCCTAGTTCGCGGCATCAAAAGGCCGCTTTTTTGTTAATTGATGGTGCAACATTTCCGCGTAGCGCACAATTCAAACTGAGACAGTCTACACGAAGTGCGAGGATTGGATATTTGCCGGCGTTAGGCCGAGCTGGCGAGCCGCCCAGCTGCGAGCAAGCTGAAGCGCGCTAGAGTATGCGTACTTCGTTCCAGTGGCGCATGGCTTTAGAAACGTCACTCGCGAAGCGGTGGCGTAATCGCCTTAGGATCCTCGAACGAATAACCCTTCAAGGTTTCGATGGTAAGCATCACCGATCCCACTACGCTTTTTGAACACACGACTAGCGCACCCTCAGGTTGCTTATGTATTTCAACCTCCAGCAGCTTCTTCAATGCTCGACGGAAGTCATAAAGTGCGTTTCCATACTGAGCGCCCTTAGGGAAATGGACCCGCACCGAAACTCGATTATCAAATTCTTCTGTCATGTCTGCTTTCCGCTGTCGGGGCCTCTTCAGCGCTTGTCTGCGTGTCTGTTAGAAGAGTTTTGATCTTCTCTACCAGAGCGTCCCGGTCATTTTCCAGGTGTTATGCGGCCGCAACACTCCACAGGCTTTCCACAACGCCATTGTCCTTGATGCGATGACGCGCGATATGCAGCACCCCGTATACTGCAATGAGCGCCAGCATGTCCGAACCGATATTTCTCCGTATCGCCTCTGAACTTGCCGTCCGCGTGGAACAGGTCGAGGCAACGGTCGGGTTACTGGACGGTGGCGCCACAGTTCCGTTCGTCGCCCGTTACCGCAAAGAGGCCACTGGTGGCCTCGACGATGCGCAGCTGCGAACGCTCGATGAACGGCTGAAATATTTGCGGGAGTTAGAGGAGCGGCGCGTTGCCATTCTCAAGTCCGTGGACGAGCAGGGAAAGCTCGACGATGCTCTAAAGGCCCAAATCCTCGCCGCAGACAACAAGGGACGTCTCGAGGATATCTACCTCCCCTTTAAGCCGAAGCGACGAAGCAAGGCCGAGATAGCCAAAGAAGCAGGCCTTGAACCGCTCGCTAGTCTCCTGCTGTCGCAGCCGCAAACTGATCCGCACACCGCAGCTTCGTCGTACGTCGACGCCGATAAGCAGGTCGCTGACGCCACCGCAGCACTGGAGGGCGCCCGCGCCATTCTCGTCGAGCGTTTCGCCGAGAACGCCGACCTCATCGGCGCGCTACGCGAGACATTCTGGGCACAGGGCCGGCTCGTGTCGAAGCTGCTCGATGGCAAGGCTGAGGCAGGCGCTAAGTTTGCCGATTATTTCGACTATGCCGAGTCGTTCACCAAACTGCCCTCCCACCGCATTCTGGCGCTCTTTCGTGGCGAGAAGGAAGGGATGCTGGGCCTTCAGCTAGAGGACGAGGCGGTGCCATCGCCCCCAGGCGTGCCGGGGCCCTACGAACTTAAGATCATGCATGCCTTCGGCGTGTCGGAACGTGGCAGGCCTGCCGATCGCTGGTTGTGCGACACGGTGCGCTGGGCTTGGCGCACCCGGATCCGCCCGCACCTGAACGTCGATCTCCGCCTGCGCCTATGGAACGCCGCGGAGGAAGAGGCCGTGCGCGTCTTCGCCACCAACCTGCGCGACGTTTTGCTGGCGGCGCCAGCCGGTCCCCGCGCCACGCTCGGCCTAGATCCTGGTTTCCGCTCTGGTGTGAAGGTCGCCGTCGTTGATGCGACCGGACAAGTGGTGGCGACGTCCGTCATCTACCCCCACGAACCGCAACGTAGATGGGACGAAGCGCTTGCTGCGCTCGGCAAGCTGATCGTCGCCCACAAAGTCGAGCTTATCGCAATCGGTAACGGTACCGCCTCCCGCGAGACCGACAAGCTCGCAAGCGAACTCGTCAAGCTGCTCGGAGCAGAACGCAAGCTATCGAAGATCGTGGTGTCGGAAGCGGGAGCGTCGGTCTATTCCGCATCCGAGTTCGCTTCGCAGGAACTGCCGAGCCTCGATGTCACCCTGCGCGGTGCCGTATCAATCGCGCGAAGGCTTCAGGATCCCCTCGCCGAACTCGTCAAGATCGACCCGAAGTCAATCGGCGTTGGGCAGTATCAGCATGACCTTAGCCAGCACAAGCTGGCGCGCGCGTTGGACGCGGTGGTCGAGGACTGCGTGAACGCTGTCGGCGTTGATCTCAACACGGCTTCAGGCCCTCTACTCGCCCGCGTCGCCGGCATTGGCTCAACTCTCGCCGATAATATTGTCGCGCACCGGAACGACAATGGACCGTTCAGTTCACGCAAGAGCTTGCTCAAGGTACCTCGTCTCGGCGCCAAGGCGTTTGAGCAATGCGCCGGCTTCCTTCGCATCCGTAACGGCGACGATCCGATCGATGCCTCAGGCGTCCATCCGGAAGCATATCCGGTCGTCCGGCGTATTCTCGCCGCGACCAAGAGCAACATCCAGGTAATTATTGGCAATGCTGCCGAGCTGCGCAAGCTGAGCCCGAAGGACTTCACGGACGATACGTTCGGCTTGCCGACCGTGACCGATATCCTACGAGAGTTGGAGAAGCCGGGTCGCGATCCACGTCCAGCTTTCAAGGCAGCGGAGTTCAAGGAAGGCGTCGAGAAGCTTACGGATCTAAAGCCCGGGATGATCCTCGAAGGCGCGGTGACCAATGTCGCTGCGTTCGGTGCATTCGTCGATGTCGGCGTACACCAAGACGGGCTCGTGCATATCTCGGCGATGTCGAAGACTTTCATCAAAGACCCTCGCGAGGTCGTAAAATCCGGCGACATTGTTCGTGTGAAGGTGTTGGAGATCGACGTGGGGCGTAAGCGCATTGCACTTACCCTCCGACTCGACGACGAACCAGGCGCAGCACGGACCACCGGAAGCAAACCACGGGAGCGGATCGACGGAGCGGTCAAGAACGTCAATGCGCGCAAGCCATCCGAGACGTCCGGGGGTGGTGCCTTGGCTGAGGCCATGCGCCGCGCGGCGGAGAAGAATTCGCCGCGATAGGACGGGAACGGTCGTACCGTCGCGTCCCTAACTGCAGCCGCACTTAACGGGGAGTAGCCGTGTTCGACTGTGACCCGCCGAGAAGCGCGTCGATCAGCTCCGTATAGAACTGAAGATACATGACGCCAATTTCCTGTACTGCGGGCTGTTCGCTGCGTGCGTAGCGCATTCCCAAGGTTCTTAACCGCCCTGCGAGGTTGAGTTGAGCCCCCGCACTTGCCTTCCGGTTTTTCGATTGCAGGGAGCGGTAATAACTTTTCTCGCGTCCGAGCCAGTCGCGGCTGAACTCGTCACGCGACCAGCATTGTCCCAGTCGCTGTAGCTCTGCGAATATTGAATTGATATTGTCGTTTTCCATCTGATTTCTGCGTCTCCCTGACGCGCCCGCATAAATACACGGTGCACGCGCACGTTTATTTATGAGAAAGCAGATGATCGAAGAACCGGATTGCCCATTTTATAACATTAAGTCGAAGACGCTGATTTCGGCGAAGACGCTCGCTGACATTGACGCCCATTTTGACGGTGGGCTGACAAATTGGAAGCTGCGTTATCGGCCGTTGGTGATGCGGCAGCGCTCGAATATGACGTTCTTGCACATAGCGGCGACGCAGCTGTTTGAGACCGCTCAAGCTGGCAATGGAGACGCTCTCAATATTCTCGGTGAGGTCCTCGGCTGCACGAGCGCTCGCCCATGCAATCAAATCCTCTGCCCTGTATGCCGCGATAAACGGCAGAGGGACACCGGCATTAAGGCGATCGTGGCCTTCACCAATTACCCGGTGCAAGAACTTAAGTTCATGACGTTGCTCATCCGGGTTACGAAGGACGCCGACGAGTTGCCAGGGCTGATCAAAGGCTTTCGCACGAGCTTCTGGAATAAGCTTCGCAACAGCGCCGGTCACCTCGGCACAGCCGGGCTTCCGTTCAAGATGCTGGGCGCATTCGAGATTGATTTGAACAGAAATTCGTCGGCCCGATGATTTCGCTTGGCGCGAACTGGCGAACGTTCTGAATGACCTTGGTGTTGCGGGTGGTCTCGGGCACCTGGCCCGGCTTCGGCGTTTTCATGAAGAAGGCCAGAAGGCAGACGATGACGCCC
>CAITIX010000006.1 GCA_903892565.1 uncultured Acidobacteriia bacterium
CGGCGCGCCGCTTGCCGCAGGACAGCAGGACGTCCCGTGGCCCTGCAATAAAGAAAAGCACATCGTGCATTTCCCGGAAACGCGCGAGATTTGGTCCTACGGTTCAGGCTACGGCGGCAACGCGCTGCTGGGCAAAAAATGCTTCGCGCTGCGCATCGCCTCCAACATGGCGCGCGATGAAGGCTGGATGGCGGAGCACATGTTGATCCTCGGCGTGGAAAATCCCGAGGGCGAAAAGACGTACGTCGCGGCGGCGTTCCCCAGCGCGTGCGGCAAGACGAACTTCGCGATGCTGATTCCTCCCGCTGGATTCGACGGCTGGAAAATCTGGACCGTCGGCGACGACATCGCCTGGATTAAGCCCGATGCCAACGGCCGCCTGCGCGCCATCAATCCCGAAGCCGGATTCTTCGGCGTTGCGCCCGGAACTTCCGTGAAGACGAATCCCAACGCGATGAAGACGCTCTCGCGCAATTCGATCTTTACCAACGTCGCGCTCACGCCTGAAGGCGGAGTGTGGTGGGAAGGCATGACGGACGAACCGCCTGCCGAATGCACCGATTGGCAGGGCAAGCGCTGGACTCCGCAAATCGCCAAGGAAACCGGCGCCAAGGCCGCGCATCCCAACGCGCGCTTTACGTCGCCTGCATCGCAATGCCCCACGATCGACCCCGCGTGGGAGAATCCCGATGGCGTGCCGATCAGCGCGTTCATTTTCGGCGGACGCCGCCCCACCACGATGCCTCTCGTCTATCAGGCATTCAACTGGAGCGCCGGTGTGTACATCGGAGCCACGATGGGTTCGGAAACCACGGCCGCTGCGGCTGGCGCGGTTGGTAAAGTCCGCCGCGATCCCATGGCCATGCTGCCTTTCGCGGGCTATCACATGGGCGATTATTTCCGTCACTGGATCAAGATGCAGCGCAGCTTGACCGAAACTCCGCGCATCTTCCACGTGAATTGGTTCCGCAAGGACGCGCAAGGCAATTTTATTTGGCCCGGCTATAGCGAAAACATGCGCGTGCTGAAGTGGATCGTGGATCGTGCCCATGGCCGTGCCTTGGGTCGCGAAACGCCCATCGGCTGGATGCCTCGCTATGAGGACATGCACTGGAAGGGTATGGACTTCTCGAAGGAGCAGTTCGACGAGCTCCAGAAGTTCGACAACGCCGCCTGGCGCCAGGAAGTGCTCGGCCATGAGGAATTATTCCTCGACCTGCACGATCACCTGCCGCCGGAAATGATCTACGAGCGCGAATTGCTCATCTGCCGGATCTAGTTTCGGCTGCGTGAAACTCACAGAGCCCCATGCGCGAGCGTGGGGCTCTTCTTGCGAATGCAGGTCTTCGCCCAACGGCTCTTCACCCTTCTGCATCGCCCCGCATGTTAAAATTTCTTTATCAATGCACAAAGTATGTGCGCTTGCGTGCGTGTTCGCTGCCCTGGGGTTGGCCGAGGATAATTTATCCCTGGCGGACCGCGCCCATCAATATCTCATCGATCTGGTTCGCCTGGATTCTTCCAATCCTCCGGGCAACGAAACTCGTGTTGCCGAATACCTGAAACAGGTTGCCGATTCTCAAGGCATCCCGGCCGAGCTTGTGGGAGCCGAGCCGCGCCGCATGAACTTCATCGCGCGCTTGAAGGGCAACGGCAAGAATCGGCCTTTATTATTGATGGCGCACTCCGACGTCGCGCCCGTCGACCGCGCGCAGTGGACCGTGGATCCTTTCTCTGCGGAACTGCGCAATGGCCTCATTTACGGCCGCGGCACATGGGACGACAAATCCCTCTTGGCCGCCGAACTCGCGGTGATGGTGGAGATCAAGCGCCGGAACATCAAACTGAACCGCGATATCATTCTCCTCTCGGAAGTGGACCAGGAAGAAGGCGCTGGAGGAATCCAGTGGCTTCTCCAGCACGTCCCGCAGAAGATTGACGCCGAATTCGCGCTCAATGAAGGCGGTTCGATTCTCGAGACCAAGGAAGGTCCCAAGATCTTTCAAATTCAGACTGCGGAGAAAATTCCCGTGCGGATCTTGCTGAATGCCAAGGGCACCGCAGGACATGCCGCAGTGCCGCGCGACGATAATCCGATCGTCAGGCTTTCGCGCGCGGTCGTGAAAGTGACGGATACCGAGCAGCCGGCGCGTTTGAATCCCGTCGCGCGCCGCTATTTCCACGAGATCGCAAAGCTATCCGAATATGCTTGGCTCACGCCGCTTCTGCCAAGGCTTGAAAATCCAGCGACCATCCAGGCCGCCGCCGCCCAAATCCGCATGCGCGATCCGGAGCTCGACTCGTTCCTGCGCACCACCGTCTCTCCCACCATCACGCGCGCTGGGACCAAGATTAACGTCATTCCGAACGCCGCCGAAGCGCAGTTGGACGTCCGCCGCTTGCCGATCGAAACTCGCGACGAAGTTCTCGAACGCATCCGTCAAATCGTCAACGATCCTGCCGTCGATGTGAGCTTCGCTCCCGGTGCTTTGGCGCCAGGCGCGGAACCTAGCTCCACCACCACCACTCTTTACCGCGCCCTGGAGCACGCCATCTCCCACGTCTTCCCGCGCGATGTAGTGGCTCCCTATATTGCCCGCGCCGCGACCGATAGTCCCTTCCTCCGCGTTCGTGGCATTCCCGTCTACGGCGTCCCTATTTTCACCCGCGAATCCGAGGAAAGCCGCTCTCACGGTAACGACGAGCACATCTCCGCGAAGAACATCGAAGATGGGGCGGAGCTGCTGTGGCAAATGGTCCTCGAAGGCGCCGGACCCGCTCTCTAACCGGCCCCGCCCTCTAAATCGTCCCGACGATCTGGACTGCACGCTCCGGCCACTTTCGGCGTCTAACTATCTGAAGGGCTACCCAAAGGTCGTGGTGTCCTTATTGGTTTCAATCAGTTACCGCTTTCTGACATGGCCGAGTGGACGCTAAAATACGCCGACGCACGCGGGGAAATCCACCAACAGGTGGCCGAGGCGAATTCCGAGGGCGAACTGAGGGATCGCTACACCCAGCAGGGTTACTTGGTCTATGCCGTCAAACCCCGTTCGGAAATCGCGGCCATCACCACCGGGTTCCGGCCCTCCGGACGGAAGCTGAACCTCGAAACCTTCCTCATCTTCAATCACCAATTCGTGACACTGATTCGTGCCGGGCTTCCGATTCCCAAGGCACTCGATCTGCTGGCCGATCGCCTCACGGATCCGAAACTTGCGCCGTATATCCGCGGCGTCCGCGACGAGGTCCGGAACGGGGCGTTGCTTTCGGAAGCCTTCGCGCGCCAGCATATCTTTCCACCCATCTATGTGACCAGCGTGCTGGCCGGGGAACGCAGCGGCGCGCTTGCCGACGTGATTGAGCGTTTCAACGCTTATCAGAAGCTCACGCTATCGGTCCGCAAGAAGCTGATGGTCGCGCTACGGTATCCGGCGTTGCTGGTTGTGATGGTCGTTGGGTTAATCACGTTGTTGATCACCTATGTGGTTCCGAACTTCGCCGAACTGTACTCCAGTATGAATGCGCAATTACCCGGACCCACGCTGTTCCTCATCGCGCTGGGAACCACGGCTCGCGGCTACGTGCTGTTCGTGATCGCAGCACTCGTCGTCGGAGCCTTCGCCTTTCGCGCCTGGTATCGCACGGCGCCTGGAAAAGAAGCGGTGGATCGCGTCATTCTGAAAATTCCCATCGCTGGCGAAGTGTGGCTCAAGTACGAAATCGCGCAGCTATCGCGCGTATTGAGCACGTTGCTTGTCGGTGGCATTCCCTTGATGCAAGCTCTTGTGACTTCGGCGGATTCACTAGGTACGCAAGTCATCAAGAAGGATCTCGACAAGGCCGCAAAGCTGGTGCGTGAGGGGCAATCTCTCTCGGGCTCGCTGCGCGCCACCGGCGTGTTTCCCGGGCTCGCGATTGACATGATCGAAGTCGGCGAATCCACCGGTGCGTTGCCCAGCATGCTCGGCAGCGTCGCCGAATTTTACGAGGACGACGTTGCGAATAGCGTCGCTTCGGCGCTCACTCTAATCGAGCCCGTCATCATGATCTTCATGGGCGTGTTCGTGGCCTATATCTTAATCTCGTTGTACCTGCCGATCTTCTCGCTGGCGGATACCATTCGGCAATAACTATGGCGACGGAACCCATTCTCCCCAAAGATCCCTCCCAGGAAATAGCGCAAGCCCGCGCGCTCGCCAAGCGCTATTTCCACGACTTTGTGGATCTCAAGGAAGAACGCATCGATCACGATCTCTTCCACTCCGTCCCCGTGGACTTGATGTTCCGTTACAACTTCGTGCCCATGCACGCGGAAAACGGGTCGATGGAAATTGCCCTCGCCGATCCGCGCAACCTCAGCCTGATCGACGAGCTCGCAGTGTTGCTCAACAAAAAGCTACGCGTAAGGGTTGCCACGCTGTCGCAGATCTCCGATCTTCTGAAGAAGACCGAGCAATCGCAGCGCGTGCTGGAAGAAGTCACCGAAGGTTTCACGCTCGACGTCATCAGCGAAGACAACGCCGACGAGACTCTTTCCATCGATCGCCTCGCTGCAGGCGATTCCGATATCGCGCCGGTCATCAAGCTGGTCGATACGACCATCTTCAATGCGCTCGAACGGCGCGCCAGCGACATCCACATCGAAACGCGCGATCAGGAAGTCGCCATCAAGTATCGTATTGACGGTGTGTTGCATTACGCCATGCCACCGATCTCCAAGGACTGGCACTCCACCATCATTTCGCGCATCAAGGTCATGTCCGAGCTCGACATCGCCGAGCGCCGCGTCCCGCAGGACGGCCGTTTCCGCGTGCGCTACAAAACGCGTCTCATCGACTTCCGCGTGTCGATCATGCCGACGATTCATGGCGAGGACGCAGTGCTCCGCGTGCTCGACAAAGAATCCATGAGTGAGAAGTTCGCGCAGCTTTCGCTCGAAGTTGTGGGCTTTTCGGATGCGGATCTGGTCAAATTCCGGCGCTACATCAAAGAGCCGTACGGCATGGTGCTGGTCACGGGACCCACGGGCTCCGGTAAAACGACGACACTCTACGCCGCAGTTAGCGAAATCAAGAACGATGAGGACAAGATCGTCACCATCGAAGATCCCGTCGAATACCAGCTGAAAGGCATCACGCAAATTCCGGTGAACGAAAAGAAAGGCCTGACGTTTGCGCGCGGCCTGCGCTCCATTTTGCGTCACGATCCCGACAAAATCATGGTCGGCGAAATTCGCGATCAGGAGACGGCGCAAATCGCGATCAACGCCGCGCTCACCGGCCACCTGGTGTTCACCACCGTTCACGCCAACAACGTTCTCGATGTGCTCGGGCGATTTCTCAATATGGGCGTCGAGCCTTACAACTTCGTCTCGGCGCTGAATTGTATTTTGGCGCAGAGGCTGGTGCGCGTGATTTGCGACCATTGCAAGAAGCCGGTGAGTTATCCGGATTCGTATTTAGTCGAAAGCGGTCTCGATCCTGCGTTATGGCGAGATGTTCCATTCTACGAAGGCGCCGGTTGTTTCGAATGCGGCGGCACGGGTTTCCGTGGCCGTAGCGCGATCCACGAACTGCTGGATCTATCCGAGCGTATCCGTGAAATGATCTTGAGCCGCCGGCCCGCGTCGGAAATCCGGCGCGCCGCACGCGAAGAAGGAATGACCTTTCTGCGGGAGTCGGCGCTGGCGAAGGCGCGCGAGGGAATCACCACGTTGCGAGAGATCAACAAGACCACGTTTATTGAGAGCTGATATCCAGTGTCCCTTCTTCATAGTCTCGAAAATCTTTTGAAAGAGCCGCCGCCGAGTTACGCTTTTGAACTCTCCGAGGCGGGCATCGCGTATTCGCGGCCTTCCGCCGGCAAAGATTTCGAAACCGGATTTGCTCCTTTCGATCCAGGTACGCTCGTCACATCGCCCACGGAAGACAACGTGCGTAGAGCGGATGTGATTGCCGCACAAATCGCGCGCATCTCGCCGTTGCAAGACGTAAAGAAACGGCGCCCCGCGGCTCTTATTCTTCCCGATTACGCAGCCCGTGTCAGTGTTTTGGATTTCGATTCACTCCCCGACAAGCCGGACGAGCAACTGGCGTTGGTGCGGTTTCGTTTGAAGAAAACACTACCGTTCGATATCGATTCGGCCGCCCTGAGCTACTTCGTTCAGCCCAGCGCGGATCCCAAGCGCAAAGAAGTGGTCGCGGTGAGCGTCGCGCTCGAAATCATCGCCCGCTATGAAGCGCTTTTCCGCGCGGCGGCATTCCATCCCGGCACCGTCACCACCTCGGGACTCGCGGCATTGAATCTCTATCGTGGCGAAGGGCCAACGGTGATCGCCAAGCTCGAAGGCCGCGTGCTCACGGTCATGGCTCTCGTCGAGGGATCTCTGAAATTGTTCCGCTGTGTCGAAATGGAAGATGCAACGGAAGAAGACGTCCTTGGCGTGCTGCAGCCCACCTTCGCGTATATGGAAGATGAGTTCGCGTCACCGAATAGCCGCTTGGTGTTGTGTGGATTTCCGGCAGGCGCTCTGGCCGGTTGGCGGGAGTCCGAGACCATGAGCGGGCGCTTCGGTGCACCCGGGCCCTTTAACGCCGGCCTGCTGGGCTATCTGGAAGGAGTGCGCAATTGAGCGTTCGCATTCCCGTCAATCTCGCGAGTGAGCCCTTTCGTGGCGATCGGCCTCTGGTGGTCGTCTCCGCCGCGTGTTCCGTATTGCTCGCGTTGTTGCTCGGAACACTCAGCTATCTGATCATCGCGGAGCGCAGTCGCGCGGCGGATGCCCGTGTCGCCGTGGAACGCTTGTCTGCCGATGTTCGCAATATGGCCACCCAGCAGGCCAAGCTCGACGGCGTGTTGCGGCAGCCCGACAATGCCTCTGTTCTGGAACGCAGCGTGTTGTTGAATACGTTAGTGGATCGCAAGTCCGTCAGTTGGACGCGCATCTTTGCGGATCTGGAAAAAGTTCTGCCGCCAAACGTGCGCGTGATTCAAGTGCGGCTTCCGCAAATCGACGCGCGCAATCAAGTGCTGCTCGATATGGTGATTGGCGCGCAAGGGCCCGGTCCCGTGATTGAATTTCTGCGCAACCTGCAAGCCTCGCCGCGTTTCGGACCAGCAACGGTCCACAATTCGACGTCGCCCACCGACAACGAACCTCTCTACCGCTACCGCGTGAGTGTGAATTATGCCCAGAAACTTTAGCACACGCATGCCGGCGGCAACTCTGTGGCGCATCGTCCTGGGCGTCTTGCTCGCCGCGAATCTCATTGCCGCCGCGCTCGTGATGTATCCTCCGGGGGGCTCCGCCGATCAGTTGGAACTGGAGCGCTCGAACTTGCAGTTACAGGCCGCCACGCGCCGCGCGCAGCTGGCGCAAACCACGCAGCATGCGGCGTCGGTGGAAAAAGGACGCACGGAGGGCGATAAGTTCCTGGGCGATTATTTCCTGGCGCGCCGCACGGCATATTCCACGTTGCTCACGGAACTCGTTGCCGCGGCCGATGCCGCACACATCAAGCCTAAGGAACACGCCTACGCCACCGAACCGATCGAAGGCTCCGATACGCTCAGCATGATGACCATCACGGCGAACTACGAAGGGACCTACGCAAACCTCATGCAGTTCGTGCATCAGATCGACGGCTCGCCGCGCATGTTGATTATTGAAGGGCTCAACGCCGCGCCGCAACAAGGTAGTGGTAATCTCGCGATCAGCATGAAGATCGATGCCTTCGTGCGCGAAGACGGCAGCGGGCTGGAGGCACCTTCGGAATGAAACTCGTTCCCTCCGGTCTCGGTGCGGAGCCGAAGAAACTCGCCTTCCTCGGCGGGCTTCTCGTCGTGCTCGTCACCGTCTATTTCATGAACCGCACGCCGGATTCAGGCTCCTCTGCCTCCGTGACGACTTCCCCCGCGGTGCCAGCGTTGAAATCTATGCCTGCGCCCGCGGGTGTCGCAAGCCGCGCGATCGATTCCGTGACGCCTATGCCCTCGCGACGTTCGCAGCCTTCGCAACGCAGTTCGGAAACGTCGATTCAGGATTTCAAGCCCACACTGAAACCGGCAGACGGAGCCGATGTCAGCCGTATTGATCCTACGCTGCATCTGGAGCAGATCGCAAAGCTTCGGACGCTCGCGCTCGAAGGCGGCGCGCGCAGCATTTTCGATTTCGGTGCAGCTCCGCCTCCGAAGCTCCCCACGGTTGCACCCATCAAGCCCGTGGCGGTGACGCCTGTGCCAGTGGTGCCCAGTCCCGTAGCTCCGGTGGTCCCGCCGCAACCGGTCGTGATCCCGATTCCGCTGAGGTATTACGGATATGTGAATAGCTCGGCGGGTCCTGCGCGGCGCGCGTTTTTCCTCTTGAATGATGATATTTTTGTCGCTGGAGAAAATGATGTGGTCGGCGGCCACTACAAAATTCTCCGCATCTCGGCCACTGCGGCGATTGTGGAAGATAGCACCACCAAAAACCAGCAGACCTTGCCGTTGACGGAGGAACTGCCCGGGTGACTCTCGTGTCGAAAGTGTCTCGCGCCCATTCGGATCGCCGCATGATCTTGCCACCGGCGTCGCGGCGAGGCGAACGCGGCTTTGCGCTTTTGGTCGTGATGCTGATGGCGGCGGCCATTGCCTTCAGTTTGTATATCCAGATTCCTCGCTACGCGTTCGAGACCATGCGCGAGCGTGAACAACTGCTGCAGGATCGCGGGAATCAATACAAGCGCGCCATCCAGGTTTACTACGGCGTCAACAAACGCTATCCGGCCCGCTTGGAAGACCTTGAGAAATCGAACGACAAGCGTTTCCTGCGCCGGCGCTACAAAGATCCGATGACCGGCAAAGACGAGTGGCGCTTGATCCACACCAACGGGAGCGCCCTCACCGATTCTCTCGTGCAGAAGCCTCCGGCTCAGAATGCGAACGGAACTCCTGGAGCGGGAATCCTTCCTGGCGGCGGACCCTTGGGTGCGAACAATTTGAACTCGTTTTCGGCCCTATCCCCAGCATCCAATCCAACCGCTGCTGCCAATGGTGTTCCACAAAATGGTGTTCCGCAGCCAGTTCCCGTGAACCCCGCGGCGCTGCGTCGTCCCAGCGACCGGAACTCCGGTCTCCCAACGCCGATGCCGACGCCGAATCTGCCACAGGATTCAAACTACAATGCGGGTCTTTTTTCTCCCGGCTACAATCCCAACGATCCGAGCACGTGGCCGGCGATCACGCTCGCGCCCACCACTCCGCAGAACGGTGTGTCAGGACAGCCGGGACCATCGGGGCAAATCCTGCAACCGGGGCAAAGTTTTCAGCAGGGACAGAATGCGCAGCCTGGGCAGCCCATGGGCATCCCAGGATTTGGCGGACAAAACGCAGCGCCCGGGCAGCCCACCACGCAGATTACACCGTTGCCCTTTGGTCCCCAAGACCAAGGGGTGCAGACACCATTGCCGTTTGGGCCGCAGGCAACTCCGTTTGGTGATCCCTTCAATGGCTCACCGCAGCAAGGCAACAATGGTTTGCAACAAGGCAATGGGTTCCCACAACAAGGCACTGGCTTTCCGCAACAAGGGAACGGACTGGTGCAACCGAACCCTGTCCCACTGCAGGCGCAATCGGGGATTCCCGGCCAGGGTCCGGGGCAAGGCGGTCTCAATCCGCAGCCCACGCAAATCTACAACCCCGGATTCGGATTCGCGGGTAATCCACTGGCCCCGGATCCGACTCCGCAGCCAATCAACCCCGCAGTGCCCGTGGATATCGGCAATCAGTTGACGAATCCTCGGGCCCAGGTGCCAGTGCCCGGTGCAGCGCTGCCTGGCGGTGGGCTTCCCGGCGGTGCGAACGCGCAGAATCCGCAAGCAGGACCTGGAATTGCTGGCGTTGCCAGTACGTTTGAAGGCGTGAGTATCAAAACTTACAACAAACGCACCAAGTACAAAGAGTGGGAATTTGTTTTCGACCCATCCGCAGGTGCGATTCCCGGTCAGCAGCAAAATGCAGCAGGGCAAGGTCTCGGACAACCTGGACAAGGGCTGGGTCAAACTGGACAAGGCCAAGCGCCGGGTCAGCAGGGTGCAAGCGGCGCCTTTAACCTTGGGCAAAACCCGTTTGCGCCGAACCAGAATCCGCAAAATCCGAATCAACCAGGATCGATGAACGCCACGCCCGCACCGAATCCTTTTGGGCAGACACCGAATCCGTTTGGCGCGCCAACCCAATAGCGCGCGTTCATAACACTCACACCGCGCGATTGGCGTAGTTGTTTTCGTAATAGCGTTGATACTCGCCGGACTTTACGCGAGCCACCCACGCGGCGTTTTGCCGATACCAATCAATGGTCGCCTTGAGGCCTTCTTCGAACCGTTGCGAGGCTGCCCATCCGGTTTCTCGCATGACCTTTTCGCTGGAAAGCGCATAGCGCCGATCATGTCCCGGCCGATCGGTCACCGTCTGCATAAGCGAATATGGCTTGCCCACCGCATCCAGAATCTTGTGGACAACGTCAACATTCGGAAGCGAGCGGCTGCCGCCAATGTTGTAGACTTCGCCCTCGCGTCCGCGTTCGATCACGGCGAGGATCGCGCGGCAATGATCGTCCACGTAAAGCCAATCGCGGATCTGCATCCCGTCGCCGTAAATGGGCAGCGCCTTGTCTTCGAACGCATTCGAGATCATCAGCGGAATCAGCTTTTCCGGAAATTGAAACGGTCCGTAATTGTTCGATGCGCGCGTCACCGTCACGGGCATCTTGTACGTCACGAAGTAGGACAGCGCGAGCAAATCCGACCCGGCCTTCGACGCCGAATACGGACTGCTGGCCTTCAATGGATAGTTTTCGTCGGCATCGTGCGGAGCATCAATGCTGCCGTAGACCTCGTCCGTCGAAACATGCAGGAACCGCGGAGTTTTGTGCGTGCGCGCGGCTTCGAGCAGCGTAAACGTTCCGCGCAGATTGGTTTCGAATACCGGAGTGGGCGAAAGAATGCTGCGATCCACGTGCGACTCAGCGGCGAAGTTGACGATCACATCGGGCCGCTCCGCCTCCACCACTTCATTCACCAAATTGGCGTCGCAAATATCGCCCTGCACGAACCGGTAGCGCGGATCGTTCGCGACGGAAGCCAGATTTTCCAGATTTCCCGCGTAGGTCAGCTTGTCAAAATTGATCAAACGTGTGGCGCTCGTTGCGCCGAGCATCATCCGGACGAACGCGCTGCCGATGAACCCGGCGCCGCCGGTTACAAACACTTTCATGGGCGAAAGAATCCCTTCTCGTGGGCAATAGCCGCTCGCGAGCATCGCGAAACAGCGCGCGAGTATCGCAAAACGGGGCTGTAGAAGCTCATTTGTGCTGCAGTTCCCAATCGTAGGCGATGGCCGGATCGTTGTACGGAATGCGCCCCTCATCTTTCGGGTCGTACAGACGGCTGGTGACGTAAACCAGCATGGCCGCGCTCTCACCCACCACTTTGTAGCCGTGTCCCACGCCAGGAGGAATCAGAATCTGCCACGGCTTCAGCGCTCCTACGTAGAGCGTGTTCTTCAGTCCGTAGGTCGGCGAATCGGGACGCAAGTCCACCAGCGCGACCTGGAAAACGCCTTGCGATGGCACCCACAAATCGGTTTGGTGAAGATGAAAGTGGAATGCCTTTATTGCTGCCGGATAGCTCAGTGCCGCCGAAACTTGTGTCGTTTCCGGAGGAAAATCCGCCGCCAAGCCTTGTCCCAATCGCTGGACTTCCAAAAAGTAGCCGCGGTCATCCGGCCATAGATCAAAGGCTTTAACTCGGACTCCGGAGATTAAATCCTGTGAGTCGGGTGTGCGAATAATCTTTCCGATACCGGCCTCGCATTCCGGAATCGCAATCTGAACTGCCGAGGGAGTTGTACCGTGCTTAGTCACGCTGAGCCTAGGTTAGCGCGGTTACAGTCTCCGAGGAAATCCCCCGCTTCAAGTTATGCTTGCGGCGCCTGCGCCACATCGCAAGAGTCAAACGCGCCAGTTGTCGGCCCGCCAGTTCTTCACCGACTCCTTGATTGCTTTTCGGTCCAGATTTCCCGCTAGCGTTTTTTCCACCAGCCCGGGGATTTCACTATCCGACGCAAAACGCAGCGCGATCAGTTGCCCTTCGTTCAATTCGCTGGCGCGAGCGCGTAGCGGTTCGGGCAGCAGTGTTTGCAAGCGCAGGCGTTCTTCCAGGCGAATCACGCGATCCTGTACTTTCATCGCATACAACCGCACTTTGAACATCAGCACAATCAGCCAGAGCGCCGCGAAGATCCCCAGCGCACTCCACCACGTGGGATATTGCACCATGTGGACGATGGACGCCACCAACATCACGAGCGAGCCGACGAAAAGAAAGCCGTGAAAGGCGGGGTCGAATTTCGCGTGGTTCGCGAGGTTCTGTTCACTTTGTGCCATGGCGTGATAATAGAGTAGTTTCCCGCTATGGTCAATCGTCAATTTGTACTCGCCGCCCGTCCCGAGGGAATGATTCGGGAAACCGATTTCCGTATGGTGGAATCCACCGTTCCACCGATTCGCGAGGGAGAGTTCCTCGTGCGGGCTCGGTATCTTTCCGTGGACCCCTACATGCGCGGTCGCATGAGCGCCGCTCGCAGCTACGCACCTTCCGTGGAGATTGGTCAGCTAATGACCGGCGGAGGCGTCGCGGAAGTCGTGGAATCGCGCAACGCCAAATTTCGCACCGGCGACATCGTCAATTTCCAGATGGGCTGGCAGGAGTATGCGATCTCGAACGGCGAAAACGTGCGCAAGGTCGATCCCTCGCTCGCTCCGATATCCACGGCGGTGGGGATCTTAGGAATGCCCGGGCTCACGGCGTATTACGGCGTCACGGAAATTTGTGCCGTACAGCCGGGCGAAACCTTTGTCATCTCTGGAGCAGCCGGAGCCGTGGGATCTGCCGCCGGCCAACTCGCCAGCATTCGCGGCGCTCATGTTGTCGGAATCACGGGCGGGCCCAAGAAAGTCGACTACATCATCCGCGAGCTGGGCTTTCACGACGCCATCGACTACAAAGCGAACTCCGATATATCGGCCGCGTTGCGCGAGACGTGCCCGCATCGTATCGATGCGTACTTTGACAACGTCGGCGGGACTACAACGGACGCCGTCGTCGCCTATCTGAACTTACATGCGCGCGTCGGCATCTGCGGACAAATTTCGCAAGCGAATGACAGCGCGCCATCGCTCGCACCTCGCATGTACCGGCATTTACTTGTTGCACGCGCGCGCGTGCAGGGCTTTCTCGTCTGGGATTTCACGCGCACGGAAGAGGCCTTGGTGGAACTTGCGGGTTGGATCGCATCCGGCGATCTCAAGTATCACGAGGACGTCATAGAAGGGTTTGAAAACATGCCGAAGGCCCTGATCGGGCTCTTCCTCGGCGAAAACATTGGTAAGCGGGTTGTGCGAGTAGCATAGCCGCGCTTACAGCGTAAACGCCACGCACGCCAAGCCATGTCGCGCAGCTACCCGCAAAGAGCATGGCCGCTGCTTGTGCTGCGGACATCATCGATACGGATACCGAGCTGACGCGTCCCCGCAGCTCCTCCGGCGTAAATTCTTTGAGTACGGCACTGGCGGCGATCATCGCGCTCGAGGCTCCTAATCCAATCCCCGCGGCACCCACGAATGTCCCCAGCTGTGAGGGATACAGCGCAAGACTCAGGATGCACGCGCCCACAATTCCCATGCCTGTTGCGATCAGCGTTTGGCGAGAGCAAGAGTTCACGATCTTACCCGCAACCAACGTTCCTGCCAGTGTCCCCGCTGCCGTCAGCGAGCCAGCGATCGCATAGGAAGCGGCCGTTGCATGCAATACGTCGCGAATGTAAATCGCCACCAGCGATGAATAGCATCCCGCAGCGAATGTCCCGCCCGCCATGGCGCATGTGGCGAACGATACTTCGGAGTTTGTCAAAAGAAAGGCGAGCCCGGAACGCATGTCGCGTGCGACGTGGCTCGCTTTCGGCGCGATTGCTGTGGGCAATACGTGGCACGAGACATTCGTCAACAACGCGGCGGAGACCAAGAAACTCGCGGAATTTCCCCAGTAGCACGCATTTTCGCCAAAGCGCACGACGAGGGTTCCCGCGACCGCGGGACTCGCGATTCTCGCCACGTGCATCGTCTGCTGCATCAGGACACTGACCGGCAATAGTTCCTCGCGCTTTATCAATCTTGGAATCACTACCGCCTGCGCGGGAACAAAAAACGCAGAGACGCAACTGATCGCAAAACAAATCGAACACAATCGAATGAAGTCTAGGTGGGTTGACGTGCCGGCGCCGCTGCGCGTGGACGCCGCAAGCAACAGCACGAGCACTGCTCGTAGGCAGTC
This sequence comes from uncultured Acidobacteriia bacterium, assembly GCA_903892565.1. GTDB lineage: Bacteria > Acidobacteriota > Terriglobia > Bryobacterales > Bryobacteraceae > Palsa-187. The sequence goes on from CAITIX010000006.1 coordinate 14,373, forward strand.
GCTCACGATCATGGTTCGCCGCGGATTCCAACGATCCGCGAACACTCCGGCCACCGGGCCGATCACAATCGCGGGCAACAGCGATGCCAGCCATACGATGCTGACCCCGTGCGCGGATTCTCGCAGGCGAAATACCAGCGCCGCCTGCACGGAAAACATCGCGAGGTAATCGCCGAAGATGCTGATCCCCTGCGCTATCCACAGGCATCGAAAGCTCGCGTTCTCCAACGGTCCAGTCGGCGCGCACAGTCCTTGCACGCTAGCAGCGTAAAGGCTCTGCCTGGTCTGCGGACGTTCCTGAAACCTCTAACTAGCGGACGCGTTAGGACTATTCAGGCGGCGTCTGACTGTGATGGCGCGATTCGCGGCAAATGCCGCGCTTGCTCGATCGAATGAAGTGCGCCAGATGCAGCGTGTGCTCTGTCGGGACTTCCGTTTCGATCTTCGTCAGTGCGTCAGCAAGCTTTAAGCCCGAGCGATACAGGATCTTGTACGCGTTCTTCAACGCCTGCATGTCACCGGCAGAAAATCCCGCGCGCCGCAGGCCAACGCGATTCAACCCCATTGGCGTCACGTACAGCCCGGCGTACATGAAATACGGAGGCACATCCTTGTTCACGCGCGTTCCGCCACCGACCATCGCATAACATCCGATCTTCGAAAACTGGTGCGCGGCCACATTGCCCGAGACGAAAGCGTTGTCCGCCACCTCCACATATCCGGCCATGAGCGAACAACTGGCCAACACCACGCGGTTTCCAATGACGCAATTGTGCGCAATATGGCCCGATGTCATCACGTAGTTGTCATCGCCGATGATGGTGACCGATTCGGGCTTCGTGCCGCGTGAAACGGTGAAATGCTCGCGGATAATATTACGGTGGCCGATCCGCAAATAGCTGCGATCGCCCTTGAAGTTCTTGTCCAGTGGATCACTGCCAAGGACCGTGCCTGCCGAAATTTCGTTGCCGTCTCCGAGCGTGGTCCAGCGTTTCACCCAAACATAAGGCTCCAGCTTCGTCGCCGCGCCGACGACCACGTCCTGTTCGACAATCGTGAAATCGCCAATCACAGAGCCTGGGCCGATCACCGCATCGGGATGAATGCGCGCAGTGGGAGCAATTTGTGCGGAAGGGTCAATGGGCATACGTTCTTGTTCAGGATATCGCCAGTAGTACGCCGAACAGAATCAGCCACAGAACGGTAAGGAAATGCCAGTAGTAGGCGACCACATCCACCAACTCGCGGCTGCGGTTGGGCCGCAGCACGACGTAAAACAGCGCGACCATTCCTCCCAGCAAATGGGCCGCGTGCAAGCCCGTGAATAGATAGAAGAACGATCCATGAGGGTTCTCCATCATGTAAGCGCCCTGATCGATGAGACGCTTCCACGCCGTCAACTGGCTTGCGACAAACGCTGCGCCGATCGTTCCGGTCAACAGCAGCATGCGGGATGCGATCCGCCATTCTCCGGCACCGTAGAACCGCCGCGCGAGCTCAAAGGTGATGCTGCTCACGACGATCAAGCCTGTACTCAACCAAAGAACGTTTGGAAATACCACGGAATCCCAGTAAGGTGGTGTTTGCGAACGCCAGATGAACGCGGCGACGAGTGCGGCAAAGAAAGCGAAAATCGAAAGGCAAAGCGTCAGCAGTAAGATGGTGTACGTTCCAGGCGGCGACTTCGTTGGATCTTCCAACGAGAACGGCAACACCACGACCTGGTCCGTCTTCTCGGCACGTTGGCTGACGATTCTACGCATCCGCAACCACTATTCTACGCCCGCGACGCGTAGCCCGCCCTCACGTTTTCGCCGCGAAAGACCGGGCCCGCTCGCGTCTTTTTCGCGCATAGTGGATCGATATCGAGCGCATCAACGGTCCGGGAGTCATCCGAATGAATCGCGTGATCCAGCGATAGCGCCAATCCGGAATCACAATGAGCGAGTTGCGATCGAAGCCACGCAGCGACTCCGCCACCACGAACTCCGCACGCAGCCAAAACGATTTCGGAATGGCCCGGCGATCCATTTTTAAGACATCGTGGAACTCTGAGTATGTGAAACCCGGGCACAAAGCCTGCACGCGCACCGCTGATCCAGCGGCAGCCAACTCCATCGATAGTCCTTTCATGAAGCTGTTGATCCACGCCTTCGTGGCGCAGTAGCTCACGTTAAACGGGGCCTGTTCGAATGCTGCGACCGACGAAACGCTAATAATTCCTCGACCTGTGGAAGTCGATTCGCCTTGCCGCGTGAACGTTCGGAGCGCCGCATGCGTCAGATCGAGCGTCGCCAGAATATGCAGGCGATGCATCTGTTCTTGCGATGCCAGATCGGCATCTGAAAAAGCGCCCTGCGTCCCGAAGCCTGCATTATTCACCAACAACGCGAGGTTGTCCGCCGCGAGAATGCGCGCGGTGGCACGTTCCCGGTCGGCATCCGTTGCCAGGTCCGCAACCAGGATCTCCGAGCGCGCGTTGCACGACTGCGCCAACTCGTCTGCGAGAGCCTGCAGGCGATCTTGCCTGCGCGCGATCAGCAGGAGATCGAAGCCCCGTGCTGCAAGCTGGCGCGCAAATTCTGCACCGATGCCGCTCGAAGCGCCGGTGATCGCCGCCAGAGCTCGATTATTCATGCGGTTCCTCCGTTGCCAGCGGTCCATCTAGCCTGTGGCCTCGTGCGGCCCACTCCGCGCCCCCCAAAACGAGCATCGACGCGAGGAAAGACAGGAAAATCAGACTTGCCGAATACTGGAACACGCCGTACTCGCGAGACAGCTTTTGCTGAAATGCCGGCCACGCGAACGTATTGACGTATTTCATGAATTCCAGGAGCAAGCCTACGCCGATTGCCGCCGGGATGATGCGACTCAGCGGTGGACGTCCATTCGGCAGGTAGCGGTACACCAAGAACAGAATCAGGACAGACAGAGGTACCGCGGCCAGCTTGAAAAGGAGTAGCGAAAAAAGAGCCATTCCATGCCCGGCCGTGGATTGCAGCCAGCGCGGGAGCGCACCGGTTTGGAAGGATTGCTGGTTCAGAGCCGTAATCATCAACGACAACAATGCCAGGCCTCCGCAAACAAAGATGAGCGCAAGGCTGACGATCTGATTTCGCACGAAGCTGCGATTCTTGCGGATGCCCCAGATCCGGTTCAAAGCCACTTCCAGAGGTTCGAAAACCCCATTCGCGGTGAAGAGCAAGAGCGCAATCGAAATGAGGGGCAGTGGTCCTTGGTGCGGTAAATTTCGAACGAGGAAGACCTGCAGGGCGTCCGGGAAATAGTCGCGCAGCGCCAAATTGATGGCGCCCGATGCCGCTTGTTCTGGAAACACCATTCGCGACACCGAGAGACTGACCGTGAGGAAGGGAAAAAACGACAACAAAACGTTGGCGGCTACGGAAAATGCGTAGACGTGAACCTCCGTCTGCATCCAATAGTGCAAGGTAAGGCGGATGTTCTCGATGAAGCGCCGCATTTTTTCAGAGTAGTGCATTGGGGCAGACGGCTGCGGAAATCGCGTGGATCGGCCGATAAACGGTAAGATAGTCCTTTCACTTAAACTTATGAATGTTTCAATCATTGGAACCGGATACGTCGGTCTAACGACAGGCGCCTGTTTGGCATTTCTCGGGCATAAAGTGACTTGCGTCGATGCCGACGAAAGCAAAATTAAGACACTGCAAGCCGGTAAAGTTCCATTTCATGAGCCGCATATGGAAGATCTGGTTGCCGACGCGCGTGCCAATCTGCGCTTCACCACCGACTACGCGAGTGCGATTCCCCAGTCGGATGTCGTGTTCATTGCGGTCGGCACGCCTCCCGGTGCGAACGGCTCGCCGGATCTGCGCTATTTAGAAGCCGCGGCCCGCAGCATCGGAGAGAATCTGGGCGACCACTTCACGGTTGTCGTGAATAAGTCCACGGTGCCTATCGGAAGTGGCAACTGGGTGGGCGCATTGGTTCGCGATGCCTATGAGGCGGCCAAGGGGCGCAAAGCGAATGGAGTTTTTGCCGTTGCCTCCAATCCCGAATTTCTGCGCGAAGGATCAGCCGTTCTCGATAGCCTCTTTCCGGATCGCGTCGTGATCGGCGCAGACGAACCGCGCACATCGGAAGTGCTGTACACCCTGTACCGTCCCATCCTGGAGCAGACGTTCCAAGCTCCGCCCTATCAGCGCCGGCCCGAAAGCATGACCGCGGTGCCGTTAATCTCTACCGATTTGGCGTCGGCGGAACTCATCAAGTATGCTGCCAATGCGTTTTTGGCGCTGAAAATCAGTTATATCAACGAAATCGGGAATGTTGCGGAAAAGGTGGGTGCCGATATCCGCCAGATCGCGCGTGGCATCGGCCTCGATGGACGCATCGGCCCGCGTTTCTTACAGGCGGGTCTGGGGTGGGGCGGATCGTGCTTTGGCAAAGATACTGCGGCTCTTGTCGCTACCGCAGCGGAGTATGGCGTGGAAGCGCAGATCGTAAAGGCCGCGCGTGAGGTCAATCGTTTACAGCGCGAACGCGTCGTCGAAAAACTCTTGGCCGAATTGAAGATTTTGAAGGGGCGCACGATTGGGCTTCTCGGGCTCGCCTTCAAGCCTCATACGGACGATTTGCGCGAAGCTCCTTCGCTGGACATTGCGCGCAAATTAATCGAACGGGGCGCGCGCGTGAAGGCGCACGATCCGGTGGCAATGGAACGCTTCCGCCGCGAAAATCCAGACCTTGCGGTCACGTGTTGCGCGTCGCCACTCGAAGTTGCCGTGGATGCGGATGCCCTTGTGGTGGTGACGGAGTGGCCCGAGTATGCCGAGCTCCATTGGGAACAGTTGGGCCAGAGCATGCGTTCTTCCATCATTCTGGATGGACGCCAATTGCTGGATCGCGATCGTCTGACGCGCGCCGGATTCAAATACATCGGCCTTCCTGGCTAGCGTTGCCGCGTGGACGCGCGAAGCTTGCGAAAATAGAAGCAAGTGGAATTCAATCACCTGTGCCACATCCTCGAAGAGGACCCTCCGAAGGGCCGTCTGGACCGTGCAGCGCTGGAAATCGCCACCATCGACACTCCGGATCTCGAAGCCGAGCCCGTGCTGGAGCGTCTCAATGAGCTGGCCGCCAATCTCGGGGACCGGCTGCGCAATTTCAACGACGGGCGCGAGTTCGTCGAAAAAGCGCAAGCTTACCTGTTCGAAGAACTGGGCTTCCGCGGCAATGAGCAGGACTTCTTCGATTCCCGGAATAGCTGTCTGGACCAGGTGCTCGCGCGCCGCGTAGGGCTTCCCATCACGCTTTCCGTGCTCTACATGGAAATCGCCCGCAGACTCGCAATGCCTGTGTTTGGCATCGGCTTACCGCGCCATTTTGTGATTCAGTTCGACGACGGCAATTTCTCCGCCTATATCGATCCCTATCACGGCGGAAAAATCGTTACGCCGGAGGAATGCTTTGCCTTGGCAGGCGTGCAGGTCGCGGATCCCATGCTGCTGCGCCCTGTTTCGAAGAAGGCGATTGTGATGCGCATGCTACAGAATCTGCGCGGTGTCTATTTGCGGCGCGAGGACTGGACGAAGGCCGTGCGGACGCTGGATCTGCTACTGATCGGCGCGCCCGAAATGGCTTCCTGGTACAAGCAGCGAGGAGTTCTGTACATGGAATTAAAACGCCAGCAGGCCGCACGCGCGGATCTGGAAACGTATCTCAAGATGGAGCCGGAAGCCCCCGATGCCGAAGCGATCCGCAAACAATTGCAGTCGATTCACGCGTGGCTCGCGCGTATGAACTAGTGCCCGGGATTCCTTATTCCGGCGTTGTCAGCTCGCGGTCCAGCCATGCCAGATAGGGTTCCGATCCTTCGACAATCGGGATCGCGATCAGCTCCGGCACTTCGTACGTATGCCGTTTTTCTACGGCAGCGCGCAGTGCGGGGAACAAGTCGCGCCGCGATTTGATCACTAGCAACCATTCGGTGGAATCCTCGATCTGTTCTTTCCAGCGATAGATGCTACGTGCGCCCGGCACTATGTTGACGCATGCCGCTACGCGCTCTTCGACCAGGGCGCGGGCCAGCTCGGCGGCACTCTTCTCCGAATCGCACGTTGTCAGTACAACGATCTTGTCCGTCATTTTTTCTTGTGTGGATCTTCCGGCAGCTTCTCGAGCTTTTTCTTCACCACTTCTGCGTCCTTGGCAGGAGGTTCAAGCGTCAAATATTTTGTGTAGGCTTCCCGCGCACCGGCGATATTGTGCAACTTCTCGTCGGCCTCGGCCAGCCTTAGCAGCGCTTCCTGCGATGTGGGATCCCACTTCGTGGCTTCCAAATAGCGGTTAGCCGCTGCCCGATAGTTGCCCTTCTTGAAGTAAAAATTGCCCGCGATGATGTTGCGTCCCGCTTCCAAAGGATTAAACGAGTATTCCTTAGGCTTGAGATCGGGATCTTCTTCCGGTGGCTCCTGCTCCTCAGCGTTCGCCGGAGGCGTAGCGTCCTTGTGCGATTTCATCTGCGCCTGCGAAGGCAACACAAGGAAGAGCGCGCAGAAAAGAAGAAGGCTCGCTTTCAACTGCCAACCGAGCGGTAAGACGCGTGCCACAATTAAAGTATAAGGCTGAAAAAAGCCTTTGGCCGGAGCGGATTTCCGCCGCAACCGCCTCGCACGGATCTTCGCTCATGACAGATCTCCGCCAGCGCGCCTCTGAGCTACCAACCGAGCCCGGAGTGTATCTGTACAAAGACGCCCACGGCACTGTCATCTACGTCGGCAAGGCCATCAATCTTCGCAATCGCGTCCGCAGCTATTTCTCGGCCGACAAAATGGCCGACATGAAAACTGGGACGCTGCTTGGCGAAGCCCGCAATATCGATTTCATCCAGGTCGATAACGACCGCGAAGCGCTGGCGCTCGAAAACAACCTCATCAAGCAGTATCAACCGCGCTTCAATGTTCTGCTGCGCGATGACAAGACCTACCCGTATATCAAATTGACCGGTGAGAAATCCCCCCGCGTCTATGTGACGCGCCGCATCAAGAAAGACGGGGCGCAATATTTCGGCCCGTATTTTCCGGCGAGCCTCGCGTACCGGCTGGTACATTTGATCCATCGCTACTTCAAAGTGCCTTCGTGCCGGATCGACATGACGCGGACGCACACGCATCCATGCCTGGAGTATCACATCCACCGTTGCCTGGGTCCTTGCGTGCAGGGGCTGACGACGGACCACGCATACGGCGACGCTGTCCAGTCCGTGCGCCTCTTTCTCGAAGGCCGGCACAAGGACTTGGCGCGTGACCTCGAAGCCCGCATGACGGAGGCGAGCGCGGCGATGCGCTATGAGGAAGCCGCGGCCCTCCACAATTTGAAGCAAACGGTGGAAGAGCTCGGGGAAAAGCAGAAGATGGCGACGGTGGATGGAGCCGACACCGATATTTTCGGCTATCATGCCGAGTCTCCCCTGGTTGCGGTAAACCTTTTTCACTTCCGCAACGCGCGCGTTGTGGATCGCCGCGAGTTCTTCTGGGAAGACCGGCACGATTTCGATGCACCCGAGTTCTTTTCGTCGCTGCTCAAGCAGCTCTACTTGGATGAGCCCCATATTCCCGGGCAGATCCATGTGCCCGTGGATTTTGAAGATCGCGAAACGCTCGAAGCTCTGCTCAGCGCGCGCCGCGGACGCAAAGTGGAAATTCACACTCCGCAGCGCGGAACCAAGAAGGCGATGCTCGATCTGGTGGAATCCAACTCCCAGTTGAGCTTTGAACAGCGTTTTCGCGTGCTCAAGCCTTCGGCCAAAGCGATTGAAGCCGCATTGCAAGATGCACTTTCCCTGGAACAGGCGCCCCGGCGCATTGAATGCTTCGACATTTCGCACATCCAGGGGACCGATAAGGTCGCCAGCATGGTGGTGTGGGAAAACGGACGGATGAAGAAAGCGGACTACCGCAAGTTCATCATCAAGACCGTGGAAGGCAACGACGATTTCGCGTCGATGCGCGAAGTCATCACGCGCCGCTACGAACGTTTGCAGGAAGAGGGGAAGGAACGGCCGGGGCTCGTTTTAGTGGACGGCGGATTAGGACAGCTCCATGCGGCCTCGGGAGCACTCGAAGCGCTCGGCATCACGGATCAACCGCTTGCCTCCATCGCTAAGCGCGACGAATGGATCTACGTTTACGGGCAGGAGGACGAGCCCATCGTGCTCGACAAGTTCTCACCCGTGTTGCACTTGGTACAAATGGTGCGCGACGAAGCGCATCGCTTTGCCGTGACGTTTCATCGCACACGGCGCAATGCCAGCCGCCTGCGCAGTGAACTCGATCAAATTCCAGGTGTGGGAGAAAAGACGGTAACGAAATTACTGCGGCACTTCGGAAGTGTGGAGTTAGTGCGGAAGGCGCCGGAGGAGGAACTCGCTGCCGTTGCCGGCGCCGCGATCGCGCGGAAAATCAAAACCGGGATGCTGGAGAGCCTCGTTCCACCGGAATAGAAATTCCGCGCCGAGGCATCTCCTCCCCTTTTAGCCCGTGAACGCGGTCTTGCGAGAGACGGCGGGGCAAGCTCAATCCGCGCGCCGAGCTTCCCGCTCGGACACGCGGTCAGAACAATCTAGAACAGCTCGCCAATTTCTTTTGCCGTGTTGCGCGCTTCCAGGTGAATGAGTCCAGCGTTGCCGCCTTGCGGACTCAGAACCGCCAGGACCGCCTTCGCACCTGCGGAGTACACGAACAACGCGCCCTCGTCCGCCTGCACGCTGACTTCGCCGAGCGTTCCCGCACTCATCGTTTCGCTGATGCGACGTCCGAGGCTGGATGCCGCTGCCGCCATCGCCGCCACCCGATTGGGATCGGCACCGTTGGTGAGAGCGTGAGCGATCGGCAGTCCCTCGTTGGACGCCAATAATACGCCCTTCAGTTCGGGAATCGAATTACGCAACCCCTCGAGGGCAATCTTCAAAGCTTCGCCTTTTGCCATTTTGATTTCCTTTCTGGCCCGTTTCGGGGCCTGCGACCGATATCTGCGCGGTCTGCGCAGTGACTTATCGGCAGCAGTACTGAAGTTATCGGCGGCTAGGGAATAAACTTTATGCCGCTCTACGGCGAAACGGACGCCGACGGGCTGTAAAACCAGCGAGTTCGCTCTATTAGGAACGGCAGGACGCGCCAGACGCGGCGCCGGGTAGTTACGAAACCAAAGAACCAGCCCCTAAGGGCAATCCCTTAAGAGCGCACTGGGGGAAATCCCCAGAAGGGCTCCATAAGCACTTTACCGTACAGAAACCTCAAAGATTGGTCTTTAGCATTTGGAGGAAAAGGACGATCAACTACATCATGAAGTGTCTGTATTGCGGCAAGGACGTGCCGCTGTTGAAACGTTTGGCGAAAGGTGAATTCTGCTCGGATGAGCACCGCGTCAGCTATCAACAGGAATACAGCCAGTTGGCGCTCAATCGATTGCTGCAAACCTATTCGCCCGAAGAAACACGCAAGGCGGCTCAGGCCCAGGCGGATTCCAAGGTTACGGTAACCGAAAAGACTTCGCCGAAGCACTCTTCCGAGAGTCGGACGGCGCCCGTGGAGCACGCTGCGACGGATCATTCCTCGGCTCCTCCACCACCGGCGCGTCCTGCTTCCCCGCGTCCTTCCGATGCCGCGCATCTTGCCCCTGTCGCGCATCTTGCCCCTGCCGCGCATCTTGCTCCGGCACCTCATTCTCCTGCACCTCATTCCAAGGAGGTGAGGGCGCTTCCAACGGCAACGATGGAGATCCAGCCGCAGCCTGCAAAAACGATTGAGCCGGCGCCCAAGTCATCGCGAAAGCCGGAGCCGAAGCCAATGCTGTCGGAGCTACCTGCTCCTACCCATGCCCGGGGGGCGGAAAATCATACGCACGCTCAGGCGCCGAAGCTAACGCTCTCACTGAACCAATCTTCACCGGCAAATCAGACTGGCACTGCAACCCCAACTGCAAACCCAAGCCGGACGAAGAAAGCTCCGCAGCCCGCAGCAGGCGAAGATGGCCGGCCTGAACCGAAACGATGGTCGTCGCCAAAGACCGGAGTCGCTGCACTGGCGCAAGCCGTCTCGCACCATCCGTCACAAGAGCACGCGCAGGAACACGCGCCGGTCACAACCTCTCTGGCGAATTCCACAACAGCGGTTTTGCCGGCGCAGGAAGCGTCGCCTGCGAGCTGTTCCTCGCCCACACCATCGCACGAGTTAACGCCCGAGTCATCGCACGGATCCGTGCCCGAGTTAACGCCTGAGTCAACCCACCCGCTCACGACGGAAGCTGCGCCCCCGTTGGCCACTGCGGCCGAGCCTGTTGAGTCTGAGCCTGTTGAGTCTGAGGCTGTTGAGTCTGAGCCTGTTGACTCTGAGCCTGTTGACTCTGACGCACGGCAACACCCATCCTTGGCCGACAACGTGTTCCTGCTTCCCCCCGGTGTTGACGAACCTTTCCGTTTGCGTCGAGCTGCGGAGACATTGATTTCATCGCTTTCTCCCGCGCTGCCGCGTGCAAGCATGAACCCGCTCCCGCCGAATGTAAGGATGGCGGATTGTCTCTCTTCCAGCACCTTTGTAGATGCGTTGAAACCGCCCCCGAATTCGCGCCCCGTGCGGCTGGAGTTTCGAGAGTTCGCCCGCCGAGAGCTGGTCTTTGAATTCCGCTCCACCATCCAGGGACCACGCCTGGATTTGGCGACGCAACCAACAGCCCTTCCTTTTACGCCCATAACGCCGCGGTCGACGCCGCTGCTCTGGGTAGGTCCGGCTCTAGAATTTCCGCCGATGGAAGATCACAGTCACGCGACCGCAGCCTTGCACCTGCCTTTGCCCGAACGCCCGGCTGCGATCACCCCGCCAGCGGAGGGTCGGGCGGGAAGCTCGTCCACGCAAAGTGAATCTCCGGTAATCGTGGATGCCTCGGCGGAACCCGAATCAATTTTGACCGCGTTGCCCATGGTGTTTGAAGGTATTCCAGGGGGGCGAGCAAAGCCCGTTCAAGTATTTGCGTCGACGCTTCGTGCTGCCGCGGTGGTGGACATCCCGCGCTACGAAGCGCTGCCCATGCGCGCCGTGATCGTCGTCGAGAGGACTGGCGCGCCGCAGGCCCCAGTCGCGAATCGGAATGGTGGGGTAGAGGAAAGCATCCACGGTTGGCTAAAATCTCGCGGCGACTCGACCTTCTTAGTGGAGTCTTTCGACGGTCTAGAAGAGGCTGTGGGATCGAGGATGCAGCAAAAACCATAACGGGTGGCGGGTGGTGTGGAAGACGCCATGGAAGACGCCATGGAAGATGCCATGGAAGATGCCGTGGCAGATGCCGTGGCAGATGCCGTGGCAGATGCTGTGACACCCAAACGGCAACGGACTGATGCGGGATATATCGCGTCAGCCAAAGATGACAAGTGAGACGGGCAGTTTCGCGAAGATCCGCGAAGCACGTGGAATAGGGAATCAGGGAATGTCGGATTCAGTTCAACAAAATGTCTTCTTCGTAGATGACGAATTAATTGAAAGGCTGATGCGTGGCGACGACCTCGCGCCAGCCGGCAAGCCCAAACGCGCTGTGCAATCCGTGGCCTTGGCGCGAGCGCTCGAGCTTGTGTCGAATGGTCTGTTGGAAGACGCCATCCGCGAACTAGAGCAAGCCGCCCAGCAAGGTGAAAACACCACCGACATTCATTCCTCCCTCGCTCATCTCTATTTTGAGCGCCAATCCTGGGAACCGGCCGCAGCGGAATATCGCAAAGTTCTTGCACTCGATCCTTTCCATCGCGCCGCTCACTACAACTTGGGACTGTGTCTCGAGCGCATGGAAGCCTTCGAGGAAGCCTCACGGGAATTCGAGGCGGAATCGCAAATCGATCCCAACAGCTGGCAGTCGGTGCTCGGTCGCGGGTTCTGTCTCTTGAAGCTGGGCAAACCGGAAGACGCGCTTGCGTGCTTCGATACCGCTCTCGAACTCAGCGGCCGCCAAGAAAAAAGCGTGAATCAGGACCGCATCCTGACGGGCCGCGCGATTGCGTTACAGCAAATGGGACGTATGGAGGAAGCCGCCGACCTCTACAAGAAGCTGCTGCCTGCGGACCCGAACTCGCCCGGCCTATTGAGTAACTTTATCGCCGTCTCCATGGGGCGCAAGGACGACGCGCGCGTGAAGGAACTCGCCGAACGCCTGTTAAAGGTGCAGCCCGACGCTCCGCTCGCGCTCCAAGGGCTCACTGCCGTTGCGATCTCGCGCGGGGATTATAGCGCCGCGGTGCAGCACTGTTCGCAGCTGGTGAAAGTTGCGCCCGATTCCTACATTGGATGGTTCAACCTCGGCATCGCGTATCAGAAGACCGGTCGCTGGGAACAAGCCGGGAACGCCTACAAGGAAGCTGCTCTCATTCGCCCGTCGGCGATTGAGGCGAGCGCCAATCTGGGTGGTGTCCTGCAAGAGCGTGGCGATCTGCCTGGAGCCCGGCGTGCCTACGAGCGCGTCTTGAATGCGGCGCCGGAGTTGCCCGGTGCATTGTGGAACCTCGCCTTGCTCGCCGAACGCGAAGATCGTCCGGATGAAGCCGAATCGCTCTACCGCAGATTGGTCGCCGTAAATCCAGACTGGGAAGACTCCGCCTTCCGTCTCGGATTTTTGCAGCTCAAGAAGGGCAAATACACGGATGCGGCGCGAAGCTTTGAAATCTGTTTCCAGAAGCAGCCGAATGCGCCGGAACCGCTGCTGAATCAAGCCTTGGCCTACTGGAAGGGCGGGGATCTGCAGGCGGCTGCCGTGACCTACCAAAAACTCTTGGCGCTGGATCCCTCTCACTTGGATGCCATGCGCGCGTTGACCGCGATTGCCATTGAACGCAAAGATGCGAATGATGCGCTGGCAGCGCACGAAACATTTGTAGCCGCGGGCGGGCGTTCGGCGGAACTTTCCTTCAACCTGGGATTACTGTTGCAGTCGCTGGGCGATTCCGCCCGCGCTGCGCAATTGTATCGCGCAGCGCTTGAAGTCCGGCCTGAATTCGGCGAGGCCCTGCTCAATCTGGGCCATGCATTGAAAGCCTCCGGTCAGGAGCAAGACGCCAAACAGGCTTGGAGCAAAGCCGTAGAAGCATCCCCCGAACTCGCGGCAAAGTATTTTCCGCGATAGCGAATCGCTATCATAGTTGTTTGGCTGACCAAGAATCGAAAAGCGTCCGCAAGAAGGCGCTGCTTGTCGTCATCAATGCACTTTCGATCGCCAGTCTGTATTGGGCTCTGCGCGACGCGCACCTGAGCGAGCTCCGGGACGATCTGACAACGCTCAGTTGGTGGTGGGTTGTCATCGCATTGATCTGCGGAGCGGCCATGTACTTATGGCAGGCGGTTCGCTGGCAAACACTGCTGCGGCCTGTGGAAGGCATCGGCTTCTGGGAACTGGCTCGCGCCATCTACGTGGGCATGTTCGCCAACGAAATTTTGCCGCTGCGCGCAGGCGAAGTGCTCCGCTGCTATCTGCTCAGCTCGCGCACCCCTCTTCCCTTCTCCGTATCGCTGACCAGCGCACTTCTCGAACGCGTCTTTGACGGCATCTGGTTGTGCCTGTCGATATTTCTGGTCGTGGGTTTCGTGCCCATGCCGCACGCCCAACATCTTTGGCTGGTGGATAGTGGCGCCGTGTTAGCGCTCCTTGTTTTTGCCGGTGCCCTGCTACTCAGTTTCGCTCTCTTCCGCCGGCATCATGCGCCCTCTGTGCTCCCGGAGGGCCGTTGGAAAAAGCAGTTTAACGTGCTGGTCGCCGATTTGGAAATCATCGGCCACTCGCGCTATCTTTCCATCTCGTTCCTGCAGAGCCTTCCCTTCTTGCTCATCCAAGCTGTCCCCATGTACGCTGCGTTTCGCGCGTATGGGTTCGATCTGCCGTGGGAAGCGGCGTTCGCTGTCGCCGTCATTCTGCGACTGGGTTCGGCAGTGCCGCAAGCGCCCGGAAATCTCGGGTTGTTCCAATTCCTGACACGAGAATGTCTGGAAAAGATCTTCAACGTGGTGCCGGATGAAGCCGCGCGCTTCTCGCTTGTGTTGTGGGGGCTCGTAACACTGCCGCTGCTGGTTTCCGGCGCCATCTCGCTCGCCGTGACCGGAATCAAACTGGGCGACTTGCATCAGGCTGCGCAAAACCAGAACGAAGAACTATCGCGCTCCCGCTAGGAGCGACTGGTAAACATCCCACGTCTTCGTAACCGCCGCTTCCCACGGAAACATTCGCGCACGCACCAGTCCGCGTTGCGCCATCTGCGCGCGTAGTTCATCACTCGCCGCCAGTCGCTTCAACTCCACCGCAAGCTGATCCACGTTGGTCGGATCCACCAGAATCGCCGCATCTCCCGCGGCTTCCGGCAGCGCCGAGCGATCTGACGTGATCACGGGAATTCCATGTGCCATCGCCTCCAGCACCGGAATGCCGAATCCTTCGTCGAGCGACGGGAACGCAAAGATGCTCGCGCGCGCATACAGCGATTCCAGCACAGCATTGCTCACGTAACCCAACACATCAATGCTGGCTTTGCGCGGGCTCTCCTCGATCGCACGCAACTCGGGCGCAGCTTCGAACCCATCCGTCGCGCCGGCTAGCGTGAGCCGCCAACCCGCGGGCATACTCTCAAACGCCCTCACTAGGCGAGCGACATTCTTGCGACGCTGAATGGCGCCCACAAAGAGCACCAGTTTTTCGCGCGCCACAGGAGCCCCCGCGCCTGCCACCATGCGCACACCATGAGGGATCACGTGAATTCGCGAGGCTTCCACGCCCAGCAGTTCCTTCACGTGCGCGGCGGTGAACTGCGATACGGCGATGATCGCGTCGCTATTCTGCGCAGCGTGCCGTGCCTGCTCGGCAAACCGTGCCCGAAACTCGGGGGTGGAGTATTCTCCGGTGAGGGCGAACAGGTCGTGAAACGTGCACACGGTGCGACGCGCCCGAACATCCACACGCTGATTCAGCGCATGGAACAGGTCCCCGCCGGGAGCGCCGCGCAGAAGCCGCCGCGATGCGTTCGACGGCAGCGAATCCCCGAACGACTTCCACAGCCGGTGAGGACGATAGTAGTAAAGAAACCGCTGCTCCGGATGCGCGCGCGCCAATCCAAATAGGATTTCGCGCGAATACACGCCGACTCCCGAGAGATTCCGGCCAAGGCTATAGGTGGCGTCGAGGGCGATTCGCAACTCGACTGTTATGTTCGCATGGCCATGACCTTCGGCGTAAGGTCCATCTCGGCCTGTTCGATCAATATTTCGAGCGGAGCGGGATGCGAAAAATCGAACATTGCCGCGCCAATCGCAATCTGGTTCTCGCGGGCGGCAGTATGAATGCGTGACCAGGCGGCTTCGAGCGATTCGCCAGCGGAGTCGAACAAGGTCAGCCCAAAACGAAACTCTGCCACGCGCGCGACAATGTCGGTCGGCGCAGCGACGCGCCGCAACCACTCCGCGCTTTCGATCAAGAGAAGATCCTGCCGCTCGCCCACATCCTGCGCCCGCGCCATACTTTCGCGTGGTTCGGCGATCACCAGCATCCAGCGGCAACAGAATCTTTCCGCCAGCTTGCGGTCGCGTTCGGCCAGCGCCAAAAATGCCGTGCGATTCAGTAAGCCGGTCAGTGGATCATCCATGCGTGCCGCCCGCGCCCCCGCCAGTATCCGATGCCGCTCGATGGCGTTCCCCAGCGAGCGCGCCAAAGGCTCCGCGTCCACGTCGTGTGAGATCAGGAAGTCCTGCGCCCCTTCGCGCATGAGCCGGATCGCAAGGTCCACATCATCCGGTTGCGCAATCAGCACGACGGGCGTTTGTGGCGCGGCGGCTTGCAGACGGCGGAATTCATCCAGCGCCCGAGTGCCGCATAGTGCCAAGTCCAGCACAATCGCATCCACGGGCGAGTCCGTCACAATCTCCACCGCGAAGTCAATCGACAGCGCGTGCAGTGCTTGAATATTCACCCAGCCCCGCCAATGCCTGCCGTTCTGGATCTCTTCCACAACATCCTGCAGAAATAGGATCTGTTCGGAACTGTCGGTTGCAATCAGGATCTTGAGACTCATGGCTGACAAATTAGTGCGCGAAAAACAGGAAGTTTCTCAAGAGATTCTGGGAGCTTTCCGCAGCGCACGTCGGATTGCCCTGAAACATTAACAGGCGAGTTCGTATTCCTTCAATTTCCGGTAGAGAGTCGTGCGTCCGATGCCCAGCAGATGCGCGGCCACCGCTCGATCGCCCTTCGTGCAGTCCAGCGCATTGAGAATCGCGCGGCGTTCGAGTTCCGCCAGCGGAACAATGGTCGGCACAGACGATGGCTCCGTCGACAAGTCTCCGAAATCCTGGCGCGACATGCCGGCGTCGGCTCCCGCAGCGGCCATCAGGTAGTTCGACTTCTTCTGGATCAGATGGTTCTGCAGATTCGAAGGGAGATCGGCCACGTGCAGCAGTGGACCCGAGTTCACGGCCACCATATGTTGCACGCAATTTTCCAACTCGCGGATGTTACCTGGCCAATCGTAGGAGATCAGAACTTCCAGCGCTTCCGAAGTCAGCGAATAGTTGCCGCCGACGCGCGTCAGAAAGTGGTTGATCAACGATGGAATATCTTCCTTGCGTTCGCGCAGCGGCGAAAGGCGGATGTTGATCACGTTCAGGCGGAAGTACAGGTCGCGCCGGAACGTTCCTTTTTCCACTTCCTTTGCCAAGTCGCGATTCGTCGCCGCGATGATGCGGAAATCCGAACGGCGGCTCGTGAGCGATCCCACCGGGCGGAATTCTTTTTCCTGCAACACGCGCAGCAGTTTGGCCTGCAAGTCCAGCGGGAGCTCGCCGATTTCGTCGAAGAAGGCCGTGCCACCATTGGCCGCTTCAATTAATCCGATCTTGGTCATTGCCGCGCCGGTAAAAGCACCCTTCACGTGACCGAACAATTCGCTTTCCATCAACGGCCCGACCATGGCCGAACAATCGATGGTGACGAACGGTCCCTGCGGGTTTATATTATGGATGGCGCGCGCCACTACCTCTTTACCAGTGCCGGTCTCTCCCAAAAGGAGAGCCGGCCACCGGCATTTGCCCAGTTTCTCGATCATGCGGATCACTTGACGAGTCCGCGGGGATTCTCCGATAAGGACGTGGCGAGTTTCTTCTAGATTCGCTAGCATTTTTTAGGCTTCGATTAAGGTTTTTCGTACAGCGAAATTAAACTGTACGCCGGATTTCTCGCTTCCTCAAGACCCGCCAACCGGGACTACGACTCATGTTCTTTAGGGTGGTGGCTACCCCCCTCTGAGGGGGTTACGGCACAATTGCTTCCATTTCGGGACTGTAGCCTCCCAATTCAGGCACCACAATGGCCGCGCCCGTCTGTTTCCGGACGCGCATGGCAAGCGCCGCGGCCTGCTCCCGGGTCATCTCGCGCCCCACCAAAACCTTCCACAGAGGAGGATTGCGCGAGGCGTCCACCAGCGTGCGAGCTACCGCAAATGCTTCCGTCATTGTCATACGGAGCGCCTCGGCGCGTTCCCGATCCACGAAGGCTCCCGCTTGGACGACGAAACGCGGCATCGACACGGTTACTGATGTGGGTGCTGAGGTTGCTTTCGAACGTGTTTCGGCCCGTGCATCAGACGATGCATCAGGCGCCGCATACGACGACGCCCCCGAAGTTTGCTCCAGCGGGGACGGTGGTGCAGCGGCCGATTTTGTTTCTGCCGCCGTCGTCGTCGAAATTGTCGGCGGAGAAATCGTCGGTGGCGAAACTGCTGTCGGAGAAATTATCGTGGGAGAAGAGATTGCCGGAGTAGACATCGTCGGCGAAGTTGACGCTGGAGAAGATGACGCCGGAAAACGTTTTGCCGGACCTGCCACCACCGTTAATCGAACACGCGCCGTGCCCGTACCGAGCATGTCGATTTCTTTTGCCGCCGTCTGCGAGAGATCGATCACGCGATGTCCCACGAACGGACCTCGATCGTTGATGCGAACGTCCACGCGTTTTCCGTTCGAGAGATTTTCTACTTCAACCCAAGTTTGAAACGGAAGCTTGCGATGCGCGGCGGTGAGATTGTACATGTCATAGGTCTCTCCTGAGGCCGTTTGTCTTCCGTGATACGGAGTGCCGTACCAACTCGCGACACCAACTTCCGTTTTTTTTATTCGCGCTGGTGGCGGAGCAAGTGCGCCGCGATTTGTGTGGTGAGCGCAGCTCGCCACGATCGCGGCAAATGCGATGATGAGCGTCTCACCCGCATGAATAGGCCTTGTGATGCGCATCCGTTCCTTGAAACAATTCTACTATTTTACGTTTTTGCGTGCCGAGCGATGTTTGCTCTGCCTCCATCGTCCTCTTCGTGTCAAGAGGCGATGCATTTTTTTCTTGACATTCTTATGTAAACCACCTTATAAAGGGGACACGACCGCGCTCTCTTTTGAGATGCGCGAAATCTGATGTAAAGGGAGAATCAATCATGAAGAACGCAACCAAGAAGAAGGCGGCCCCGAAGAAGAAAGCTGCTGCGAAGAAAAAGAAGTAGCTCTATCGGGCTCGCAATAGCGAGTTTGATCTAACCCGGCCCCGAGCAATCGGGGCCGTTTTTATTTGTGTCCCGAGCAATCGGGGCCGTTTTTATTTGTGTCCCGAGCAATCGGGGCTTTCTTATTTGCAGAAAGCGATACTGAGCACAACGAACGCCCGGGCAGAGGCATGGTAAACCCCGGACGTGAGTGCGGGGATATACTTGCAGGCGCGATCACGCGTGGATATCTCCTCGGCTTCGCGGCTCGCGGTTCTACTTCCCGCCGTCCACCACAATGCCGAAGACGTCCTAGAGGATCTTCTGGATCGCCGCGCGCACATCCTCGTAGGTCATCACTCCGGGATGATAGAGCCGCACAACGCCCAGCTTGTCGATCAACACAAACGTCGGAATCGTACTCGCGCCGTAGCGGACGAAGTTGGTTTCGTTGACGATGGTCGGCCCTTCCATCAAGCCGCCATAGAGCGATTCGCGCACGTGTTCGATGTAGGCAAGCTCCACGCCGGGCGTTGCTTCCACACCGCCAGCGGCGTATCCGTACTTCTGTGTCGGGAAAACGATTTTCAATCCCTTCGCCGCAAACTCAGCCTTGATGCGCGCCAATACCGGGATATCGGTTTTGCAGTCTCCGCACCAGTGCGCCCAAAAGAAGAGCAGCGTCGGTTGTCCCTTGGGGATCGCGAAGCCGGCAACGGCCGGTGCGGGCTTGCCCTCTAACGTCAGCAGTAAAAGATTTTTGTGGATGCGCGTGCGGATTGACGTCGCGGCGTACATCATCTCCTGTTGTTCCAGGTAAGAGATCGCTTCGGCGCGGCGTCCTTGCGCGGCCAGCGTATCGGCCTGCACTTCGATGGCGGCACCCAGCGCAATGGGCAGATGCGGTTCGCGATCCAGCGGACGGCTTTTCAGTAAGGCCGTCGAAAGATCATAGACCTCTTGTGAGAACTGCGCCGCTTGCGCATAGCGGCGGCTGTTGAGCTCCACGCGCGCCAGCCAGCTTTCCGCTTCCAGGTATTCGGGAGTTGCGCCTCGCACCGAACGATAGGCCTGCAACTGTTGCAGTGCTCCCGCTTCACTGCCTTGCCCCAACGCAGCTTGTACCGATTCCACGATGCCCATCGGAGCCCGCGCCACTTGCGCAGAACCTGGGATCACGGCGGCGAAAAAGAAAATCGCCTCACCCAAGGCCAGTCCGATCCAGCGAGAAGAGATTCGCGGCATTACATTCGACGCATTACAGCGGAAGATTTTTCAGATAGGCGCGGAACGCTTCGCCCAGATCGTGACGCTTCAGCGCGAACTCCACCGTCGCCTGCAGGAATCCGAGTTTGTCACCCGCGTCGTAGCGCTTTCCTTCAAAGCGATAGCCGTAAATCGGACGGCTGCGCAGGACGTGCTTCAAGCCATCCGTTAACTGAATCTCGCCACCGCTGCCGGGCTCCACCGCGTCGAGAGACGTGAAGACTTCCGGCGTCAACACGTAGCGCCCGATAATCGCCAGGTTCGACGGAGCTTCCGAAGCTTTCGGTTTTTCCACCATATTGCGGATGCGATAGAGTCGATCTTTCCCACCGTTGTGTGAAATAGGTTCGGCATCCACCACGCCGTAGGACGAAATACTGTCGCGCGGCACTTCCATCAGTGCGACCACCGGAGCATTGTAGAACTCGTAAATATCCAGCAGCTGCCGCAGGCAGGGAGTATCGCCGTCAATGATGTCGTCGGACAGGATCACCGCAAACGGTTCATGCCCGACCAGTTCTTTCGCGCGCAACACGGCATGTCCCAAGCCAAGCGCTTCTTTCTGCCGGACGTAGGAAACGTCGATCATGTCGGAGATCGCACGAACCGTTGCCAGCAGGTCGCGCTTGTGGCGCGTTTCGAGCAAGTGCTCCAGTTCGAAGCTGACATCGAAGTGATCTTCAATGGCACTCTTGCCGCGTCCCGTGACGATGATAATATTCTGGACGCCCGATTGCATCGCCTCTTCGACGCCGTATTGGATCAGCGGCTTGTCGACCACCGGCAGCATCTCTTTCGGCTGCGCCTTGGTAGCCGGAAGAAATCGCGTGCCGAGTCCTGCTGCCGGGAATACCGCCTTACGAACTTTTGCAATCATGCCGTTCCCATTCTATCGGTTGAATAAGGCAAAAGAATATGGCGGCCCACACATGGGGGCCCCGAAGACGCCTGTTTACGGCGCGAACGCCAGTAAAACATTTCCGGAAATGCCGCCGAAGCGCGAGTATCCCGAATTCACCAGCACCATGCCTCCCACCACCACAGGCCCAGGGCCATCCATCGACCCGCCGCTGGCTTTCACGCCATTCACCGTGGTGAAAGATCGCACCGTGTTGAAGTCGTACAGGACCTTGCCGTCTTCCGCGTTGTACGCGCGCAGGTGCCCGTCCATCGATCCCGAGAACACCACGCCCGGGATCGCCGTCACCGCGGAAGATTGCGCGGGACTGCAACCCGACGGCGCGTCGTCCTTACAAACAATCGGCGGAGCGTACCAAACCTTACTGCCATCGGAGATGCGCAGCGCCGTCAGTCCTCCGCCCTGTTTGGGATCCAGAATGTTGCGCCGGATATCCAGCGGATCCTTGGGAGGCGTGCGCCCCGGAGACGACGTCGCCGCATACACCTTCTGTCCATCCGTCGCCATGCCCCACTGCACACCCACCGAGGGCGACGCGCCCGGAAATTGCGTCGCGATGCGGACCTGCCACAGCAGTTCGCCCTTCTTGTCGGGATCAAGCGCATACACCATTCCCGATTTCTGTCCCGCCAAAAGCACATCGCGCCCGTTCGGCAGCTTCGTGAGAATGGCCGAGGAGCCGAAATCGTAATCGGGTCCGTCTTCCTCGGGGCAGTTTTGTTTGTCGGTGCCGCAAGAAGAGTTGTAGGCGTCGTTCGGAAACGTCTGCTTCGACCACACCACTTTGCCCGTGGAGATCTGGATCGCCACGACTGCATCCGACATGTTCGTTGCCGGCGTGGAATAGTTATCGCCCGTGGTGATGTACATCAGCCCGCGCTTTTCATCCAGCGTCGGCGTAGCCCACACACCTGCGCCCGAGGGACCGAACGTCGGCGTCCCGCGCTTGGTCTTGCCGGTCTGCTTGGGCGTCTCGGTGACCATGTACGATTTGTAGACTTGCGTGCCATCGCTGATCTTCAGCGCCATAATGCTGCCGCGGAACGTGCAGCATGGATAGTTCGGATCAAGCGAGCGCGTTTCCTCCCACGACGCGGCGGGAACGTACACCACTCCCTTGTACGCAATCGGCGTGGCCGTCAGGCGTGCGGCGTCGTGCTCTTCGATTTTCCGTTTCCAGATTTGCTTGCCGGTCTCCGCCTCCAATCCGTAGAACCAACCGGTCTGATCGCCGAACAGAAGAGTGTGTTTCTCGCCCTGAGGCACGGAGATCACCGACGAGCGTACAGGTCCGTTTGTCTCGTAGGTCCACTGGATGCAGCCCGTGTCGGCGCGCAGCGCGTAGATCACGCCGCCGGCGCTGCCCACGAACACTTGTCCATCAATCACGGAAGGTTGCGAGAACGATGTGATGTCACCGTCAAATCCAAACGCCCATTTCAGCTTCAGGTTTTTTACTTGATCGATGCTGAGCCCCGCTGCGCTCGCGGTTTGGTAGCGCGCGTTGTTCGCGCCGCTGCTCCATCCATTCCAGGAGAATTTTGGCGTGTTCGAAACCTTTACACTGCGATCGGAGCAATACGCGCTCGCCGGGAGCGAGATCAAGGGAGCCTTGGTGCCCAGGTAGGCCGCCACGGCCTCGCGATCCTCGCGCGCCATGGGATAGGCCACCGTCATCATGGCGCCGAAATCCAGCGTCTTCATGATGCGCGCCGCCGGCATCTGCGTGAGTGACGTGCGCGGAGGAATCCGCGGATTGGTTTGATCGTGACAACCCGCACAGCGCTGCTTATAGACTGCTTCGCCCGAAGGGGCGGCGGTGCCCACGGACGCAAATAGTAATGTCAATCCGATGGAAGCCAGGACGAACGACGAGGTACGCATGGGCGCAGTCTATCACGCCCGTGCGATCGTCTGCCGAAAACGGCCATGCTATTTTGACGCAGTACTAGCCGGGGCCGGGTCGTCGGGCTTGGCGGGTTCCCCGAGCACACCCTGCTCATTGAGGATGACGATATCCACGCGGCGATTCCGTGTCCGGCCCTCTTCGGTATCGTTCGAGGCGATGGGCGCCGTATCGGCATAGCCCGCCACCGAAATGTGCCCCTGCGGCACGTTGAAGCGGTGGGTCAGGATGTCGAGCAAGGCGATGCTGCGCGCGGTGGAGAGCTCCCAATTGCTATGAAAGCGCTTGGTATTAATGCGGCGCGAATCCGTGTGTCCTTCTAAGCGCACCGGATTGGGGATCTTCGTGATCGCCGCAGCAACTTTGTCCAGGCTCGGCAACGAGTCCGGGGCAATGCCATCTTCGCCGGAGGGAAACAACGCCGCTTGCTTGAAACTCACCACCAGGCCACGTTGCTCCATGCTGACCTGAATGCTCCCCGCGTCGATCTCGGTTTTCAATTCCTGCGAAAGCACGTGTAGCGAGGGCAGCAATGCGACCAGTTTGTCCTCCTTCTTGGGCGGCTCCTCCTTCTTCGGCTCCATACGCTTTTCGCCGCCGGGGCCGTGCATCTGTGCGTTGCCCTGGCCCACATCGTCTTTCGTTCCGCCCAGCACCTTGGCGATCGCCGTCGTTACCTGATCATGGTCCAACGCGTTCTTGACGGAATCCGATACCTGCTGGGCCTTGCCCTTATCCGCTTGCGAGCTGGCAAACATCACCACGAAAAACGCGAACAGCAGCGTAATGAAGTCGGCATACGAGACCAGCCAGCGCTCGTGATTGACGTGCTCCTCGTGCTTCTTGCGGGGCATTCTTGTTCGCCTTCTTCTTGCGATCTACTTCTAAACACCCCGCGTTGGGGTAGCGCGTCCGCCGTTACGCGTTGGCTTCGGCGGGCGATCCTGCTTCCGCCGAATTCTGTGCGGACGCCGCGCTCTTGTGTGCTGCGGCACCGTGCGTAAATGCATCCAATTTTTGGCGGATCAATTTTGGATTCAGGCCCTCCACAATGCCGCACACACCCTCCAGAATCAGTTCCAGACGTTGCGTTTCCGTTTTCGCGCGCGCTTTCATCTTCGCCGCTGCGGGAAGAAAGACCAGGTTAGAGACGGCCACGCCGTAAATCGTCGCCACGAACGCCACCGCGATCCCGTGCCCCACTTCGTCGATGTTCGCCAGGTTCTTCATCACTTGGATTAATCCCAGTACGGCGCCGATGATGCCGATCGTCGGCGCAAAGCCGCCGGCATTTTCGAAAACCTTGGCCTCGGAATCCGCGTGATGCTCCAGCATGCCGATTTCGAGCTCCAGCATTTTGCGAATCTCCTGCAGATCCGTACCATCCACCGCCAGGTTTAACGCCTTCCGCAAAAATGGATCGTTGATCCCGAGCGCTTCCTGCTCCAATCCCACTAGTCCCTGTTTGCGAGCCTTCGTGGCGTAGCCGATCATCTCTTCAATCAAGTCGTCGTAAGGCGCCGTGTTATCCATCAGCACGCCGCTGAAGCGTTTTGCGGCGCCCAGCAAAACATGCATCGGAGTGGACACCATCACGGCGCCGAGCGTGCCGCCCAGTACAATCATCGCGGCCGTCACCTGCGCGATGTCCTTGATCTTGCCGCCTTCGAGCGTCAGACCACCGATGATGCACCCCAGCGCCACCACGATGCCCGCAATGCTCGCTAGGTCCGGTTTTGCTCCCGCCTTCTTCGTGTTCTCAGCCATTTGTGTTTTGAGGTGCCGCGTGAGGTATCGCCTGAGGCATTGTGTGAATGAATCGCCGGAAGTCGATCACGCGCTTCACCACTTCCTCCACGCTCTCCAGCACTACAAGCTTCTGCCCGTTCGTCAGACTGATGACCGTATCGGGCGTGGATTCCATATGCTCGATCAAGTCGGCATTCAGGACCAATGGCAGATGGTTAATGCGAGTCACCTGGATCATAGGGCGCCGCACGGGTCGGCAATTTCCTTATCGGACGCTCCCCGTTGGTTATGAGAAAAGCAGGTTTTGAGAAGAACAGATAGGAGAAAAGCAGGGAAGAGAAAGCAGTGCAGAGAAAAGGAGATGCAGCGAAAAGCGCGCGACGCCTACTTCAGCATATCGACGATGGCGCGCAGTTCTTTGCGGATTTCTTCCACCAAAGGCCCAGGGTCGGGAGCGAACAAATCCGCCTGCTTCTTTTGGGCGGCGGGGCGCAGGCGCTTCGATGACGCGGGCACCACCTGCGGCTTGACGCGATCTTCCAAAAACTTCCGTGCGCCTTCGATCGTAAAACGCTGTTCGTAAAGGAGCCGCTTGATTTCCAGTACCAGTTCGACATCCTTGCGGCGGAACAGGCGATGTCCCGTGCCCGACTTCTTCGGGCCCAGCCCCGGGAACTCGGTTTCCCAAAACCGCAGGACATAGGGCTTGATGCCCGCCAGTCGCGCCACTTCGCCAATCCGGAAATAGAGCTTATCCGGAATTTCCTGCGAAGGGCCAATCGGGATGTCTTCTTGCGCGTTCATCTACAAACCATTCAGCTAGGACTGGGTGTCGCCCACCCATTACGCTACCGCACTATGTAAAGCCGTGTGCATGGCGTACCCTTAATGATAGTGTCCCCGTTGGTAGGAATCCATCCCGTCCGCGAAGCCCTGCGCGCAGGCCGCGCTCTTGATCGTGTCTTGATTGCGAAAGGCGCCAAAGGCCCGCGCCTCGATGAACTGGTCGAGCTGTGCCGCGAACGTAAGATCCCCGTGCGCTACGAAGCGCGCGAGCAGCTCGATCGTTACGGCAGCGGAGCGCAGCATCAGAACGTGGTGGCTTTCGGTGTCACGGAGCGCCAAGCGTCGCTCGAACAGACCATGGCCACCGGTGGCCTGCACATCGTGCTCGATGGCGTGGAGGATCCTCACAACCTCGGCGCGATCATCCGCACCGCGCACGCCGCGGGCGCTGCCGCCGTCATCATCCCCGAACGCCGCGCCGCCGGCGTCACGGAAACTGTCGCGCGCACCTCTGCCGGAGCGCTGGCGTACATTCCCGTGGTCCGCGTGGTGAACACCGGACGCGCGCTCGAACAGTTGAAAGCCAACGGCTACTGGATCTACGGGCTCGACGAACGCGGCACCGTTACGTATGATCGCGTGGAGTTCACCAAACCGTCGGCCATTGTGCTGGGCGCGGAAGGCAGCGGCCTCCACGAGCATGTGGCGAAGAAGTGCGACTTTCTGGTGCGCATTCCCATGGCCGGCGAAGCTGGCTCTGGCCAAGGACAATCCGGCAAAGGCCAATCTGGCGTGGCTTCTTTGAACGTCAGTGTCGCGGCCGGGGTCGTGCTCTTCGAATGGAAACGCCGCCAAGGCGCTTAACCGATAACACAGCACCGAACCGCGAATGTAAATGAGCGGACAAACGAGATCAGCGTCCCGTCCGCTTCAACTTCGACAAATCCAGCAACGGCGCGCACGCGCCGCCCACGCGCCCCGCTTGAAACGTCCTGCCATCGGTCATCGCCAGGCTCTGCTCCATGACCTTCGTCAGGATCTTCGTATGCGGAATCGTCACCAAATGTTCGGGGATGGCCCACACGTCTTCGAACGTCGTCATCCATTTCACAGAACGATCGAAGCGCGCGAGATTCACTGGCTTGGAAAACGCCCGCAGCGATTTCTCGCCGCGCAGGTTGTAATAGTCCTCGAAGTAACTCATTGCGAGTTCGCGAATCGTCGCATACACCGGTTCGCGTGAACGCAGTCCCGTATAATCCGATTTCGCGACCGATCCCCAATGCCCGTTCACACGATAGACCGCTAAGACGTGGTCGGAATCGCGCACGGCTTCTAAATCCAGAAGCAGCGGGGGGAATCCCAAGCGCCGCAGGGCCATCGCTGCCAGCAACGCGCCTTCCATGCAATGCGCCACACGTTCCTGCAACACTCTGCGAGGCGAATGGCACGTCTCACCGTGAGGCTCTTTGTTGTAGCCGATCTCCTCGTCGAGAAATTGCTGAATTTTCGCGGGCGAACTCAACTTGCGGAACGCGGCTTGTTCTGAGGCAGTATAGTCAGGCTGCTTGAGATCTTCGGTCACATTTGTCAGACTAGCGTAGTTGGTGGGGCGGCCTTTAGGCTGCGGCAGGCTTCAGCCTGCCCGTCACTCACAGAGGAGAGGTTTCGATCATGACCCTGGCACGATTTGCTTTTTTCGCCGCGATGGCCGCGGGCTGCACGGTGGCCTCGGCCCAGTCGCTCGACTTCGACTATTACAAGACCAAGGTCGAACCCATCTTCTCCAAACATCGTGAAGGACACGCGCGCTGCGTGGTGTGCCATTCGCAATCGAGCAATTCGTTCCGCTTGGCCGAGTGGGGTCCCGATACCACGGCCTTCACCGAAGAACAATCGCGCGCCAACTTTGCGGTGATCTCGAAGCTCGTCAATAAGAATGACGCAGACAAGAGCGTACTGCTGCTGCATCCTCTGTCGAAAGACGCTGGCGGACACGAGTTCCACAGCGGCGGTCGCCAGTTCGAGTCGAAGGACGATCCCGATTGGAAGACGCTGCAGGCTTGGGTGAAGGGCGCGAAATAGCGCCGCGAGCGTGTTCCGAGTGCAGCCAACAGCAGATTCCTCACTGCGTTCGGAATGACCGGGCGCGACAGAAATAGAGAAAGCTGAGGACGCTCTCTACGCTATTCAAACGCTAAACGCCGGGTCATCCCGAACCGCGAAGCGCGTGAGGGATCTGCTTTTTTGAGCGAAAACTTCCGGTAGAAAGCTACGGCAAAATCGCCGTGCTGTTACGCTTCGGCACTTGACCCACGTGAATCTTGGCGACCTCGCGCTTTGCTGCGATATCCACCACCGACACTGAATCCGCCGCCGCGCACGCCACGTAGGCCATCTTGCCATCCGGCGTCAGCGTGACCCAATCGGGCGATTTGCCCACTTCGATGCTGGCTTGCAGTTTCAAATCCGGCAGCGAGTACAAGTACACGGAGCTGTTCAAGCGGCTATTGACCACCAGCGTCTTTTGATCGGGCGTCACCGCCATACCGTGCGATTCGTTGCCGCCGAACATGTACTTCGCTTTGCCCGCGGGCAGTTCCGGCAGGGTAATGCGTTGAAGTTCCTTGTGCGTGGCGAAATCTACCACGGCGAAGCCGTTGAAATCCGACAACTGCACCAGGATCCATTTCGTGGACCCATCGGCATTGGTTGTAAACGCCATCGGCCGGATGCCGAGATCCATCTCCATCACCCATGCAATCTCTTCGGTCTTCTGATTGATCACGGTAATGGTTTTGCCGGGGATCGATCCAGCCACAACCCATTGCCCATCGGGCGTGACGTAGGTGTTGTGCACGCCGCCCTTGATTGGAATCGTCTTCACGCGCTCCTGCGAAGCGGTATCGATGACGTCGACGTAGCCCGGAGCCCGCACGATCGCGACATACACGCGCTTGCCGTCTTTGCTGATGGAAATGTTGTTGGGATGCGCAGTGAGCGGCACGCTCTTGATGATCTTCAGAGTCTTCGCGTCCACGATTTCGAGCGTGCTGCGCGATTCGTTGCTGATATAGAACTTGCTGCCGTCGGGAGCGGCGGCGGCGCCGTGGTTTACCTCGATGCCCTTGATCGTGCCGACCACCTTATTGGTGGCGGGGTCTATCAGCGAAACGTCGTCGCCCGCGCTATTCGTCTGGATGATGCGAACGCTGGCGGCATGCATGCACAGCGACGCCGAAAGCAGCAGGGAAAGAGACCATTTCATGGCGGATAAACCTCCTTGAATCAACGGGCTTAGGATACGAAGCGGGGCTGGTAAAGTCAAGCGCGACTGTCATATGTAATCTCATGCGCGGTGGCTCGAAACACACAGGCGATGTTATACTCACGAACGTGCGGGAGCTCCGCCTCGGCGATATTATCGATGACTGGTGCGTGAAATGCCGCCGGTTAACCAATCACGCGATCGTGTCGTTGTTGGAAAACGACGCCGCCAAGGTGCGCTGCCGTAGCTGTTACAGCGATCACGATTACCTCAAAGAGATCGCGCCGCCCTCCAAAAAAGATTTGAAGCGAATGGCCGAAGCCGCGCTTTCGGGCGAACCCGATATCGAGATCCCACCGCCCGCGCCCCCAAAAGTAAAAAGCATTCGCAAGCGCCGCTAATTGCGGGCTGATTGGCCGAAACCGCGGTGTGCCAATTCGAGGAAGCCGCGTGCGATAAGTCACGGGCAATCAACTTGTTGAAAATAGACGCATCGCAAGGCCCTGTTTAGGGGTAAGGGTGCGGAAAATCGCCTCGTGCGCTCCTAGCAGCCCTAGCGCCTCAGGAAACACGTGTCGCGTATACGGGACAAAATTGCCCGATCTGCCTTTACGCTTTCATGCCGACTTCGTCGGGTGTCGAGGCAGCCGCCTCACTGGCCGTGAAATACGCGCAATCGGGATGCTGGAACACGAGCGCACTGACGCTCGCCTCGGGATCCATCATGAAACCTTCAGTCAAGTGCACGCCGATTTCCTCGGGACGCAGCAGCGTCCAGATTCCCTGCTGATCTTCCAGGCTGGGGCATGCGGGATAGCCGAAGCTGTAGCGCTTGCCGCGATAGCGCGACGTGAAACGTTCCTGCATCGTGAGCGTTGCGGGATCCGGAAAGCCCCAATCCTCGCGCATGCGCCGATGCAGCCACTCGGAACACGCTTCCGCCGTCTCGATGGCCAGCGCTTGAATGGCATGCGCTTTCAAATATTCGCCCCGATTCTTGGCATCTTCCGAACGCTGCCGCACGCCTTCGCCGGCGGTGACGACGAACAAGCCAATATGGTCACGGTGGCCGTCTTTCTTATCGAGCACGTAGTCGCTGAGACACAAGCCTCCCGCCATGGGCTGGCGTCCGAAATGGAACACGTGAATCGGATCCGCGGCGCCCGGCGCGAACAATTGAATCGCATTCTCGCGGCGCTCGGCTTCGAAAAACTGCCACACGGCGCGGACTTTCATCCAACCTGTGGCTTCTTCCTTCACGCGCTCGACTGCGGCGAACAGATCCATCGCTTTGGGATCGCGCTCGGCGAGTAATTTTTCGAAATTGCCCTTGAAGCCCAGGTGCCGTCCGTAGAGCATGAACGGATTGATGTAGCTCCACATTTCGCTCAGATTCGGGACGTCGCGCACGCGCCGATCCAGATACGCCACCGACGGGATCGGAAGGTCTGTGCGCACCTTGGGGCTGCGCTCGGTGCTGAGGTTTACCATGGGCGCGGCGTCGTGGAGGGGGGCGCCCGCGGTTGTGAAAATATGCGTGCTGATGACGATGTCGCGCTGCGCCGGGTCCATCAATTCGTTCATGATGCGCAGTCCGGTCATGGCGTCCTTCGCGTAGAACGTGGGAGCTCCATAGGCAGGGCCGATGCGCGTCGTCGTGAATTTTTCGGAAAGCGCCGCGCCGCCCACCAGCAGCGGAGTTTCCACGCCGTGATCTTTGAAATCGGACGCGGTCGTGACCATTTGATGGGCGCTCTTGACGAGCAAGCCGGAAAGTCCAATGGCATCGGGCTTGTGCTCGCGCCACGCGCTGATCAAATCCTCGGGCGCCACTTTGATGCCAAGGTTCACTACCGTATAGCCGTTGTTCGACAGAATAATCTCGACTAGATTCTTGCCGATGTCGTGGACGTCGCCCTTCACTGTCGCGAGCACGATCTTGCCGCGCGCGGCCGTATCGGCCTTCTCCATGAACTGTTCCAGATGCCCAACGGCGGCTTTCATGGCTTCGGCCGATTGCAGCACTTCGGCCACGATCAATTCGTTGTTGTTAAACAAGCGCCCGACTTCGGTCATGCCGGTCATCAACGGTCCGTTGATAATGTCGAGCGGCGCAGTGCCTTCGGCGCGCTTCAAGTCAAGATCGGGAATGAGTCCGTCTTTCGTGCCTTCGATGATGTAATTCGCCAGACGCTCGTTGAGCGGCAAGGCTGCGGCTTTGGTTTTTTCTTTCTTGACGGTCTTACGGAAGTAATCGGAAATCGCCGCGATGTGGAATTGATTGATGGCAGCGCGCGTTTCTTTAGACTGTTGTCTCCAGTCCTCAGGAGCCTTGCGTAAAGCTTCGTCCGCTGCAGGATCTTTCGGAGGAAAGTTGAACAGCAGGTCTTCCGCCAGGCGGCGTTCTTCTTCCGGCAGCGACGCGTAGCGTTCCAGCTTTTGCGAATTGACGATGGCCAGATCGAGCCCGGCTTTCGTCGTGTGATACAAGAACACGGAGTTGACCGTTTCGCGCGCGGTCGCAGGAAGTCCGAAGGAAATATTCGATACGCCGAGAATCGTTTTGACGTAAGGAATGTGCTGCTTGATCAGCCGCAGCGCCTCGATGGTTTCCACCGCGCCGCCAATGTAGTTCTCGTCGCCGGTAGCGCAAGGAAATACAAGTGGATCGATGATGATGTCCTCGGGCGGCACGCCGTATTTTTCGGTCAGGAGCTTGACGGAACGCTGCGCCACGGCCAGTTTACGTTCGCGCGTGAAGGCCTGGGCTTGCAGCTTATCTTCGTCGATGGTGCCGACCACCAGCGCCGCGCCGTAGGTTTTCGCGATGGGGCAAATGCGCTCGAACTTCTCTTCGCCGTCCTCCAGGTTGATGGAGTTGATGATGCTCTTGCCCTGGCACCACATCAACGCGCTCTCAATGGCCTGAGGGTCCGTAGTGTCGATCATCACCGGAGCCTTGATCTTCGGCATCAGCTTGCCATAGAACGGATTGATATCGCCGAGCTCTTCGCGATCGGACGACTGCAAGCAAACATCCACGATATGCGCGCCGTTGCGGACCTGCCAGCGCGCCACTTCACTCGCCTCTTCCCATTTCTCTTCGGCCACCATCTGCTTGAAGAGCCGTGAGCCAATCACATTAGTGCGCTCGCCGACGATCAACGGACGATTGCTGTCTTCGGCCTCCACCAGATCGATGCCCGAATAGTAAGCGCGGTGCGATGGAGGATTCACTGCATGAGGCTTGCGCCCTTCCGCCGTTTGCGCGATGGCGCGAATATGATCGGGCGTAGTGCCGCAGCATCCGCCGACAATATTCAGCCAGCCGCGGTCCATGAACTTTTCGAGCTGCTTGGCCAGGGAATCGGGCGTTTCGAGATACTTATCTTCTTCGTTCGGCAGGCCGGCGTTGGGATAGCAGGAAATCCGCGTGGAGGCCATTTCGGCCAGCGTGCGGATGTGGTCGGTCATCAGATCCGGGCCCGTGGCGCAGTTCAGGCCGATCGACATTAAGTCGGCATGCGCGAGCGAAGCATAGAACGCGTCCACCGGCTGGCCGGCGAGCATCGCGCCCCAACGTTCGATGGTGCCAGAGACCATCACCGGCAGTTTGTGGCCGAGCTCTTTTTCCAACTGCTGGATCGCGACCAGTGCCGATTTCACGTTGCGCGTGTCGAATCCTGTTTCTATTAAGAGGATGTCCGCGCCGCCTTCGATCAAGCCCTTCGCCTGGACGTAGTAGCTATCGCGCAGTTCCCCGAACGTCACATCGCCGCGCAGTGTGATGGATTTCGTGGTCGGCCCGAGCGATCCGGCCACAAAGCGGGGCTTGTCGGGTGTCGAAAACTCGTCTGCTGCTTTGCGCGCCAGTTGCGCGGCCAAGACGTTCAGGTGGTGGCTTTTATCGGCTAAGTCGAATTCCGCCAGGACGATGGGCGATCCCTGAAAGCTATTCGTTTCAATGATATCGGAGCCTGCGGCCAAATAGGCGCGGTGCACGTCGATGACCCATTCCGGGCGTGTCTGGCACAGGTTCTCGTTGCAGTTTTCCAGATGCGCGCCGCCGAAATCCTCGAGCGTGGGACGATGTTCTTGCAGCATGGTGCCCATCGCGCCGTCGAGCACAAGAATCCGCGAGGCGAGCGAGTCTTCGAGCAGCTGATGGCGTGAATGGGTCATGCGTCCTTAATTTATTATCGAGTATCACTTCTTACCGATGCCTTTTGGGCAAGGCATCAACGAATCCAGATATGTTGATATGATAAGTGACGCAACGGCCGACCGTCAACCTTGCGGCGTGTTGGGCAGCGCGCCGCTTCCGGAGATTCTCGGGATTTTAACAAGGCATTTAAAGACGACTTGCGGCCTATATCCCCGCTCCATGACTGTCGCGGCTCCGTTATGTAAGCAAGGCCCAAATCGAGCCGCGAGAATCATCGAGCGGGGGTTCGTGCGTTTCAGTACGCGCATCGCCGGCCATGACGCATGCATTTGGGATCATGCATCCGGCTCATGTCCTGAAGGAGTTCTGCGAGCAAACGGAAAGAATCTTTTTTTTATTCATTCCAAAGGAGATCTGTCGTGTCCTGGGGCCCTTGTCGGCTTGACAGAAATCGCGTTACGGCGGTAATATCAGACATTTGAAGTGTCCCCGCATCGAATCGCCATCTTTTAGTAAAGGAACTACAACATGAAACAAATCAACTTAGGCATCATTGGAACCGGTTGGTGCGGCGGTATTCGCGCCGTCACCGCCGCGAACAGCCCGTGGGTGAAGGATCTCCACATTGCGGAGATCAAGCCGGAGCGTCTCAAAGAGATCGCGGATATGACGAATCCGAAGACCGCTTCGATCGACTATGCTCCCATCATTGCGGACAAGTCCATCGACGCCGTGATGATCTCCACCACGCCGGAGCCGACCCACTACCCCATCGCCAAGGAAGCGCTGAACGCGGGCAAGCATGTGTTCCTCGAAAAGCCGATCGCCATGGAAATGTGGGAAGCCGACGAGCTGATCGCACTCGCGAAGAAGAAGGGCCTTTCCTTCACCATTGGATATTCGCAGCGTTTCAATCCCAAGTTTGCCTATGTGAAGCGTTCCATCGAAGACGGCACCATCGGCGAGCCGGTGAGCGCGCTGGTCAGCCGCCACATCACGCGTGGCCTGGGCAAGAAAATCGGCGGACGCGTGAAGCTCTCGCCGGCCGCGATGGAAGCGACGCACGATATCGATTTCGTGCTGTGGTGCCTTGCTCCGCGCAAGCCGATTCGTGTGTATGCGCAGGAAGTGCGCAAGATCATGAAGGGCGAGTTCAACGTGCCCGATTGCGTGTGGATCGTGGTCACGATGGACGATGGCACGGCGTTCACGATCGGCGCCGGTTGGGTGCTGCCGCCCGCCTATCCGAACTTCTCTTCGACGTGGATCGAATTCGTCGGAACCGAAGGCGCCGTGATGGTCGATGACACGCATCGCGATGTTTACTCCACCACGCTGCAGAGGGGCATCCAGTTCCCGATTTCGTCCATGCCGGGCGAATTCGTGAATCACACCTACGCGGGTCCCATGGAACGCGAGACGATTCACTTTGTGGAATGCATCGCAAAGGGGCGTCAGCCGCTGGTGACGGGCGAACAGGCTCGCATGGCAATGATGGTCTATCAGGCTGCCGATGTTTCCGTGGAAACCAACCAGCCGGTGGATCTGGTGCACGAACCCGCTGCGCAGCTGGTCTAGTATCACGTAAGAAACGCCGCATAGAACCGTAACGGGAATCGGGAGCTAAATTGGCCTCGCAACGCACTGCCGTGTCCGACAAAGCCGCTGGCAGTAATGGTGGCTTAGCTCCCGATTCCCTTTCCTCCCGTCCCACCAAGGTTCGCTGGTGGATCCTGCTGCTGATCAGCTTCATGTACCTGATCTGCTATATGGACCGCAGCAACATCTCCGTCGCACAACCTGAAATCGCCAAAGCCTTCGGCCTGAGCAAGAAAGACATGGGCTATGTGCTGGCGGCGTTCGCCTGGGCTTACGCTCTGGGGCAAGTACCCGCTGGATGGTTCGGCGATCGCTTCGGGCCCAAGAAAGTTCTTACGGTCATCATGTCGTGGTGGTCCGTTGCGGCCATCGCTACGGGCGCCGCTTTGGGAATGCCGACACTTTTCGGCGCACGCTTCTTACTTGGACTCGGCGAGGCCGGAGCATTTCCCGTGGCAAGCCGCGGCATGCAAACCTGGTTTGCTCGCGTGGAACGAGGCCGCGTGCAGGGCATCACCCATTTTTTCAGCCGTTTTGCTGTGGCGATTACGCCCTTTGTGGCCGGAACGATTCTGACCGCCTTCGGCTGGCGCTGGATCTTCTACATTTTCGGATCGCTCGGTGTGGTTTGGGCACTGGCCTTCTTTACGATGTATCGCGATCATCCCGAAGATCAAAAGGCCGTGAATCAGGCGGAGCTTGCAGAAATTCGCGGGCTGAATGCGGATGGAACGGTGAAGGTGCTTGATCGGTCGCGGCCGGCGACGCCGTGGAAGTCGATCCTGGGATCGTCCAACATGTGGTTTATCGCCGTGGGCTACGGCTGCTTCTTCTTCGGTTCGAATTTCTATTTAACGTGGTACCCCACGTATCTGCGCGAGTATCGTCATCTTTCGATTAAGTCGCTGGGCTTGCTCGGTTCGCTGCCGCTCTTTATTGGCATGACGGGCGATGTCATCGGTGGATGGCTCACCGACAGGATTTATCACAAGACAGGAAATGCGAAGCTGGCGCGGCGTGCCGTTGCTGCGCCTGCGTTTATTCTCGCCGGTATTTTTGTGATTCCGGCGGCGATGACGACCGATACCACGACGTCGATCCTGTGTCTTGCGGCCTCGTTCTTCTCGCTCGAAATGGTGATTGGCCCGGCCTGGGCTGTTCCTATGGATGTCGGTGGACAATTTAGCGGCACCGTGACGGGGATCATGAATATGGTGGGTGCGCTCGGCGCGTCCATGACGGCCTTGATCTACGGGTACTTGTTCGACAAAGGGCTGTGGGTGGCTCCGTTTTTGGTTTCCGCTGGGGTGATGGCGCTGGGCGCGTTGATTTGGATTTTCCTGATCGATCCCGAAAAGTCGGTGGTGGACGGGGTTGCATAAAGATCCGGTTGTATAAATATCGCCCTGTCAAAAGCAGGGGTTGCGCTTGTGGAATTCGCGGTTTTCGGGCCGATTCTTGCCCCGTACTGCAAGAAGAAACAGAAATCGATATAGTATGAGGAGGTCTATGTTAAAGCCACGTTGGGCGTCTCGCCCGCAGCTAGCCGCACTAGCGGTGCTTGTGATGTCCGCCCTGCCTGTCTCCGCGCAATTGTCAGGCAAATGGGAGCAAATCGCTCCATTCCCCGAACAGCACGAAGAATTGTTCGGCGCCACGGCGAACAACAAGCTCTACGTCTTCGGCGGATTCATTCCGTTCTGGAAGGTCGCGGGCGTCGTGTACGAATACGATCCTGCAACCAATAAGTGGACCGAGAAAAAGAAAATGGCGCGTCCGGCGCATCACTTGGCGCTGACGGGCTACAACGGCAAAATCTATATTTTTGGTGGATTTGAGCCTCCTCCGGGAACCACGCCGGGTTGGGTGCCGCTCAACAATGCCTGGGAATACGATCCGGTTGCCGACACGTGGAAGGCGCTCGCGCCCATGCCCACCAAGCGCGGAGCCGCGCAGGCTGCCGAAATCAACGGCAAGATCTACGTGATCGGCGGAGGCACGCTCGCGCCAGGGGCCGAAAAGCCGTACCTGGATTTCCAAACTCCGCAGAACTCGCTCAATATCGTGGAAGAATACGATCCGAAGACCAACACGTGGCGCACGCGGTCGCCCATGCCGACGCCCCGCAATCACGTGGCGATGGGCGCGATCAATGGAAAAATTTATGTGGCTGGCGGCCGTGTGGGAGCGCCGTACATTTCGCTCGGTACCGACGTTTCGCTGGTGGAAGTGTACGATCCGGTGAAGGACAACTGGTACGCCACGTTGCCGCAGCGCATGCCGACCGCTCGGAGCGGCGTCGGATTTGGAGTTTACAACGGACGTTTGCTGGTGGCTGGCGGAGAGTTCCAGGACAGTATCCAGCAGACCGCGTTCCGCGCTTTTGAAGCCTACGATCCCGTGACGGATACGTGGCAATCGCTGCCGTCGATGGTGATCGCGCGTCATGGCGTGGCCAGTGCGGTGGTGGGCGATAAGTTTTACGTAGTCAGTGGTGATGTTCAATCCTCGGGCAGCGGCATCATGGCCTCAACCACCAGAGCCGACGCATTTGTGTTTTCTCCCGGCAAATAAGGGGTAGAGAAGCAAAGCGAAGAAGCAAGGGGAAAGAGTTTCGCGCAATCCCCGCCGGGTTGTTGTGTGCTTGGCGGGACGATTGCGATGTAGTGGCGCGCCGATTGTTCTTTGGGCCTGGTAGTTCGCTGGCTCGCGAACAGAGGGGCGTGGTTCGTAAGGCAAGTTGTTGTTAGGGGCGTTGCTCCGCTAAAAGTTTATTCGCAGAAAAAATACCGATCTATTGGAACTTCCAGGAAGAAAAGGACAACATGAGCTATAACCTTGATCAATACTTCATTCAGCATCCGCATGAATACGACCCGAAGCGGTTGTATAGCCAGAACAACGCGGATTGGCAGTATCGCGTCGATCACGACCGGATGCGCAAGGAGCGTCTTTCCAAGCTGCAGACGCAGCTGAAGACCCGCGACATCGGTGCGATGGTGGTCTACGCCGGCGCCAACGTGCGCTACGCCACGGGTTCTTATCAGGGTAACTGGAAGTACAACATCAACATCCGTTACGCCGTTGTGCCGGCCTCGGGCGATCCGGTGCTGTTTGAAACCGCTGGATCGGATTTCCACTGCGCGCACATCGATCTTCCGTGGATGGGCAGCAACAACATCCGTCCCGCGATGACGTGGCAGTGGGCTGAAGGCGCCGTGCCGCACATGGTGGGCAAGATGGTCGGCGGCATCGTCGACGTGCTGAAGGAACACAACCTGATGAAGGAGCGCGTCGCCATCGATAACCTCGATATGGCTGCTCTCCGCGGCTTCCAGGAAGCGGGCGTCAACATCGTGGACGGCTGGCCGGTGATCTCGGCTGCCCGCGTCATCAAGACGCGCGACGAAATCGAATTGCTCAAGATGGCCTCGTCGATTGGCGACGCCGCCATGTGGAAGATCAAGCACGAATGGCTGAAGCCGGGCGTTCGTGAA
Organism: uncultured Acidobacteriia bacterium; assembly: GCA_903892565.1. GTDB lineage: Bacteria > Acidobacteriota > Terriglobia > Bryobacterales > Bryobacteraceae > Palsa-187. Next base: position 52,045 of record CAITIX010000006.1, read on the forward strand.
CGTGAAATCGAAGCCAAGGTGCACGAGTTCATGCTCGAGCGCGGCTGCGAAATCATCTATGACATCATCGTGGCGTCGGGCGGTAACACCAGCCCCTATCGCCGTTGGGCCACCGATAAGATGATCCGCCAGGGCGACATGGTCATCATCGACATCAATGCCGTTGGACCTGGTGGTTACTTCATCGACTTCGTCCGCAACTTCAAGTGCGCCCAGAAGATGAACCAGCAGGAAATCGATCTGTACAAGGAAGTTTACGATTCCATGTACGCCGGTATCGAAATGCTGAAGCCGGGCAACACGACGGCCGACGTGGTCGCGAAGTTCCCCAAGTACGACGACGACGTGTACGGCACTTGCACCCTGCAGCAGTTCGCGCACTCCATCGGTCTCACGCTGTACGAAGGCATGTGGATGTCCCGCGGTTACTCCTTGAAGTACCCGGCCGAGATCAAAGAGAACATGTACTTCGCGATCGAAACCTTCGCCGGCCACCCGAAGCTCCGCCAGACGTCGCGTCTGGAAGAGAACGTTCTGGTCAGCAAGGACGGCCCCGTGGTGTTCACCCAGATGGAACACATGGAAGAAACCGGTTGCAAGTGGGAACCGACGCACGGCATCTACGCCCCGGTTAAGTGGACCGCTGACGACGTCACCGTGGTTCCGGAAGGCATCACATGGCAAAAAAAGTAATCGCCGTTACCGACTCTCCGTTTCCGAATCTGGATTCCGCCCGCGCGACGGTAGCCAAGATCGGCGGCGAAATTGTCCAGGCAAAATCCGGCACACCCGAGGCGATCCTAGAGGTCGCCCGGAATGCCGATGCGATTTTGACCACGTACGCGAAGGTCACGACCGAAGTGGTTTCGGCCTTGACCCAGTGCAAGATCATTGCGCGCTTCGGCATCGGCGTGGATAACGTCGATATCGATATGGCCACCAAGAAGGGAATCGTCGTCACGAAGGTTCCCGACTATTGCATCGACGAAGTTTCGGATCACGCGATGGCGCTGTTGCTCTCCATCGTGCGCAAGATTCCGTATTCCAACAAGCTGGTGCAGGGCGGACGTTGGGAAATGCCGGCCGTGGTGCCGATCGCGCGTTTGCGCGGACGGACGCTCGGTTTGGTGGGCTTCGGACGCATCCCGCAGCTGGTCGCTCCCAAGGCGCAAGCGTTCGGGATCAACGTGGTCACCTACGATCCGTTTGTTCCCAAGGACGTTCTGGCGAAGGCCAACGTAAAGCACGTGGAGTTTGAGGAACTGCTCAAGATCTCCGATTACGTTTCGCTGCACTGCCCGTTGATGCCGGAAACCAAGCACATCATGAACGCCAAAACGTTCGCCATGATGAAGCCGGGTTCCTACATCGTAAACACCGGCCGCGGTCCACTGATCGACGAAGCCGCTCTCGCGGTAGCGCTCGATAAGGGCCAGCTCGCTGGTGCGGCGCTCGACGTGGTGGAGAAGGAACCACCGACCGATTCGCCGATTATGGGACGCGATAACGTAATCATCACGCCCCACACTGCGTTCTATTCCGAAGAAGCGCTTCTCGACCTGCAGACCAAGGCAGCCGAGGAAGTGGTGCGCGTTCTCTCCGGTGAGGCTCCGAAAAATCCCGTTAATCCCGACGCGTTGAAAGTGGCGGGCTAGTTCGAAATTTATAGCAAAAGGAATATATAGAATGTCCCAACAAGAACCCTGGAAGACAGATAAGTGGTTTGTAAGCCCGTGGAACTTTGCTCCGGAAGTGGTGTCGCAACTCCACTTCCCCAAGCAGGTGAAGTTCTACGACATCACGCTGCGTGACGGCGAACAGCAGGCCGGCGTCATTTTCACGAAGGACGACAAGATCCGCATCGCCGAAGGTCTGGCCGAAGCCGGTGTGCATCGCATCGAAGCCGGAATGCCGGTGGTTTCGCCCGCCGACACCGCTGCGATCAAAGAGATCGTGAAGCGCAACCTTGGACCGCAGGTGTTCGCGTTCTCCCGCTGCATGGTGGATGATGTGAAGCGCGCGGTGGATTGCGGCGTTTCGGGCATCGTCATGGAAGTGCCCTCCAGCCCGCACATCATCGAATACGCCTACAAGTGGCCGCTGCAGAAGGCCATCGATCTTTCGATCGAATCCACGGCGTATGCGAAGTCGCAGGGCCTGGAAGTGGTCTTCTTCCCGATCGACTTTACGCGTTCCGACATCAAGTGGGTGTTGGACCTCATCACGAAGGTCGCCACCGAAGGTCACATGGACGCTCTCGCGCTGGTCGACACGTTCGGCGTGACCTCGCCGCACGCCATGCAGTACCTGGTGCGCGAAGTGAAGAAGCGCGTCAACAAGCGTCTGGAAGCGCACTTCCACATGGACTTCGGCATGGGCATCGCGAACACCGTGATGGCCGTGGCGGAAGGCGTCGAAGTGATCCACTCCACCGTGCTCGGACTCGGCGAGCGCGCCGGCAACGTGCCGATGGAAGAAACCGCCATGGCGCTGTTGACCATGTACGGCCTCGACACCGGCATTAAGTACGACAAGCTGTTCGGCTTGTCCAAACTGGTCGAAAAGCTCTCCGGCCACAAGGTTCCGTCGAACCGTCCGGTCGTGGGCGACAGCCTGTTCCACGTCGAAAGCGGCATCATCGCCAGCTGGTGGATGAATTGCGGTCAGGACAAACCGACCGAACTGTTCCCCTACACGTGGGACGTGGTGGGCCAGCCTCCTCCGAAGATCGTCGTCGGCAAGGGCAGCGGCATCGACACCATCAAGGCGCGCCTGAAGGCCCTGAACGTCACCGCGACCGAAGAGGAAGCGATGAAGGTTGTGATGGCCGTGAAGGAATACTCCATGTCGACCAAGGATCTTCTCACCGACGAGGAGTTCAATAAGGTCCTCAAAGCCACGTTGCCCGTTGCGGCAGCGAGCGTGAAGTAATCAACCTTCCACATGAAAGCAATTGTTCTACGAGCCCCAGGTCAACTGGGGCTCGACTCTTTAGACCGGCCCGATCCAGGGCCGAATCGTGTGCTGGTGCGCGTGACGCACTCCGGCATTTGCGGAACTGACCTCGGCATCTTCAGCGGCCGGATTCCCGTGAAATATCCGCGTGTGATGGGTCACGAAATGGCCGGTGAAGTCGTTGAAGGCGGCGATTCCATCAAAGCCGGCACGCGCGTGATTATCGATCCCGCGTACAATTGCGGCACCTGCTTCTTCTGCAAAGAGGGCTTGTTCAATCTTTGCCCGAATGGTGGATTGATTGGCCGCGACACGGACGGTGGCTTTGCCGAATACCTAGCCGTGCCGCGGAAGCTCGTATTTCCGCTGCCGGAATCTCTCCCCAATAAAAATGTGCCGTTGATCCAGGTCTTGACCACCTGCTATCACGGGCAGCAGCGCATTACGATTCGTCCGGGCGATACGGTTGTCGTGCTTGGCCTCGGCGTGGGTGGAATGCTGCACGCGCAATTGGCGAAGGCCGCGGGTGCGAAGGTCATCGGCGTGGCGCGTAGTGAATGGAAGCGTGGACTCGCGAAGAAGCTCGGCGCGGACATCGTTCTTCCGAGTGATGCGACTACGGTGGGCGCAGTGAAAGAAGCCACCGATGGGCGTGGTGCGGACATCGTCATCGAATGCACGGGGAAACTGCCTGTGCTGAGCGAAGGCATCGCGATGGCGCGTCCTGGCGCACAGATTCTGTTGTTCGGAATCACGTCGGCAAAAGAAGGCGCTCTGCCGTTTTATGATCTCTACTTCAAAGAGCTCACGGTGCAGAATGGCCGTGCGGCGGTGGGGAAAGATTTCGAACCGTCCATCGCACTCGCTGCGAGCGGGAAAGTGCAGCTTGATCCGTTGATCACGCATCGTCTGCCGATTACCGAAGCGGTGGAATCGATGAAGATGCTGGAGAACGACGTGGATGGCCGGATGAAGATTATTCTCGAGAATACGTTCTAGTAAAACGGATCTGCTCTCTACTCGAAGGTGCCCTTGGGGCCTAATTCTACTCCCAACTCGGGCACCTTCAAGCTTTCCACTTCCTGCAATCCGGATTCGTACCTGTAAAGATGCCGCCCGTGCGGATCTACCAGCCACACGTGTGCCACGCCCCACTTTTGGAAGGCTTCGAGCTTGTCGCGCACCTGAGTAAGGCGATCATCGGGCGATAGAATCTCAATAACAATTAACGGCGGCGCGTCCGGAATTTGCGAAGGCTCCACGCCGTGGAATACCGCGACGTCCGGGATCAGGTACAGGCCTTCGCGCAGCTTCATGCGCACTTCACTGCAGGGGAAGATCGAGAGCGATTGGCGCAAGGCTCCGAAAAACAGCAGCAGGAGCATCTGCGTTTTTCCGTGCAGGTAATCGGGCAAAGTTCTCTCCAGAACGTCGCCATCCCGATACTCACGATCCAAGTCCGGGTATGAAGTACGAAGATAAACTTCGACCGGCATTCCGGGTCCTGCGCTCATGGTTTCAGGATAGCTCGCAAGGGAGTAGTGTCGAAGCCGCGAGAAAACTCTCGACCCAACTTAGCGCGCCCGTTCCCAGATGAGGCGGTTTTCGTTCGGACCGTTCGGATACTTGAGCAGTATCCGATCCTTGGTAAGAAATTCAGCGGATCGAACTCTATCAAGTCCCGCTGCTCCTGGTCTAACGTCTCCCCTTGTGTGATGTGTCACCGTGTGCTTCGTTTCGTCAACCTCGAAGGCGCCAAAGTATGAAATGCAGCCGCCCAAAACTTCTAAAGCATGTTCGAAATTCAGTTCCTTCACCCACGCTAGATTACCGCCCGGGTTGGGAAGTTTGCGGCGATCTGCATTCATAATCTGCGCTGACATCCGTCCACTCGCGTCATAGATAATCTGTCCAACGGCATTCTTGCCGCATGGGTACGTAATCTCTCCGGTCGCGGCGTTCGTTTCGTCCCAGGAGATCAGGTCCCACGCGCCAAGTATCCTCTCGCGAATCGACGGTTGCTTCGTTTGCGCGCCCACCAACGGTGCGGCGACGATCACTGAAAACACATGTCGGCGGTTCATCCGGAGCTCCTTGACTTGGGATGTTACCACACGCATCACGAACGACCACGTGCGCGGCGAGCCCGCGTCTTGACCCCTTCCCGCGGGCTGTGCTGTAATTGCCGACATCCGGTCCCCCGTTAAGGCCGGTCCCATCGGGAGGAACTAAAGTGTATCGAAAGACATCGGCAGTTACCTGGATATTCGCCGGCGCGGCCGCATTAGTTGTTTCCGTGATGCCGCCGCAAGGGGCGGAGGCGCAACAGGCTGCACCGCCCGCAGCCACTTTCCGATTCCATTTGCAGGAAGCCACTATTAGCGACATCCATCGGGCCATACGCGGAGGCCAGCTCACGTGCCACCAACTTGTGCAGCTATATCTGAATCGCGCGAAAGCATACAACGGCACAAGTGATCGTCTGATCACCGCAGACGGCGCGCCGATCCCGCAAGCGTTCGGGACCATGCGCGCGCTATCGCCCATCAAGTTTCCCACGGAGACGGTGGGTATTCGAACGCTCGTGCCCGATTACGATCAATACATCGGCACGCCGCTGGAGTTCGGACGCATGGAATCCACGGCATCCGATCCGAGCGTGCAGCAGCAATATGGCATGACGATCGGCACGCCGAACTCGGCACAGATCAACGCGCTCGCGACGCTGAACATCCGGGGAGAGCGCTCCATCACCTGCAAAGGTGATCGCGATAAACCGCTGTCCGCAGGGCCGCTGCCTGTCGGGTCGCCTGCCGTCTGCGAACAATTTCGCCGCCTGCCCGATGCGCTCGAACGCGCGTCCGAGCTCGACCAGCAGTATGGCCGCAATCCCGATCTCAATGCGATGCCCATGTACTGCGTCGTGTTTTCGTTCAAGGATCCCTTCGACACGATGGACATGCACAGCGCGGGCGGTGGCGACGCGCGTTACGACATCGATTTCCCCGCGCGCGATCACACGCTCGTCGCCCAGTTGCGCAAAAAGGGCGCGATTATTTGCGCGAAGGCGGTCAATACGGAATACAATGGGCGTCCGGCGGATCCGGGCGGAAAGAACAAGCCGACGGTGCAGTTGCTCTCGACGCAAGGGTATCAACGCAGCTCGTGGGCGGGAAATCCCAGTAGCGCGTATGACAGCACTCGTGCGGGATCGCTGGGCTCGAGTTCAGGATCGGGCGCGTCGGTTAGCGCGAACCTCGTCACATGCAGCCTGTGCGAGGAAACCAGTTTGAGTTGTCGAGGGCCTGCGAATCACAACTCGGTAGCGCTGATCTTGCCACACAAGTCGATGATCTCGTTCCACGGCGGCGGCATCGGCGCGGACGTTTATGAGGACCGCACTGGCATTCATTGCCGCTATATCGGCGATTCTGCCAAGGTGCTCGATGCGTTGAAAGATCCCGTGAACGGCTACTACGATCCACGCGATGTTTTCACGACCGTTCCGCGAACCAGCATTTATCCCGGCTCCTTCGCAAAAGCCGCAGCCGAGCCGGGCGCGCGGGGATCGCTCAAGGGCATGCGCATCGGCGTGATTCGCGAATCGATGCTGAAATTCCCTGGCGTGAAGGCGGATGAGCCGATTGTGGATGCGGCGGCCAAGGAAATCAAGAACGTGCTGGGCGATTTCCTTGGGGCGACGCTCGTGGAATCGACCGATCCTCTGTGGCCGGACGATCCGCAGATCGACAACATGAAGCCGTCCTACAATCAGGCGCTCGCGCAGTTGGTCAGCTTGTTCTATCCGGAGATGCTCTATCAACTGAACCGGGCGGGGCAGCCCGAGTTTCCGGAATTCGTAGCGCGCATCAAGCCGACCGAATTCGCGCCGGGAAAAGTCTTCGGCACGGGCACGATGGCGCCGATCGATTACATGCTGGCATTGGCCGAGGGCCGCGAGCCGCTGCCGAAGAATCTCAACATCCGTTATATCCAGCAGGTGGTGGAATCGAACGCCTTCCGCTACCATTTCACGCAGTACGCCGAGCGCCGCGCGGCCGATTGGAAAGAGCGCGGCTTCACGGAAACGCTTGTGAATTTCCACGAGCTCAACTTGCGCTCGAAGTTTTGGGGCGACGACCAACGGGCTGGGTTCAAGAACTGGGAAGAAATCGACGATATGCGGCGTCCGGTCGACGAGCGCCAGGGTGTCGATCACAAATTGAAGCTGCGCGAGTTGCTGCGTCGCCTCGACATGAAAGTGATGATGGAAAATAAACTGGACTTGGTGGTGCGGCTGCATTATTCGTTGCCGCCCGGCAAGATCGGCCTCGCGCCGCAGCCTGCACCCGTGGGAGATGTGCGCGGCGAAATCCGTTACGGGCCGCACGCCGGCGTGACCGAGGTGCTGATCCCTGCGGGCTACGTGCGCACGGTGTATGATCCGACGTACCGCCTCAGTCCCGATAAAAAGCGCTATATACCGACGAACAATGACACGCCGACGATGCTGCCGGAGCCCGGCGTGCCGTTTTCACTGGTGTTTCGCGCCGATCCGGGACGTGAGGATGTGATCCTGAAGGTCGCCTCGGCGTATCAGATGGCTTCGAAACGGCGCGTTCCACCACCGATGTACAAGCCGCTGGCGGGCGAGCCGTAGAGTTGGTGTATTTGCCGAGCTACCTGCCCATCATGGCGTCGACCGACAAGCCGTTGAGCTCTTCGCGATGCTTCAGCAGGAAATAATAGATGAGCGCGTAGGTTAACTGCAGTCCTGCGATGCCCCAGTCCTGCGCGAGGTTTGTGCCGAAGGCCAGCATCGCGAGCACGAGGCTTCCCGCGATCAACGCAAAGCGGGTGAAAGCGCCGAACAGGACCAGGGTGCCGAGGATCGTCTCCGCCCACGTGATGAAGATCGCGAAGAACGGGAGAATTTCTTTCGGCATGAGGGCCGTCTTCTCGAAGTAGTGGTTCAGGTAGGCGAGAAACGCGGCCTGCCCGCCAATCACGCGGCTGATGCCGTGCAGCGCGATGTTGATGCCCAAGGTCAGGCGCAGCACGCCGTACGCGATGGTGGCGTCGGACATGCCTTTCTTTGGCGAGTTGTTGCTGGCGGCTTCAGACATCGTGGTCTCCTGTTCGACTTGAGTGGTAGCGTTTATTATGCCTGATTGCGCGCACGCGGCGGGGAGCGTCGATGCTAAGGCCGAACTCCGGCGCCGGCAATATTGAGACGAATTTTGTAGATGCTGGTACGAGCCGTGATGTATAGCGTCTTGCCATCTGCATCGCCCCACGCGCAATTCGCGGGGATCTCGGGAGTCACGATCGTCCCTAGGCGCTTGCCGCTCGGCGAGAACACTTGAACGCCAGTCAGAGCTGTTCCGTAGATATTGCCCGCGCGATCCACTTTCATGCCGTCGGGAACGCCTTCGCCCGGTTCAGTCGTGACGTCGGCGAACTTGCGGCCGTTTGCGATGCCGCCATCGGGCTTCACGTCGTACACCATCCAATACTTGTCGGGACGCGAACTCGACACGTACATCTTCTTTTCATTGGGCGAGAAGGCAATGCCGTTGGGATATTGCACGTCCTTGGTTAACAGCTCGACTTTGCCCGCGGCGGAAATGCGAAACACTCCGTTGTAGCCGAGCTCCGGCTGCGGCTTGCCGGGGCCATCGGGCCAGGTACGATACAGGCCAACCGGGTCGGTGAAATAAACATCGCCGTTCTTGCGCACGACTACGTCATTGGGGCTATTGATGCGCTTGCCTTCGTAGCGATCCGCGAGCGTCGTGATCTTGCCGTCCTTCTCCATGCGCGAGATGCGGCGATTGCCGTGCTCGGCGGCGACGATGCGCCCTTGCGGATCGAACGCTAAGCCGTTCGTCCCGATCTGCACACCATCGGGGAACGAATCGGTGAACACGGGCTTACGAAACACTTCGGTCGCGCCGCCCGGGGTCCATTTCATCAAGGCGTTGCTGGGGAGGTCGCTGAAATAAAGAAAACCTGCGCGTGCCCACAGAGGGCCTTCCGCAAACTTAATCCCGCTGACGACCTTTTCGATTTTGGCGTTCTTGGGAACGATCTTATCGAGCGCCGGATCCAGGCGCTCGATCTCGCCGGAGGGTGATTGTGCGAACAGAGGAAGTGCGGCAGCGAATACGAGAAATGCTTTTTTCATGAGGAGGCTTCTAGGGCGGTATCGTACCACGGTGGCACGCGCTAGCGCCCCTTGGATCCTCACCGCGCTATTCTAGGGAGAGTTTGCCGACCTCTCCGAGTTCACCAGCCATGAACGAACTGGCCGAGCGCACGCGCCGCAAGATCACGCGCCGCCTAGTGCCGTTCCTTTTCATCCTGTACATCATTTCGTATTTGGATCGCGTGAACCTGGGCTACGCGTCGTTGAACATGACGCGCGAGCTCAATTTTTCCAACGAGATTTTCGGTATCGGCGCGGGCATCTTTTTCGTTGGCTATTTTTTGATCGAGATTCCGGCAACGGTTCTGGTGGAAGTGTGGAGCGCGCGGAAGTGGATCGCGCGCATCATGATCACCTGGGGCGTGCTCGCATCCATGACGGGACTGGTGCACTCGGCGCGGGAGTTGTACTGGGCTCGCTTCTTTCTGGGCCTCGCCGAAGCGGGATTCTTCCCGGGCATGATCGTTTACCTGACGCACTGGTTCCGTGCGAAAGATCGCGCACGAGCGGTCGCGTTGTTTATGACGGCGATCCCGATTTCGCAGTTGATCGGCGCTCCTGTTTCCGGATTGCTGATGCGCGTGAACTGGATGGGCTTGTCCGGCTGGCGCTGGCTGCTGATTTTAGAGGGCGTGCCTGCGGTGGTCTTCGGCGTGGTTACGATCTTCTATTTGACCGATTGGCCGAACGAAGCGCACTGGCTGCAGCCCGACGAGCGCGACTGGATCATGGGCGAGCTGGAGCGCGAAAAACAGGCCAAAAAGGCGGTCAAGGCGCTCACGGTTTGGAAAGCGTTGCGCGATCCCGATGTCTTGAAGTTGACGCTCGCGGCGTTTTGCGGGTTGACCTCGATTTACGGATTTGGTTTCTGGCTGCCGAAAATCGTGCAGCGGCTTTCCGGATTGAGTGTGTTGCAAGTGACGTTGATTGCAGGCATCCCCTATCTGGCGGCGTTTCCTGCCATGGTCTGGAATGGCTGGCACTCGGACAAAACAGGCGAGCGGCGCTGGCATACGGCTCTCGCGCTTGCGTTCGGAGGAGTGCTGCTGGTGGCGAGCGCGGCGTTCAGCGGGAGCCTGGTGATTTCGATTCTGCTGTTCTCGCTCGCGGCGATGTGCGCGCATAGCTACATCCCTGTGTTCTGGCAGCTGCCCACAAGTTTTCTCACCGAGGCTGCTGCGGCGGCGTGTATTGGCATGATCAATTCCTTCGGAAATCTCGGCGGATTTGCTGGACCCTACGTCATCGGCTATCTGACAGATCGCACCAAGGGATACGGAGCCGGTATCATTTATTTGGGCTTCATGGCGATTGCCGGCGCAGCGCTCGTGTTATCGGTTAGCGCAGCGCGTTCCGGGCGCCGCGAAGATTCTGCGGAAGGGAGTAACGCATAGATGGGCCTCGAAGAAGAGCTGAAAGAAAAGATGGAAGAAGCGCGCGATCCGTTCGATAAGCGCGTTGCCGGAACGATGGCCATTATGGCTGCCGCTCTTGCCGTGGTCTCGGTCATGGGACATATGGCGACGACGGAAGAGATCGTGAATCAGGCGAAGGCGTCCGATCAGTGGGCGTATTATCAGGCGAAATCCATCCGCCGCTACGAATCGGAAATCGCGCGCGACACGCTGGCGGCGCAACCGGCGAAGGTCGCGGAGTACTCCAAGAACGTCGAAAAATATACGAAAGAGGGCGAGGAGATCCAGAAAGAAGCGCAAGCGCTGGAGAACGAAAGCAAGGCGAAGGGCCACGAGGCGGCGCGCATGGAATTCGCCGAGATCTTCCTGGAAGTGGCGATTGTATTGGCTTCGCTGGCGATTCTTACGAAAATCCCAACAGTGTGGTGGTTTTCGATTCTTACGGGATTAGGCGGCGTGGGTGTGGCGCTTACGGCGCTTGGCTTGAAGTAGCGGAGTTCTCGGCAGCGAAAAAAGAAAAGGGCGATGGTCTTCGCGACCGCCGCCCTTTCTTCTTTGTGGTGAGTCCGCTATTATTTACGGCGCGCGACGTTCGCTTCCGAACACAGCTCCATCGTCTGCAGGAACTTCTGGTATTCGGCTCCGCCCACGATGAACGGATTCGGATCGCCCTTCTTGCGGGACTGGATTTGGTCGAGCATGGCAGGCAGGTTGTACATCAGTGGGTGGTTCTGCATGATCGTATCCGCCTTGGCCTTTTTCGTTTCCGCCTGGAACTTCTTCACGGATTGCACGTACAGTTTCAGATTGTCGTCGGAGATCGGACCCGGCGTAAGGATCGTCCCGCCATAGATGCCGACCGTGTGCTTCTTGCCGTTGTCCATCACTTGGAATATGTAGCCCGTGGAGCCGGGCGTGTGGCCGGGGATCGCATACGGCGTCATCTTGAAATCGCCGAGCACGATCGGTTGGCCTTCCACCACATCGGCATCATGTTTGGGGATTACCTGCGGAGGTCCCTTCTTCTTCGCGTCGGCCGGCGCCGGCTTCTCCATGACATCCCAGTCGGCCTTGGAGATATACACCTTGGATCCGAAGTGCTCCTGGAAATAGGGCGAGCCGCCGAAGTGATCCGCGTGGCCGTGGCCCATCACGATGATCTTCACGTCCGCCGGATTCAGGCCGAGCTTCTGGAAGCCGGGGAGCAGTTGTGTCTCCACCTGATTCGTCGCCAGAGAATCGAACATCAGTAAACCGGCCGAGGTTTTGAAAACGTAGGCGGCGGTTCCCGAGTTCCCGATGATGTAACCGTTGTCGAAGATCTTCGTGGCCGGGATCACCGGATCGTCAGCGCGGTTGGCGCGCGGCGCTTCGCAAAAGAAGTGTGCTTCGTCCGCCCACTTTGCGCCCGCAGCCTTCTTGGCTTTGGCGATCAGGGCGAGCACTTCCGGAGAATCGGGCTTGGCGGGCGCTGCCGGCGGCGCCTGCGCCAGAAGCACGCACGGCATTACCGCTGCTGCGAGCATGCCCGCAATTTTATTGAATGTCATTGGTTATTCCTTTTCCACTTGAGCGAATACACTTGGCCAACCGATTGTAAGTCTGCTTGCGCGGACGTGTCAACGCCGCCCGTTATCAGACGCGCGTTACCAGACACGGCACGCAGGCTGCCCCACCATCGGCTGGTTGGCCGAGCATCCGAACGCTTTTTGGAATTCCGGCGAATTGGTGACGACCCCGTTCACGCGGAAATTTCCCGGGGAATGCGCATCCGTCTGCACCCGCAGGCGGGAGAATTCGGGCCTGCGGCTCTCGCACCAGATTTGCGCGAAGCCCAGGAAAAAGCGCTGGCTGGCAGAGAAGCCATCGCGCGCAGCAGGCTCCTTGCCGCCGAGATGATCCATCAGCGCCCGATAGGCAAGACGAACACCACCGTTATCGGCCGTATTTTCGCCGAGGGTCAGTTTGCCGTTGATCTTGAGGTTGTCGATCACCGTAAATCCGCCGTACTGCTTTACGAGGCACGCCGCGCGATCGTCGAACGCCTTGGCGTCGGCCATGGTCCACCAATCGCGCAGATTGCCTTTGACGTCGAACTGGCGGCCTTCGTCGTCGAACGCGTGCGTGAGCTCGTGGCCGATCACGGCGCCGATGGCTCCGTAATTCACGGCATCGTCCATGGCATTGTCGTAAAACGGCGGCTGCAGAATGCCGGCCGGGAAGTTGATGTTGTTCTGCTGCGGTTCGTAATAGGCGTTAACGGTGGGCTGGCTCATCTCCCATTCCCGCTTGTCGACAGGCTTGCCGATGCGGGCCAGTTGGCGTTGCACCTCGAACATGCCGGCCCTTTCGGAATTGCCGAACGCGTCGTCGCGTGCGATGGTGACGGTGTCGTAGGTCTGCCACTTCTCGACAGTTCCGATCTTATTGAGCACGCCGCGCAGTTTGAGCTGTGCCTGCTGCTTGGTCTTGGGCGTCATCCAATCCAAGGAGCGCAGATCGTCGGCCATGGCCTTTTCAATTTCGCCGACCATGGCATGCGTGCGGCGCATGCCCTCATCGCCGAGCGTCGATTCCACGAAGCGGCGGCCGAGAGCGTCGGGCAGCTGATTATCGGTGAGATCCACGCAGCGCTTCCACCGGGGACGCATTTCCTTGGCTCCCTGCAGCGTCTTGCGGAAGAAGTTGAACGTCTCATTCTCAAACGCGGCGGGCAAAAATGCCGAGGATTCGTGCAGAACGTTCCAGGTCAGGTAGGCTTTCAAATCTTCCACGTCGGTTTTGGCGACCACGGCATCCATGGCCTTGACGAAATCCGGCACCTCGACGTTGAGACGCGGCATTTTCGTCACTCCAATGCCCGAGAAGAATTTCGTCCACCCAATGCTCGGACTGGAAGCCTGAACCTCGCGCGGTGTCATGATGTGATACAGCTTGGTGGGATCGCGGCGGGCAACTCGATCCAGCGCTCCTTTGGCCAGTGCCGTTTCAATCGAGAGCACGGCTTGCGCGCGTTGCGCGGCTTCCGCCGAAGGAACGCCGATGAGCTCGAACATCTTCTGGATATGCGCCACGTATTGACGGCGTAGCTCCACCGATTTTTCGTCGGTCTTCAGATAGTAGTCGCGATCCGGCAGGCCCATGCCGCCTTGATCCAGATCGCCAATCATTTCCTTGGAGTTCTTGGCGTCTGGCGTGGGACTGAAGCGAAAGAAAGGGTTCAATCCATTGCGGACGAGCTCGATCAGCACTTCGGTGATAGCCGCCCGGTCGTGCATCGCCGCGATGCGATCCAGGAGAGGCTTCAGCGGCGCGGTGCCTTTGGATTGAATCGTGCCCTCGTCCATGCAGGCGGTGTAATAGTCGCCGATTTTTTGATCAATCGGCGCGCGAGTCGGGGTCACCGCTGCAGCTTTCTCCACGATTTGTCGCAAGATCGCTTGATTGCGTTCCTGCAGCGCGTCGAAGCGTCCCCAGCGCGATTGATCCGCGGGAATGGGATTCTGTGCCACCCAGTTGCCGCAGGCGTATTGATAGAAATCCACGCAGGCGTTGGCCGAGCGGTCAATTGCCGACGGATCGAATCCAGGAGACTGCTGAGCAAAAGCCGCGGGGGCGGCTACAACCGCCGCGAGACCAAGAACCACGCGAACCACCAAGATGTTGCGCATATCCCATTGTAGGACCGCAGCCGCTGTTCCCGAGCGGCCTGCCGCCTAACGGGTCAGTACCGGGATCGTCGTAATCGGGATCGGCGTAACGCCCGACGCCGTCCGGATCCCAATGACGCTCAGTTGCCCGCCGGCGGGCACGAAAAATTCCACCAATCCACGCTTGCCCGTCGTAAGCGGATAGTTAATGGGCAACAAAAAGGACGAGTGGCCGTGGCCCACCAGATTAATGGCCGTGGTCTGCAAGGGCGCGCCAGTGTCGTCGTAGATCTTCGTCTGGATGTTCGCAGGAGTTGCGCTGGCGTTGGCGATCGCGACGCCCGTCGTGAGGTTCCCCGTATCGTCGAACGCGAACACAAAGCTGCCTGGTTTACGGTTGTCGAGCGGCACGGAGGCTTCCTGCGCGAACGTGTTCCAGCGGAACACTTCCAAGCCGCTGACGTTACCTGTGGTGGTGAGTTGCGCGAATCCAGAGACGCCGGGCGCAGTGTCTTGCGCAATGGTGGTTGCAACCAGCATTGCACCCGGCGCCAACGTCCGCGTCAGAGTGGCGGTGGTTACCGTGGTTCCCGATTGCGGCAGCGAGAGCGGCACCTGTAAAGGATTCCCCGTCGTCTCTTCGAAAAAGCTCAGCGTGAAGTTGGCCGTAGTCGTTCCCGTGTTCACAATGTAGAACGTGCTGGTGAAGCCGTTGTTATACGTCACGTGCGCGAAGGAGCCGCCCGGCGTATCGACGTCCGCCAACACCGGTAGCGTAGTTAAAGCGGGACCATTGGCGCGCTCCCCCAGGACCGTGATCTGTCCGCCCGCGGGCGTCTGGAACTGAATCGTGCCGCGCTTGTTTACGGTAGCGGCGTATCGATCTTTGAGCACGAAGGACGCGTGTCCACCGGCCGCCAGCGGGATCACGTCCGTGCCGAGAGGCTTGCCCGTGTCGTCGAGTATCGTCACGGGGATATTGGCCGCCGTGCCCGCGACGTTTGCCAGTGCCACGCCGGTCGCGAGCGCGGCCGTATTGTCGAAGGCTAACGTGTACACGCCTGCATTCCGGGTCTCGAGCGGCACTAGGGCGTTCCAGCCGAGCGCGGCATCGATGAAAATTCCGAATCCATTCGCGCCACTCTCTCCCGTAAGCTGGCCCCAGCCGATAGACGTCGGCGTGGTGTCTGGCCCGGTGCTTTCGAGGATCAACTGCGCCCCGGGAGCGATGGTCCGATCCAGTTCCGACGCCAGCAGCGGCGCCGAAGGAGCTTGCTGCGGGAACGTGAAGGGCAGCAACAACGGCGCTCCGTTGTTGTCGAAGAAACTGGCCTGCACCTCCGCCGGATTCGGTCCCAGGTTCAGAAAATTCATGATCATCTTCCAGGTTCCGGCCGAAACCACCTGCGCGAATGATCCAACATAGGGCAGGTCCGTGGTGAAGGGGCCAACGTTAAACGTCGCGCCGCCGTCCGTGCTTTTTAGGATCTGGCCTTCGCTGGAAGTGCTGGCGTATAACGTCGAAGGATTCGTGGGATCGACGGCCAGCGAGCCTCCGCCGTCAAACGGCAGGCCGGCTCCGACCGGGGCCCAGTTTGCTCCGCTATCGATGGATTTGAAAACGCCTCCCGCTTGGGTTCCCGTGTAGAGAATCGATGAATTCGTGGGATCCACCACGATGCTTGAGAATTGCGCTTGCACATCGACGCTCGGGCCGAGCCCTTTGTTTGCCGCGATCCAAGTAGTCCCGCCGTTTGTGGTTTTATACACCCCGTTGTCGCGGACTCTCGTATACAGAATCAGAGAATTCGTGGGATCCATCGCCAATCCGTGGATCCTGACCCCAGGCAGGCCTTTTGATATGTCCGTCCACGTCGTGCCAGCGTCCGCACTCTTGAAAACGCCGCCGTTGTAACACGCAGCATAGACGGTGGAGGGACTGCGCGGATCCACTATCATGGCGGAAAACGTGTCGGGCAGCAGGGTTTTGGATGTTGGCACGGTCCATGTGGCTCCTCCGTCCTTGCTGATCATGACCCCTGGTCCCTTATTCGCGTACATCCCCGCATAGAGATTCAAGGGATTTGTAGGATCGACAGTGAGCGCCGCCACGCCCTTTGCATGGGGCGCAATCGCAGCGGGCAGTCCGCCGGTCGGCTTCCAGGTCTGGCCCGCGTCAGTACTTTTGTATACCTGTCCGCTACCGGCGTAAATTGTCGTGGGATTAGTCTTCACCACCGCAATGGCGGCGACTTTCCCTGTGGGAAGTCCCACGTTGGAAGCGAGCCAGGTGGAGCCGCCGTCGGTGCTCACCAGGAATCCGCTATCTGAGCCCGCGTAGATTCGCGACGGAATACTTGGATCTATCACAAGGGCGTAAGTGCCGCCCCCTTGCGCCAGTAACGCTGGTGCAAGCGCCGCAATAACGCCTAAAGACACGAGTCTGTGCCAAGAACTCATTGCGCAAATCCCCCTACCCCGAACGTGTGATTCTAGTATATAGAAACGCGTCCGCCGGGATTTTGTTGCAGGAATTTGTGAATCTTCCCACTGTATTCGCGGATGGGTAGACTGGTAATGTGGTGGAGGCGCACAGGCCGGCACGCGGCTTCGCCTTCCGTTCGGCAGGGCCCTTAGCACAGCGGTTAGTGCAGCGGACTCATAATCCGTTGGTCGTTGGTTCAAATCCAACAGGGCCCACCAATACTCGCCCGCCGTGCACTCGCAGGCCCGACGCGATAGACTCGCCATATGAGCACCAGGCGAGGATACGGTCCGCGAGGGCTTGCGCTTTTGATTCCATTTTTGGCGGTCATTCTCTGCGCGCAAGAAGCACCACGTCAGAAGATCGACGTGGCGAAGCTGGGGCCGCAAGTCGGCGAAAAAGTTCCGGACTTCGATTTGAAGGACCAAAACGGCGCTGCCCGAAACCTGGAGTCCATCATGGGCCCCAAGGGCGCGATGATTGTTTTCGTGCGCTCTGCGGACTGGTGCCCGTACTGCAAAACGCAGCTGGTCGAGCTGCAAAGCCAGCTCAAGGAGATGCAAGCGCGCGGGCTCGGCGTGGCGTCGATCAGCTACGATGCTCCTCCCTTGATTGCAGCATTCGCCAAACAGCGCGGCATCACGTATCCCATGCTGTCCGATTTCGGTTCGGCCACGATCAAACGCTACGGCATTCTGAATCCTCTGCCGGAGCTTGCGCTCAACGCGAAGGGTGACGATCCGGAACTGAAGGCCGAAGTGGCGAAATACGTTTCCGGCTTCGGGGCCCGCAAGGAACAGATCGGGATGGCGTTTCCAGGCGCGTTTTTTGTGGATCGCCAGGGGCGGGTTACCTCGCGTTTCTTTGAAGAAGCCTACGTCGAGCGCAATACGGCCGCGAGCCTCTTAGTAAAACTGGGCGGTGGAACTTCCGTCGCCGGCACCAAGACATCCACGAATCACCTGGATGCGACGAGCTATATCAGCGACGCTTCGGTGGCGGCGGGAAATCATTTCTCGGTGATGTTGGACGTGGTGCCGCATGCGCGCATTCACGTGTACGCTCCAGGAGCGGAGGTGCGCGGCTATCGTGTGATCGCCTTCAAGCTGGATGAGAATCCGCGAGTGCGGGCGCTGCCGATGCGTTATCCGGCCTCGGAGATTTACGATTTCAAGCCGCTGAAGGAAAAAGTGAACGTCTATCAGAAGCCGTTCCGCCTGACGCAGGATCTGGTGCTCGACGGCAGCGCCGCCAGCCAGGAAGCGCTCCGCGGTAAAGCATCCATCACCGTGACTGGGACGCTGCAGTATCAGGCCTGTGATGACAAGCAATGCTACAACCCCGTCTCGTTGCCGCTGTCTTGGGACGTGAAACTGCGCGCGATTTTGCGCGACCCGGCACCTGCGGCGGCGCGTTAGCCCTTTTGGACTTCGGGCCCCTCAAATAAAGTCCAAAACGCCGCGTGATTTCCGCTTCAATTGCACGGGGGGCCGATACCTGCCATACTTGAAGCACCTCGATCCGAGAGCCTCGTCGTATTCGAAACTGCTGGGCGTTCCTCTTTTCTCTGGGTAGGACCGCGAACGCCAGCCATGGAAAAAACCGAACCAAATCTATTGACTTCCTCAGAAGTGCTCTCGAATATTCGCGATTTGATCGTCCATTTGCATCGCAGCAACGGGGCGAAGGCGGAATCGATCGTGACGGACGTCGTCGCGCACTTGAAGCAGGTCATGACCTCTGGCGCGGATCCGGCAAGCCCGGAGATGCTGCGCGCGCAACAGACCATGTTCGCCGTCGATGAGGTTCGCACCCTTCTTTCGCAGCAGGATTATACCGGCGCGGCCGTGGCCGCCCGAGACGCCGCGAAAGAGTGGAAGCAGCCGGTTTAACCGCGATCATTACTGAATCGCGATCCTTCGCGAAGCCCGTTCTTTCCCGCGTTTTGAAACACGACGCATTGTTGCGCATACTGGTAGGCGTCTCTCCATGCGAGCCGTACTGCAGCGCGTTTCTCAAGCCAGTGTCACCGTTCACGCCGATTCCCTACAGACCGTCAGTGGTGCCATCGGCCCCGGCCTTCTCGTGCTGCTGGGAGTAACCCACGCCGATACGGCCAAGGACGCCGATTCTCTACTCGACAAAATTATCCAGCTGCGCATTTTTTCCGACGATGCCGGCAAGATGAATCGTAGCCTTGTGGATACGGGCGGCGCGCTCCTCGTCGTTTCGCAGTTCACGCTCTATGGCGATTGCCGCAAGGGACGTCGACCGAGTTTCGATTCCGCAGCTCCTGCCGCCACGGCGCGCACCTTGTACGAATATTTCTTGGAGGCAGCGCGCCAGCGAGGCGTGCCTGTCGAAACCGGAGTTTTTCAAGCGCACATGGAAGTCGCGCTGGTGAACGATGGCCCGGTTACTCTGATCCTCGAGACCAATGAAACTGCTCGATAATCGAATGGATTTCTCCATCTCCCGCGATTCGTCCCCGTTCGAAGAATACGGCTCGCGCGGCTAATGCCGCGGCAAAGTCCACGTCGTGCGTGACCAGGATTTTCGCTTGCGGAAGCCGCCGCAGCAGCTGGAGCAGTTCTCGTTGTCCTGGAGGATCGAGCGATGTGGTCGGCTCGTCCAGCACCAAAATATCCGGTTGCATGGCAAGCACCCCGGCAATCGCGACGCGGCGTTTTTCACCGGCGCTCAAGTGATACGGAGCCTTCTCGGCTGCGCCGGCCATCCCTACTTGCTCTAGCGCCTCTTTGGCTTTTCGTGCCGCGTTCTCCGATGACAAGCCCATGTTTGCGACGCCGAAGGCCACGTCCGCCAGGACCGTGGGCATGAACAATTGTTCTTCCGAATTTTGAAAGACCAGTCCCACGCGCGCGCGCACAGCGGCCAGTGTGTCGGCCTTCGCGCTACCGTCGATGCGCAGGCCGCAAACTTCGATGGATCCTTCGCCGCGCAGCAGTCCGTTCAGATGCATCACGAAGGTTGTCTTGCCGGAGCCATTGGCTCCGAACACAGCCGCACATTCTCCGGCGTGCAGGCGGAAATCGATTCCATCGAGCGCCAGCGTGCCATCCGGGTAGCGATAGCGCAGCCCTCGCACGTCGATTACGTTTTCGGTCTCTGGTTTCATAATGCCGGTTTCATAACGCGAACCGCACCGCAACCGTCACGAAAACCGCCGCACACAGAAACGCGACATCGCGCGCCAGAAAGGGAGCAACCTGCGGCGCGGGAAAACGTCCGGTGAATCCACGCGCCAGCATCGCCTTATAGATACCATCCGCCCGCTCCCAGGAACGCGCGAAAAGCACGCCCACGGCTCCTGCGGCGGCATGAAATCCAGACAGGGAGCTTTTGCCGATGCCTCCCCTGGCTTGTGCCGCAAGCCGCATGTGCGCCACTTGGTTTCCGACAACGAAAAGATACCGCGCCAGAAATTGAATCACCAGCAGCAACGGCCTGGGTACGCGCAAGAACGCCAGCGCATCCAGCAAGCGCACCCATGGCGTGGACGCCGCGAGTGTGAGAGCGGCCAGAATAGATAAGAAGCTCTTTGCCACAAGCACCGCCGCTGTGGGGAAATCTCCCGCCCACCACGTCATCGCAGCAAATACGGCGGAGAACGGCAGGACCAACGCCGCGCGCGCGAGCATCGCCATCACCGGGAGCCGGGCAAGGAAGATCGCCGACCCAAGCAGCACGAAGAACGCGGCGTAAATCCACGGTGCGTGTTTTGAAGTGGTCGCGACGGCGGTCAGAAACACAAGCAGTGCGATCAGTTTGGCGCGAGCGTCAACCCGATGTAAAGGACTCGATCCCCGGCTCCACCGTTCGACGCTTGCGTGCCGCAATGCACTCGCCAACTCAGGCGCTCCTCTGGCGTCCAAACCAGCGAGCCAACATCATGAGGCACGCGTACAGGATCACCATGCCGGAAAGGCCCGCGAGCGCTCGGTGTAATTCTCGCGACCAGTTCTTGTCCAAAAGAGCCGCGTTCACTTCACTGCGGAGAGAAAGCGCAGATTCCAAGGCATCCGGCGCCTTCGAGGCGAGTACTATGCCAAATCCGATCAATGCAATCGCGCCGACCGCAGCCAGCACGATAGATCTCATCCGCACCGGTTCGGCCGGGCGCACCCAGCCCGCATTCAGGCGTTCGATGGCACGCACTGCGGCAACCGTGATGGCGCCTTCGATCAAAGCGCCGATCACGAACAGCGTTCCGGAAATCACAACCAAGCGATGCGACAGAGGCGCGCCGGAGACCATCAACTCGCCAAGCGCCAGCGCAGCGCTGATCGCCACACTGAAAAATCCTCCCAGGAAGATGGCCGCTTGCCGCGTCTTCCCGCGTCCCCACAGTCGGTAGGGAAGATATCCCATCATCACGCCCGCCACTGCCATATTTAGAATGTTCGCGCCCAGTGCCATCACGCCGCCGTCCTGCAGAAGAAACGCTTGCAGAATGAGCACGGCCGTCATCACCGTGGCTGCAGTCGCCGGCCCCAGTGCGATGGCCAGCAGTGCGCCTCCCACCAAATGCCCGCTGGTTCCGAGCCCTACAGGAAAGTTGATCATCTGCGCGGCGAACACAAACGCACCCATCACGCCGAGCAGAGGGATGCGGCGGTCATCCGTATTTGCACCCGTGGTTCCACCGGGAGATTCCAGATCGGCTTGTGCTTTTCTGGCCGCCCAGGCAACCGCCGGCACCGCTGCGAGATCGAGCGTGATCCAAACCGGAGTACTCAGGAAGCCGTCAGGGATGTGCATGCAGACAACTACCTTCGTAACATAATTCGGGCCGTCAACGTCTGCCTCCGGTCCGCGGCGGTTGCCCTCGAGAAGCGGGTTCCGCTACGCTGACGATGTGATCGTAGGCTCTGGCATTGATTTATGCGAAGTCCCCCGCATTGAACAGGCGATTACTCGCTATGGGGATCGGTTTGTGGAACGCATCTTTACGCCGCACGAAATCGCCTACGCCAATCGCAAGGCGAACCGTTTCGAGCGCTTTGCTGCCCGCTTCGCAGCCAAAGAGGCGGGCATGAAGGCGCTAGGCACGGGCTGGCACGGCGTCAAGTGGTGCGATTTCGAGGTCACCAATCTGCCCTCCGGCCGGCCGACGCTGCGCTTTCACGGGAAAGCCGCCGAATTTGCCGCGAAATTGGGAGTGAAAAATATCGCCCTTTCCTTGACTCACACGAAGGAACAGGCCATGGCTGTGGTGATCCTGGAGTCGTGAGCCATATAATTGAGGTTAAGAGCGCACAGCCCGCAGGGGCGTTGTGCGCGGTAAGAGTTAAGAGCGCACAGCCCGCAGGGGCGTTGTGCGCGGTAAGAGTTTAGAGCGGACGGCGCGTAAGGGCGTTGTGCGCGGCAAGGGACTCCATGCGGAAGCGTTATCTTTACGGCTCCGGCATCGCACTGCTGGCGATTCTCATCTCGCTACTGGTGTGGCAAGTCTCGTTTTCTTTCGGAGAGTATGCGCCTGTAACGGTGGTCCAGACGTCCGTCTTCTGGGCCGTCTCCACGCTGATTTTCATCCTCACGGTCACGCTTGGCTTCATGCTGTTTCGCACCGGCGTGAAGCTTTACATCCAGCGCCAGGCGAATCGCGAAGGCTCGCGCATCCAAACGAAACTGGTTGCTGGAGCCTTGGCGCTGAGCCTATTGCCTGTCGTCTTCCTGGTGATGTTCAGCTACGTCATTCTGAATCGCAATGTGGAGAAGTGGTTCAGCCGCCCTGCCGAAGGCGTGCGCACGAATCTGGTGGACGTGAATCGCGCGCTAACGCTCGAAGTCAGAGGCCGCGCCGATTCGCTTGCCCAGTGGCTTGCCTCACGGTCGGATGTTCAGTCCGAGGCCGCGGATTTCGCCGCGCTGTGCCGGGACCAGCGGATCGCCGAACTGGAAGTCTCGGTGCCCGATGGAACCACGCGCGCGGTGTGCCCCATGGTTCCAGGCACGGGCGAAGTCTACACGGCGCACGCCAAGATGGGCAATCGAGAGCTGCTGGTAACCGTGCGTCCTGCGGCCGATCTGCAAAGAACGCAGAGCGAGATCGATCGCTATATGCACGAGTACGGTCAGTTGGCTGGCCAGAAGCGCAACATCCGCACTCTTTATCTGCTGTTCATTTTGGCGATCGCCCTCTTCATTCTTTTTGTCGCCACATGGATCGCGCTGCTGCTCTCGCGCCAAATCAGCTCGCCGATTTCCGCGCTTCTGGTAGCCGCAGGCGAAGTCCGCCGCGGGAATTTGAGTCATCGCGTGCACACTCTTGCGATCGATGAACTCGCCACATTGGTGCGTGCCTTTAACGAAATGATGCAGGAGCTCGAGGGCAACAGCCGCGAGCTCGAAAGCCGTCGTCGTTTCACCGAAGCGATTCTCGAAAGCATCCCGACGGGTGTCATCTCGCTCAGTGCCGATGGCCGGATTCAACGCGTGAACCGGGCGTTGCATGGCCTGTTTCCTGCAGAGCAAGTGGCGCAAGCATCGCATGTGCGCGATCTGTTTGCGGCCGAAGACGCGAATGAGATCCAGTACTTGATGAAGCGCGCACGTCGCACGGGCGTCGCTGCCAGCCAAATCGATCTCGCTTCTCCCGGCCAGGTCCTGCATTTGGCCGTAACGGTTTCCGCGCTGCCTGGCCAGCAAACGGACGGCCCCGGCTTCGTGGTTGTGCTCGAAGACACCAGCGAACTGTTGCGCGCGCAAAAGGCCGCGGCCTGGCACGAAGTGGCGCGCCGCATTGCCCACGAATTGAAAAACCCGCTCACGCCGATTGCCTTAAGCGCCGAGCGCATTGGCCGGATTCTCGACCGCGGCGGCATTACGCCGGATTCCATTCGCGTGCTGCGCGAATGCGCGCGTACGATTTCCCGCGAAGTGGAGTCCGTCAAAATGCTGGCCGACGAGTTCTCA
The DNA here is from genome assembly GCA_903892565.1 of uncultured Acidobacteriia bacterium. Taxonomy (GTDB): domain Bacteria; phylum Acidobacteriota; class Terriglobia; order Bryobacterales; family Bryobacteraceae; genus Palsa-187. Next base: position 75,697 of record CAITIX010000006.1, read on the forward strand.
CAGTTCTCGCGCTTCCCTGCGGCCAAGCCTGTGCCGAGCGACTTGAACGAAATCGTGAAAAATGCGCTTGCCTTTTTCCTGGGCCGCTTGGAGGGCGTGGATCTGCGCGTGGATCTTGCACCGGACCTTCCGCCCGTGCAGCTGGATCCCGAACAATTCAAGCGCGTGGTTGTAAATCTAGTGGATAACGCCGCTGAGGCGATGCGCGATTCTCTCGTCAAGCAACTGCTCGTCCGCACCGGCGTCTCGTCCGCCGATTCACTTGAATTGTTGGTTGCCGATACCGGTTGCGGCGTTTCCGCCGAAGATAAGGACAAACTCTTTCTGCCCTATTTCTCCACCAAAGAGCGCGGCACGGGACTAGGCCTCGCCATCGTGAGTCACATTCTTTCCGAACACGGCGCGCGCGTGCGTGTCGAAGATAATCGTCCTACCGGCGCGCGGTTTTACGTAGATATCCCCGTGGCGGTACCTGCCGAAATGGAAGTACGCGCGTGAAGAGCACTCGTGTTCTAGTGGTGGACGACGAGCTCGGCATTCGCGAGTCTCTCACGGGAGTGTTGCAGGACGAAGGCTACACGTGTGATGCCGTCGATAGCGGCGAGAAATGTTTGGAAGAATTGGCGCGCCAAACCTACGACGTCGTTCTACTCGACGTGTGGCTGAAAGGGATGGATGGGCTGGAGACGCTCGCGCGGATTCAAGAGCTCCCGCTCGCGGAACGCCCTGAGGTCGTCATCATCTCCGGGCACGGCACCATTGAAACCGCGGTGCGCGCCACCAAGCTCGGCGCATTCGACTTTCTGGAGAAACCGCTGACCATCGACAAGGTCACGGTCGTCATCAATAACGCCGTGCAGCAGCGTCGGCTCGAACTGGAACTGCATCATTTGCGAGGCACCACCGACGCCAAGCTGCGCATCATCGGCGAAAGCGTTCCCATGAAGGCCCTGCGTCAGCAACTGGCGCTGATGTCGAACACCAACGGACGCGTTCTGATCTTCGGGGAAAGCGGCGTGGGCAAAGAACTCATCGCCCATGCGATCCACGCTGCCAGCGCTCGCGCAGGCGAAGCGTTCGTCGAAGTCAACTGTGCGGCGATTCCCGAAGAGTTGATTGAAAGTGAACTGTTCGGTCATCGCAAAGGCAGCTTCGCGGGAGCAATGGAAGACAAGCAGGGCAAGCTGCATAAGGCCGATGGCGGAACCTTGTTCCTGGACGAGGTGGGAGACATGTCGCTCAAGACGCAGGCCAAAGTTCTGCGCGCGCTCGATGAGCAACGCTTCGAACCGGTCGGCGCTTCCGAATCCATTCAAGTGGATGTTCGCGTCGTAGCGTCCACCAATAAAAATCTGGAGGAAGAAATCGAGCGCGGCAATTTCCGCGAAGATCTGTTCTATCGCCTCAACGTCATCCCGTTCTATGTGCCGCCTTTGCGCGAGCGCATTGAAGACGTTCGGCTGCTGGCGGATTATTTTTTGCGCGAATTTACCACGGCCTATGGACGCAAGCCCAAGGAGCTGGCGGAAGAAGCGCTTCGCGCGCTCGAAGAATATCCCTGGCCCGGCAACGTGCGCGAGCTCCGGAATCTGATGGAGCGCATCGTGATCATGAATCCGCAGGTTCGCATTGAGGCTCGCCGCATCCCGTTGGATCGCTCCCGCCGTGCGGTTTTCGACCGGCCCATGGATCGCTTCGGCAGTTTGCAGGAAGTTCGCGAAGCGGCCGAACGCGATTACATTCTCAAGAAATTGGAAGAAGCCAAGGGCAACATCACGCGTACGGCGGAACTGCTTGGCCTGGAGCGTAGCCATTTGTATCGCAAGATGAAGGCGCTAGGGATCGCGCTCAAAGAAAACTGATGCCGCGTCCGACACTCGCCCAACTCACGGGCGTTTTTTTCAAAGTTGGAAATACGACCTTTGGCGGAGGGCCGCCCACCATGGCCGCGTTGCAACGGGAGTTCGTGGATCGCTACGGCTGGCTCTCGAGCGAAGAGTAC
>CAITIX010000007.1 GCA_903892565.1 uncultured Acidobacteriia bacterium
CTCATCTGTTTGGTTGATCTTATGCGGCGATCTTTTGGTGAAGCAAGCGTCTCTGAGTGATGGTGTTTCGTTTGATGCGTGCGCGTTCGAGTAAGATGGCCTGGCCCATAAACTTTTCGCGGAAAAGCTCCTGTCCGCAGAAATTGCCACCCGATGACGAGGTATTCCAGAGCGCGCCGTCGAGATCGCCCGCTTCCAGTGCCCTCAGGGGGTGCTCGCAGATTGGCGTGATCTCGAGCTTTACGTGCGGGGCGTCAAGATGGACGGCACGAATGAGCCGCGGTGCGACCGTCATAATCGCGTAGTCGCTCGCGCCGATGCGAAATTCGCGGCGGCTCGTTTCCTGGTCAAAAGGAGGGCTGTGAAAAAGGCCGCCTACCGAATCCAGGATCGCCTGGATTGGCGCCATAAGCGTCCGGCCACGCACCGTGGGTACAAGCCCCTCGCGGCTTCGTACGAAAAGCGGGTCATCAAAGGCCTTCCGAAGACGGCCAAGCGCATGGCTCACGGCTGGCTGGCTGAGCGCGAGTCGCTGAGCGGCAAGCGTGACCGACCGAGTTTGCGCGACGGCCGCGAACACGGTGAGGAGATTAAGGTCCAGGCGATTCAGGTCATTCATATCCTGCATGTTTATTATAATTACAATTCATTTGATTTATGCTACTTTGTCTAACACGGTTGTCACATATGGCTGGGTGGGCAATTTCGCCCTCCCCGCGACTGCATACGCGATCGCCAATGGCGAAGGCGCGTCGCGGGTGGCGTTACTGTCCGGAGGTGGAACGTAGGACGTTGTCCTAAAGTACTACACAGGTCGAATATCGAAATTATACCAACTGATCATCGGCATATCTCTAAGAAATGTTACTTGGCGTACACATTTGAATTAGGCTTAAGCGTCCTAAACCTTCGTATAGGACGGCCTTGAATGGGGGTTTTATGTGGTCCGGCGGGTATGACGGAAAGGCGGGCACGGTGACGCCGATGACGACTGCCATCCTGTCGTCTGCCATCGCGCACGAGCTGCGTCAGCCGCTTGCAGCGATATCGTCCGACGCGGGCGCGGCTTTGCGGTGGCTCAGCCAAGATCCACCGAATATCGAGGAAGCTACCAGGACGCTTCGGCGCATTCAGGAGACCAGCCTGCGGTCGGACGCGGTGATTTCGGCCATTCGCGCGATGCAGCGGCATGATCCGGCGCTTGATGACCTGCTCGATGTGAACTGGCAGATCAAGGAAGCGGTCAAGGCCATCGAGGCAAATCTTTCCCAACACCAGATCGCGCTCCGTCTGCGCCTGGAGCCATCCTTGCCTCACGTGCGCGGGCGCGCGATTCCTCTCCAGCAAGTCGTCATCAATCTGCTAATGAACGCGGCGCAGGCCGTTGAACGCAGGCAGACCGGCGGGCCCGGCTGGATTCAAGTCGAGAGCGGCTATGCGGGTGGCAATACCGTTGCCATCACCGTGCGCGATTCGGGCTCAGGCATCGCGCCGGAAATCCTTCCGCGCATATTCGACCCCTACTTTACGACACGCGCGGACGGCGTGGGCTTGGGCTTGGCTCTTTGTCGTCTAATCGTCGAA
>CAITIX010000008.1 GCA_903892565.1 uncultured Acidobacteriia bacterium
CCTGCCCGTTGAGCCTGAATTCGAAATCCCGGCAGGGGACACCCATGTTCTATGTTACCAAGGTCCACCGTTGGATGGCAGGGGCAGAATCTACTTGTTCTTTGGTCAAAACTCGGGTATTTTGAAGCCAGTAAGATATTTGAGTCTCAGCAGTCTCCGCTTCGGCCCCCGTCTGACCCTTCGGCATTGTTTTTTGGCTGTAACATTGCGTCGCTAAGCTAGCAACAGGGCGGCTTTCAATCTCTTCACGGGAGAATCGTTACATTTATGATCAAAAAAATCAAACAAACAAGGTATTTCTCAACAATCCAAGCGTCTATCGCGCGTAGTTTCGCGATCCTGGGTTTCGCGCTTCTCGTACTTCTGGGAAGTTTTTCGCAAATCGCGCTCGCGCAGAACGTAGGCACGGGAACCATCAGCGGCACGGTCACGGACCCGACCGGAAGCGTGGTCCCTGGCGCTGCTGTTGCTGTTCGCAACGCCGATACAGGTACCGAACGTACACTTGCGACGAATGCTGCCGGCATCTACGTATCGCCGTTTTCGCAGCCCGGCCACTATGAAATCACTGTCACGAAGGCCGGTTTCGCGAAGTTGGTTCGCACGAACCTGAATTTGGAAGTCGGCCAATCGCTCTCGGTGCCACTGACGCTCTCGGTCCAATCGACGACGGATACGGTGACAGTGTCTTCAGAGCAGGCGATTGTGGACACAGAAAAGACGGAGATGTCCCAGGTCGTCAGTCAGACGTTAAAGGAGAACCTTCCTCTGGCTGGTCGTCGCTGGGAAAGCTTCGCGCTGCTGACCCCGAACGTGACGACGGACGGCGGCACGGGGCTGGTTTCGTATCGTGGAATCTCCGGCCTCTACAACTCCAGCTCCGTCGATGGCACCAGCAACAGCCAGGCGTTCTTCTCGGAGACGAAGGGCCGCACCACCATCGCGTATATCTACAGCATGGATTCCATCCAGGAATTCCAGGTCGCATCCAGCAACTACAGCGCCGAGCTTGGCCAAGCCGCCGGCGGTGTGGTCAACGCGGTGACGAAATCCGGCAGCAACGCGTTTCACGGGGATTTGTTCTACTACCTGCGTTATCCTTCGCTGAACGCCCTTGACCCGCTGAATAAGTCGCGCGGCGTCAACATCCAGGCCATCCACCAGCAGCAACAGTTCGGCGGCAGCGTCGGCGGGCCCATCATCAAGGACAAACTGTTCTTCTTTGGCACCTACGACGGATCGCGCAAAGTGATTCCCATCGCCTACACCAGCACCAGCTTCAATGGACCGCAGACTTGCACGTCTGCGATTCCCGCAGCGACGTGCGCGGCGGCCAATGCCTACATCGGCGGCCAGTTGGGCGCTTTCCCCCGTTCGTTCAACCAGGACACAGGCTTCGGCAAACTGGACTATCAGATGAACGGCGCCAATCACTTGGCTACGTCGCTGGACATCGTCAACTTTAATGGTCCCAACGGCTACCGAACTCTGCCGACGCAAAATAACGAAGGCCTCAGCGCCAACGGTTCGGCGATCACGCACGAACGCATTTTCGTGGCCAGCTGGGATAACACCATCCGGCCGAATATGATCAACAATTTCCGTTTCCAATGGTCGCGCGATTTGGAAACGATCAGCGCCAACGGTACCGGACCCAGCGTGACCATCACCAATTTCATGAACTACGGCTTGCCGAACGCTCTGCCCCGTCCCGCATTTCCGGACGAGCACCGCTACCAGTTCGCCGATGTTCTTTCGGTCTCTGAAGGCCACCATACGTTTAAAGCAGGCGTCGATTTCAGCGCGATTCATGAGTTGCTGATCAATCTGTTCCAGGGCGGCGGCGTGTACACCTACAGCGGCACTGGCAATTTCTCCAATTGGGTGGCGGACGTGTCCGGCATCAATCTGGGCGACGGACTGACGGGACGTCACTTCACGACGTTCGTGCAGGTAAACGACCCGGTGACGGGCGTCGGCAAAGACGACTTTTACGACAAAGATTTCGCTGCTTTCTTTGAAGACAGCTGGAAGGTGCGCCCGAATATTACTCTGAACTTGGGCGTCCGCTATGACCTGCAAATGGTGCCGCAACCCACGCAGCCGAACACGTCTACTCCTCTTACGACGTTGTATACGTCGACCATCAATACGGATAAGAACAACTTCGCGCCGCGCCTGGGCGTGGCCTGGAATCTGGCCAAGGGCACGGTGTTACGCGCCGGCTATGGTATGTTCTACGCCAAGACCAGCAACAGCACCTTCTACGCAACACGCGTGGAAAACGGCGTGATCCAGCAGACCTTTAACTGCAACCCGACCACCTGCCCCGCCTTGGCGTTCCCCAACCTGATCTTCACGCCGCCGGGCGGCAAGCCCTCGGCTCCGTTCGCCGGCGCATTGACGCCGCAGGTCGTGGCCTTTACGCCTCCCTCCGGCACGCAGACCGCTCGCGGCCAGACACCCGACTGGGTGAATCCGCTGGTGCACGAAGGCGAAATCTCGGTGGAGCGTGAGATCTTCGGCAATATGAGCGTCACGGGCTCCTACGTGTTCAGCCGCGCCCTGCGCCTGCCCATGTTCTACGACAGCAATATCGCGCCGTCCACCACCACCCGTTCCTATGACGTGCTGAATGCCGCGAATGCTACGGACAGCACGTTTACCGTGCCGTTCTATACCTCCCGCATCAATCCCACCACGGGCCCTGTGTTGACGGGCGTGAGCGATGTGAACTCCTGGTACAACAGCTTCGTGCTGACTGTGAAACGCCGCATGACGCATGGCTTCGAGTTTGTCGCCAATTACACGTTGAGTAAGGCAACCGACGGCGGGCAGGTGCCCGGCCAGTTCGGCACCTTCAATGGCACGGACACTCCGGTCGATCCCTACAACCGCAAGCTGGAGTATGCATTGTCGGATCTGGATCAGCGCAACCGGTTCACAGGTAGTGTAGTGTGGGCCCCAACGTATGCCAAGAAGATCCCCAATAAGGCGCTGCGCCTGATCGCGGAAGACTTCGTGTTCGCCACGATCGTTTCTGCCGGTAACGGACAGCCGGTTACCGGCACCATTAGCGGCAACCCTGCGGGCGCGATCGCGGGTGGTCCTACGGGTGGCGCGGTGAATAATTCCGGAACGGCCACCGGCGGCCGCAGCCCGGCCATCGCCCGTAATTCCTATGTGTCGCCCAATACAAAGAACGTCGATTTCCGCATCGGCCGCGACTTCAGGTTCACCGAACGCGTGCGTTTCTCGCTTGTCGGCGAAGCATTCAACCTGTTCAATTTCACGAACGTTTACACCGTGAATACGCAACAGTACAGCTACTCGGGTCCCGGCACGGGCGTCTGCGCAGGCCACACCAATGGCTGTCTGGTCCCGGCGACGACGTTTCTCACTCCGACCGCCACCAACAACAATTTGAATGGTGCGCGGCAGTTGCAGATTTCAGCCCGCTTTACGTTCTAGTTCAGCGGCTTGTGTTCGCTCGACGGCGTCCGGCCTCAAAACCGGGCGCCGTTTTTATTTTCGGTACCATGCACTCATGAGAAATCCTCTGGCGATTGCCGCAGTCCTTCTTAGCGCGATCTTTCTCACGCCTGGCCCCAGCTTGGCGAAAGATCCTGTTATCCCGGTCAAGGTGGTCGTCGTGACGATGTTCGAAGCCGGAGCCGATACCGGCGACCGACCCGGCGAGCTGCAGTATTGGGTGGAACGCAATCATCTCGACAAAATCATTCCATTCCCGCAGGCCTATCACGATCTGCGGATGAATCGCGATGGAGTCCTCGCCGTCCTTACCGGAATGGGAACCGCGAAAGCCGCCGGCAGCATCATGGCGCTGGGGCTCGATCCGCGCTTTGATCTGCGCAAAGCGTACTGGATTGTTGCAGGCATTGCGGGTGTGGATCCGGCCGACGCTTCGCTGGGTTCGGCTGCGTGGGCCGAGTGGGTGGCGGATGGCGACCTCGCTTATGAAATCGATGGCCGCGAAATCCCCGCCGATTGGCCGACGGGATTGGTCCCGCTCGGCAAGACCACGCCTTACGAAGGTCCTCGCACGGAAGATCGCGGCGAGGCGTATCATTTGAACGCCACGCTCACCGATTGGGCCTTTCATCTCACCGAGCACGTGGACCTGGGTGACACGCCCGAAATGCAGAAGGATCGCGCCGAATACGCTTCCGCCATTGCGCGCCGTCCTCCCTTTGTTTTGAAAGGCGACACGATTTCCTCCAGCACCTTTTTCTCCGGCGTCAAGATGAGCGAATGGGCCAACGCGTGGGTGAAGTATCACACCGAAGGCAAGGGCAACTATGTGACTACCGGCATGGAGGACACCGGCACTCTTTCTTCGCTGCAGATGTTGGCGAAAGCCGGACGTGTGGATTGGAACCGCGTCATGGTTTTGCGCACGGCCAGCAATTACGATCAGCCTCCGCCCGGCATGACCGCCGCGCAAAAGTTAGCGGATAACTCCGGACGGAAGTATGCCGGATATTTGCCCGCGCTCGAATCGGCGTGGCGCGTCGGCAATACGGTGGTCCAGGAAATCACGACTCACTGGAACAAATACAAATAGAACGAATCACGCAGCGCCGCGAATCATCTTTAGCTATGCGTAGCGCGTGAACCCGAAGCCAAGCCCGTTGGCGATGGGGAGCGTCGGTGGAATCGTAATCACCGTCAGGAAGGCAGGAATCGATCTTAACGGGTCGGTCCAGTCCATTTCACCCCAGCTCGTTTCACCCCAGTTCGTTTCACCGAGATGCGAAAGCATCAGCGAACCCACGGCGATCTATGTCGGCGGGGTTGCGGTCGCTGGTGCCGCACCCGCCAGCGGAGCCAAAAACATCGCGGCCAAGCATAGGAGTCGCGCAACAACGGACGTCACGCCGATGGTTGGCAGAGCCATTTGTGGGGCGCGTCCCGGGGTAGCGATGACCAACGTAATGCACGCGCGGTGTTCACGTCAAAGCGTCGTGATTGGGGGTGATGCGGGGTGATGCGCCTGGAACGGGGATGATCTTGAAAGGTATTGCGACAACAGGAGATGTATCGCAAGGTGTTGGAGGCGCGGACCGGAGTTGAACCGGTGATGGAGGTTTTGCAGACCTCTGCCTTACCACTTGGCTACCGCGCCGAACGTTTTGCCGAACGTGTCGCCGATCATGTGAACGACTGACACCTACCAGTGTTACTGCCCTGGTCCCGTCAAGTCAACTGCCAAAATCGGGTTACGGGCGCAATCGGCGGCCTACGCCTTATTGTTTCGTCGCGCTCGAGGCCGGTGCCGCACGACGGGCATCATCGCCGCGACGTCCGCGACCTTTGCCCCATGCCGCGCGGGCATCGGCGCCGCGCTGCTGCAGTTGCTGCCATTGCTCCGCCGTCAGGACCATGCGCAGCTTCAGGCTCATCTGCGAAAGCGTGCGCGTCAACTCTCCGCGCGACGCAGCGAGTCTTTCGATTGCGTCATTCGCCTTTCGCTGATCGACAGAAGCGTCTCCGAACGCTGCCGCGACGTCCTTGTCCGCTTTTTCCATGGTGGAGCGCAGATCCATCATCTTATTGCGATAGTCTTTCAAAATCGCATTGATGTCTGTTTTTTGCGCGTCGCTGAGATTCAAACCTTGTGCGGCCGTGTCATTCCACCAGGGGCTCTCCCACCAGGAAATCGGAGGACGCGGGGGCCCCGGAAGACCGGGGGGACCGGGAGGCATCTGCGCCGCGAGTGGTGCCGCAACCAGCAACATTCCCACCAGACAACAAGCCATTAAGCTCCATCCAACCTGGACTCTACCCCGAGTTCGTGCAGAAGATTGGAGCAACATCATTGTTCGAGATTGCTCTCCGTGCCGCGGCTATCCGACGCCGCGCCATCCCGCTCAAACAGTACGCGGATCGACGACGCCGTGCTCGGTTCGAAGGATTGCTCCATCGCGTACACGTCGGAGTACAGCTGCGTGTCGCTCATTCCTGCCGTAGTAACCGATCCTGCGGTCGCAACGATTCCTGTCGTCGAAACAACTGCAGCGGAATGCGCAGGCGCCAAGGGCGTCGCGGAGTTGTGCACGAGTACGCCCAGCGCAAGCAAGCATGCCGCTGCGGCACCCACAACCAGCGGACCGGTCCAGTCGGAAATTTGCTCCCACAGTGACGGACTCTCGATCCGACGATAGATCTTCGCCCGTTGCGCAGCCAACACGTCGGTGCCGATTTTGAGTGGGGCCGTGATCGCGCCGCGTTGCTCCTGCAACGCATTCCAGCGTTCCGCGCACACGGGACATTCTCGAACGCACGCGCCAATATCACGTGCGCCAATCTCAATGGCGGTCACACCGTAAAGCGCGTCGATGAAGACGTCGTCGCTTATGTGTTGATGTCCGCTCATTTTCTTCCATCCTTGTACAAATCCCGCAAGTCTTCGCGAAGCTTACCCACGGCGCGGAACATATGCGCTTTCACTGTTCCGATATCCAGTCCCAAAATTTGCCCGATCTCCTCCAGGCTGCGATCCTCGTAATGCCGCAACGCGAATACGGCTCTCTGCCGGCCGGAAAGCTTCAATAGCGCCGCATCAATCCGCGCGGTGATCTCCGTGCCGTAGTAGCGCTCCTCTGCTTCCGGACGGCGCGATGCGGTCTTGGCCAGAATCAGCGCCTCGTCTTCCGGCGACGGTCGCTTCCGCCACAGTTGCCACTTCTGCGACCGCAAGCGATCCAGGCACGTATTCACCGCAATGCGCGTCAACCACCGCGCGGGATCGTCCAAGGCCTTTGCGTCTTCTTTTTGCAGCGCCTGATACGCCTTCAGAAAGACGTCCTGCGTGGCACAATCCGCCTCGTCGGGATCCTGCAAAAGCCTGCGACACAGGGAGTATACGCGCCGTTGCTCAGAGAGCATCCAGCTGGCGAAATCTCCCGCCACGTCGGTCCCGGAATTTATAGCGGCCAGAGGCTCGGCCATAAGCCTCATCATACTCTGAATGACGGCGAAAGCATCCCATGGTTTACACAGGGGTTTGCAGGCAGCGGCTTACAAGCAGGGGGCGGTGTTGGGATCGACGGCAGACCAGCGGGTGAGCGGGAGAATCACTCCATAAATGGGGGATATCCGCAGCTTGAGGGCTATTGTGCACCGAAAGCCGCGGCATGCGGGGTCAGGACCATCGGCCCGAGCGGTGTGGCTTGGTCTTCTAGTCGGGCCACGGCGACGCTGGATTGCGGTTCCGGCGGAGCCACCATTTGCGTGGTCGGTCCGACCGACACGGACGCCGGACCAAAGACAGATTCTCGCGGCAGTTGCGTCTGGCCGTTGCCCTCTTCCACAACCATCTCATGCTCGATCCAATTGGAAAGAGGAATGTTGCGGAAGAAGAGCCGCTCCTGCATCACCATGGTCTTGCGAGCTCCATCCAGGGACTTGGACTCGCGCACGTAACTGCGTTCGTCGATGCGAATATCCTGCATGAAATCGTCGAGAGCCTTGCGCTTGGAGGATTCTTCCGTCGCGCGCACGCGCTCTTCGAGTTGCGTCTGATGGCCGTCGATGATGGCCCGCAATTCCGCCAGCGTTTCGCGCTCCTGCGCCAGGGCCGCTTCCATACGCGCTTGCATGATGTAATACGTGATCAGCATGCTGCCTCCCGCTACGAAGACCGGGAGAAACAGCCACAATAGATCGTCCAAGTGCATAAGGCTACCTGCTGTGTTTCTATCGGCGGGATTTGTCGAAAATGTTAGGGGCGTAAGGGGAAGGCCTTACGCCAAGCTGCAAGAGAATCAGTAAGGCCCTTGCTATCAGCACTTAACGAGCCGAAATCATGCTGATTTGGAGGCGTCCATCTGCTGCCCGTTCAGAATCGCGAAAAACAGCGATAAGTTAAAGCTAAACAAGGCTTTAAGCATGGAACCGAGGCGAAAACCGAGGCCCGCGAACATCCCGTTGTATTTGCCCAGCAGAACCGCCGCGCCCACGATTCGGTCGGATATTTCCGCCGTCCGAGGCGCTGCCGCGGGTGGTAGCGGCGAACAGGTAACGCGAATCTGCGGATACACGCGGATTTTTCGCCCGCCGCGGCGAACCTGCAGCGCAAGATCGGCATCCGCCCAATACTCGCCCAGGCGTTCGTCGAAATAGTTCATCCCTGCGACAAAGTGCTTGCGGATCAGAAGCGCGTCCCGCCCCGGATAGGACACCACGACGGATTCCTGCGCGAGGTCCGGCACTGCGGTGTATGGCGGATATCCGCCCGCGCATATTCTTGAAAATAGATCGCGTGTGGGCATAGGAAGTGCCTTCCAGACAGGCTTGCCCTCGGGACTCACCAACAACGGACATGCCGCAGCCGTATCGCTGGCCGCTTCCAGACTCTCCACTAGCTTCGCGATGGTGTCTGGCGCGACTTCCACATTCGGGGAAAGATAAAGCAGGAGTTCAGCACGAGCGGTTCGCGTGGCAACGTTGAGCGCCTTTGTCGCGCCGAAATGATCGGGCATACGCATCACCGTCACGCCGGGATAACTCTCATCGAGCGATCCCGTGCCATCCGTGCTGGCGCAATCCACCAGCAGGATTTCCAACTGTTCGCGATTTTGCGAGCGCTCCAATGCTTCAATCGCGCGGCGCAAGGCAGGCGCCTGGTTGTAGCCGATCAGGATGGCAGACACCTGTGGCGTCGCGGGAGCCTGCACCGGCCCCTGTTGTCCTGTGGGTTCCGTGTGTTCTGTGGGATTCATGCAGTGAAAAAATGATAGCGCAGTACGTGCCGCGTTATGCCGCGCTACCGAAGATTGGGATCACAGCGCCGGTGATCGCCGACGCGCTATCGCTGGCAAGATGCACCAATAGACTCGCCACCTGCGCCGGAGGAACCCACTGGGAAGGATTCGCGGCAGGCATCGCCGCGCGATTGGCCGGCGTGTCCATCGTCCCCGGGAGGACGACGTTCGCACCGATCCCCCGATCGGCATTCTCTGCCGCAATCGTACGCACCAAGGAAACCAGCGCTGCCTTGGAGGCCGCATAAAGTCCGCTCATGGGCGATGGCTCTACCGCCGCCCGGCTCCCGATGGCGAGAATGCGGCCCGTGCCCTGCGTCCGCATCTGCGGCAGCACCGCCCGCAACATATGCAGCGCCGTGCGCACGTTCAGATTCATCATGCGATCGAATGTCGCGTCATCCGAATCGGAAACCGAAACTCCCCCGGCAAATCCGCCCACCAGATGCACGAGCACGTTGATGCGTCCCCATCGTGCGATTACCGCATCTGCCGCGCTTTGCGCTCCGGCGAACGTCGAAAGATCACCCGCAACCGGGACGAAGTTCTCCGTGGCGGCCTGCTGCGCAGAACGATCCACGGCGGCTACGCGAGCTCCTGCCTCCAAAAATGCTGCCGTGACCGATGTCCCAAGTCCACCGGTCGCGCCGGTGATGATCACGACTTTTCCGTCGAGCGATTTCTCTTGCCCTGATTTCTCTGGCATGATTGGCCTCCTGCAGACCATCCTAAGCGGAATCCTGCTTGGCGGTTTGGGTTTGTCCGAGAACGGGTAGCGCAAAACTGGTCTAAAATCGAGACAAATGGCGTCCAACCTCGTGCGGCGCGTCCTGACTTCCATCGCGGACCGTGGACGTACGTTTTTAGGAGGCGCGTCCCACGCGCCCATCGACCAGCTTTGTCGAGATCTGGTCTCCGAGCGCGGCGAAGCCTCTGGTACCGCCATCGCGCGGGAAATTACCGATCGCTACGGCCAGCTGAATGCCGCACAACGCTTGCGATTCTTCGAAGGATTGCTCGATGCCGCGTGGCTTGCCGATCCCGCCGCTGTGCTCGCGCTCGCGCAGAAATATCACGCCACGCGCGGCCCTGCGGAACTTTCGAAACTCTTCTCTGCGGTGGAACCTCGCCGCCAGGAACTCTTTCGCCGCATCAATATTAGCCCGCGCGGCACAGAGACCATCGTCCAGATGCGGCAGGATCTGCTCGCGCTGCTCCCGCAGCACCCGAAACTCGAGCCGATCAATGCCGATCTCATTCACCTGCTTGGATCCTGGTTCAATCGCGGCTTCCTCGAGCTCCGCCGCATTGATTGGCGCACGCCCGCGCTGATTTTGGAGAAACTCATTGCGCACGAAGCCGTTCACGAAATCCGCGGTTGGCCGGATTTGCGCCGCCGTCTGGCGAGCGATCGCCGCTGCTTTGCGTTCTTTCATCCCGCTTTGCCCGATGAGCCTTTAATATTTGTCGAAGTCGCGCTGACGCAGGGCATAGCCACCTCGGTTCAGCCTCTGATCGACGCCGAGGCGGAAACTGGCGACAATTCGCACGCCGATACCGCGATTTTCTATTCCATCAACAATTGCCTCGAAGGGCTCCGCAATATTTCCTTCGGGGCGTTTTTGATCAAGCAGGTTGTACACGAGCTGGAGGCCGAAGGATTAAAGCTCAAAAATTTCGTGACGCTTTCGCCGATTCCCCGATTTCGCGATTGGCTCGCGCACAGCGAGGCGGCGCCTGTATTGACAGAGTTGCTGCGTTTGAAGGGTCCCGCGCTCGCCAAAGCACTCGGCGCGATGACCTTGACCGACCCTCGCAGAATCGCCCTGCGCCGCGCCTGCGCGAAATGCCTCACCACGCGAAACGGGAATGGCCGCGCGAACGATCCGGTTGCCGCGTTCCACCTGAACAACGGCGCATCGGTTGAGCACATCAACTGGCTCGGCGATACATCGGAGAAGGGAGTGCAACAGTCGTTTGGATTGATGGTGAATTACGCATATCGCCCGGCGCGCATTGAACGCAATCACGAGCAATTCGTAAAGCACGGCCGCGTCGCGGTATCGGGTGAAGTGGAAAAGCTATTGGAAGAACCAAAGGCGGCCAAGGCCGACGGGAAGAAGAACTAGTCGCAAAGAGGTCCTCGCGAATCTGTCCGCTCCCTGACGTTCGCGGTTCGGTGCTAACAGTGGTGGCTCGCAAGGACCAGCACCGAACCCCGACTGTAAAGGAGGGGACCTGAGCGAGTTCTCCTCTGCGACAGGCTACTAGCCTTCGTACTTCTCCAACTCCAGCTGATCTCCTGCTGCTGTCCGCGATTTCTCGATCATCCCCACCGGCAGCTCAATCGTGGAATGCGCGCGCATGCTCAACGCCAGCCGACTCTTCACCATGTTTGGCCGGATCTTCGTCACCACGCGCTTCTTATTGATGAACACGACGTCAATGGCGAACTTCATGAAGAAGCTGTGCACGCCTTCGCACGGCACAATCCACAAGCCTTCGCCTTCGGCCAGTCCGGTGTGCTTCAACAGGCCCTGCTTGCGCTTGGCGGACGTGTCGGCGATATCGGCACGATCGGCCAGCGTGGTGCCTTTGGTGAGATTGCGGATGCGGAGCTTCACGATGCCAATGCAGCTTCGTTGTGTTTCATTCGGTCGATGATGGTCCGCAACGCGAGAGTTTGCGCTGCAGTCAAAGCTTCTTTCTTGGTGCGACCATACACCGTAACGCCCGGAAGGGCCGGGATGTCGGCAATCCAGCGTCCGTCGTCCTCGCGGGAAAACTCGACTTTGAGGTTGAATACGTCGGCCTGCGGTGCTTGTTTCATCGCTTCAAATTGAGTTTAACAGCTACAATAGAAGCATGGAGGCCAATCCCATGAGCGTACCGCCGGATTCCCCGACTCTCGAAACCGCTACCTTCGCCGCCGGATGCTTCTGGGGCGTCGAGGCGACGTTTCGCAGGCTTGCGGGTGTGAAATCCACGCAGGTCGGCTACATTGGCGGACCCTTGGCAAAGCCCACCTACGAACAGGTCTGCACGGATCGCACCGGCCATGCCGAAGCCGTGGAAGTGATCTTCGACCCCAAGGTTGTCAGCTTCCACGATCTGCTGGAAGTTTTTTGGCAGAATCACAACCCCACGACGTTGAATCGTCAGGGACCCGACGTCGGCTCGCAGTATCGCTCGTCTATTTTCTTCCATTCGCCGGAGCAGGAAGCCGAAGCGAAGAAGTCGCGCGATGCGGCGCAAGCGCATTTTCCCAAGCCCATCGTCACCGAAATCAAACCCGCGCAGACCTTTTGGCGCGCTGAGGAATATCATCAGCAGTATTTGGAAAAGCGCGGCCTGGCGAGCTGCCACATCTAGTTCGGTATCGATCTCCCCCACATGAAAATAGGATTCGTCAGTCTCGGATGCCCCAAGAACCTCGTCGATACGGAGGTCATGATGGGCCAGCTCACCCAGGCCGGGCATGAGCTTACGCCGCATCCGTCCGATGCGGACGTCATCGTGGTGAATACCTGCAGCTTTATCGATCCTGCGAAGCAGGAATCCGTGGACACGATTCTTGAAATGGCCGAGTACAAGAAAACCGGTCGCGCGCAGAAGCTTATTGTCGCCGGATGCCTCGTCGAGCGCTATCGCGGCGATATCCAGAAGAACATGCCGGAGGTGGACGCGCTCATCGGCACCAACGAACTCGATCGCGTGACCGCTTTGTGCGAAGGGCTGGAGCCCAAGGACAACCCGCTCGACGCGTATCTTTATCACGACGCTACGCCGCGCGTTCTTTCGACGCCGAAGCACTACGCGTATATCAAGATCGCCGAAGGTTGCGATCATCCGTGCACCTTCTGCGTGATCCCGCAATATCGCGGGGCGTTCCGCAGCCGCCGTTTTGAGTCCGTCATCTCCGAAGCCACGCGCCTGTTCTCGCAAGGCATTCGGGAGATCAATTTAATCGGCCAGGACACCACCTGCTACGGCGAAGATTTCGGATTAAAAGACGGCCTCGCCGTGCTGCTCGCGCGACTGGCGCAAATCGAAACGGATCACCCGAAGTGGGTGCGCTTCCTCTATGCGTATCCCAATCGCGTGACGCAGAAATTGCTCGACACCATCGCCGAGCACGCCGATCTTGTCAAATACATCGACATGCCGTTGCAGCACGCCAGCGCCAATGTGCTCAAGCGCATGAAGCGCGGGGCCAATGGCGATATTTTCCTCAAGTTGTTGGAACGCATTCGCCGGACGATCCCTGGCGTGGCCATTAGAACCAGCATGATCGTCGGCTTTCCGGGCGAAACCGACAAAGATTTCGAAGAGCTGTGCCAATTCGCCGAAGCCGCGCACCTGGATCGCCTGGGCGTCTTCTCGTATTCCGACGAAGACACCAGCAAGAGTTTCGAGCTCGATGGCAAGGTCGGCGCCAAGACCATTTATCAGCGCAAACGCCACTTGATGAGTCTGCAGCGCAAAATTTCGCGCGCGCAGAATCGCAAGCTCGTGGGCCGCGAAATGCAAGTGCTGGTGGAAGGTCCCTCGGCCGATTCGGAACTGGTGTGGGAGGCTCGGCTTTCCACGCAGGCTCCCGATATCGACGGCACCTGCTATATTTCCGATCCGGGCGAGTTCCCGTTGCATGCCGGCGAATTCCGCACCATGAAGATTGTGAAAGCGCACGACTACGATCTCACGGGCGATTTGATCGACGAGCCCGCCCTGTCGTCGCCGCGCACGCCCGACCACGCGGCTTTGATTCAGCTTGTGTGATTTAATTCAGCTTGCATGATTTGATCCAATTTGTATGAACTGTCCGATTTGTGAAAAACCTGTCTCCTTCACCGATCCTGAAATGCCCTTTTGCAGCGAACGTTGCCGCCTGTTGGACCTTGGCAATTGGGCTTCGGAAAAATACGTCATCTCCACACCGATCGAATCGAGCGACGACGAAAACTTCAAGCCCGATTTCGATGCCGACGAGTTGGATCTAGAGGACGCCGAGTGAAACCAGCGGCTCCGATGAATGTTCCCGCGCGCGTCATCGGAACCTGGTTTGGCTTAGGCTACGCACCGAAAGGGCCCGGCACGGCGGGATCGCTGGGGGCCATCGCGATCACGTGGCCGCTGCACGAATACGCGGGCTTCACGCCGTTCTCGTTTTGGGTGCTCGCGGTGCTCCTGTGCGCTCCGGGCATGTGGGCGGCAGGGGTCGTAGCCCGCGAACTCGGCGGAAAAGATCCGCAGATCGTCGTTGTCGACGAAGTGATCGGTCAATGGATCTCGCTCGCCGGGGCGTCCCATTTGACTTGGAAAAGCTGGTTGGCCGCGTTCGTTCTCTTTCGTTTGTTCGATATATGGAAGCCGGTGCCCGTGCGCGACCTGGAGCAATTGCCAGGTGGCGTCGGCATCGTGGCCGACGACATCATGGCCGGAGTTTACGCCGCACTTGTGTTGTTTGCCGCCGGGTGGTTCAATCTTTATTAGTTCGAGTTTTACCTTTCTAAATTAGTTCTTCATCCCTATGCCTTTCCGTAAAGCCTCCGAATCCCGTCCGCAGATCAGTGAAGTGACGCCCTACGCGGCGATTCCCGGAGGCGAGTTTCGGATTCGCGGAAAGGGGCTGACGGCCACCGAGAAGGCCAGTGTCCGGTTCGGCAGTGCTTCCGGATCCGTCGTCATCGGCTCGGATTCCCTATTGATTGTGCGCGTGCCCGAAGGTGCCTCGGCCAACGAACTCATCGTCGGCTCCGAGCAACATGCCAGCGCTCCGTATACGTGCGGTATCGGCGTGCAGATTGCCGATGGCCTGCATCCCGTCTCAAATCCGGTGGTGGATCAGCGCGGCAACATCTACACAACCTTTAGTGGATCGCCCGGCCAGAAGGCTCCGGTTTCGATTTATAAAGTGGAATTCGGCGGCACGCTGCTGCCGCATGTGGTGGAGCTCATGAACGCCACCGGGCTCGCGCTCGATGCCGACGATGTTTTGTATGCGTCCAGCCGCCACGAAGGCACCATCTACAAGATCTCTGAATCGGGCAGTTTCTCCACTTACGTCGAAGGCATGGGCGTCGCTACGGGCATCGTGTTCGATCGCGATGGGAACCTCTACGTCGGCGATCGCAGCGGCACAATCTTTAAAGTGAGCCGCGAACGCCAGATCTACGTATTCGCCACGCTCGAGCCTTCGCTCGCCGCCTACCATCTCGCCTTTGGTCCAGAAGGCTATCTGTATGTCACGGGCCCAACGACCTCGAGTTTTGATTCCGTCCACCGCATTTCGCCTGCCGGCCAAGTCGAGACGTTTTATCGCGGACTCGGCCGTCCGCAGGGTATCGCGTTCGATGTCGACGGTAATGCCTACGTTGCTGCTTCGCTTGGTGGACGCCGCGGCGTGGTCCGCATCACGCAAGACGCGAAAGCCGAGCTCTTCCTCTCGGGCCCGTCCATTGTGGGTTTGGCGTTTGCGCCGGGGAAAGCCATGATTCTGGCAACGACGAATTCTCTGTTCCGCGTGAATGTGGGTATCGCCGGACGTCCTCTTTTATAAACGAATGAGTCAACCGCTCGCCAATTGCGAAATCATTGCCGTGGGCTCGGAGCTTCTCACTCCGGATCGCCTCGATACGAACTCGCTTTATCTCACCGATCAACTCAACGGCATCGGCGTGGAGGTGCGGCGCAAGTCGATCATTGGCGATGATCGCGCGCGGCTCGCTGCGGAAATCCGCGCGGCCCTGCTCAACTCCGAAATCGTGATTCTGACAGGCGGCCTTGGTCCCACAGAGGACGACGTCACGCGCGATTCCGTGGCCGATGCTCTTGGCCGCACGCTGGTTTTTCGCCAGGACTTGCTCGATACGTTGATGGAGCGTTTCCAGCGCTTGAATCGCAAGATGGCCGATAACAATCTTCGCCAGACGTTTGTTGTGGATGGCGCCGAGCCTCTCCCTAATCCACGCGGGACAGCACCGGGACAATGGATTGAAGTCGATATTCATGGCGCCAGTCGCCTGATCCTGTTGCTTCCCGGGCCACCCAGCGAATTGAAAGCGATGTTCGCGGCCGAGTGCATGCCACGGCTCACCAAGCGTCTTCCTCCGCAGGCGATCGGCACGCGCTTCTATCGCATTTCGTGCATGGGCGAGTCGGACCTCGATCAACTCATCTCGCCCGTCTACAAACCTTTCGAAAATCCAGTCACTACGGTTCTCGCTGGCCTCGGCGATATTCAAGTCCACCTGCGGGCTCGCGCAAAAACCGCCGACGAGGCCGAGGCACTTCTGCAGCAAATCGCCCCATGCATTGAGGAACTGCTGGGAGATCGCATCTATTCCCGCGATGGCTCGTCGCTTGAAGCCGTTGTGGGAAATATGCTGCGTGAGCGCGGCGCAACCGTCAGCGTCGCCGAAAGTTGCACGGGCGGAATGCTGGGGGAACGCTTTACGTCTATCGCCGGCAGTTCCGATTATTTCCTGGGCGGGTTTGTTGTTTATGCCGAACGCTTGAAAACGGAGTTGCTGGGGATCGACTCGGCCTTGATCGCCCAACATTCTCTGGTCAGCGCACCTATTGCCGAGGCCATGGCGCTGCAGGCGCGAGCTCGCACGGGCTCTACGTATGCCGTCTCCATCACCGGCGAAGCAGGTCCGGACAGCGCGACGAGTGCGCCGGTCGGCACGGTCGTCATCGGCATCGCGGGTCCGGACGGCACAGCTACCGCACGCCGCTACAATCTGTTTGGAGACCGCGTGGGCATCCGCAATCGCGCCACCACGTGGGCGCTCGACGATCTGCGCCGCGCCATGGGCGGAAACCCGCGCGCGTAACACCGTTTTTTTTCAGACCTTATTTTTCAGGCGTCAATTCTTCATACTTCAGCCGCGTGGTTCGATAAGCCAACCGTGGCCACTCCCACTGCAATCTTGCCTGAAACCGGCGCGCCCGCATCTAACGTCCTCCCCGCATCTAACGTCCTCAGGGACAAAGCGTTACGGGCTCTCGGCTCGCTGCCGCCGTTCTCGCCCGTTCTGAATCGCCTGTTGGCGTCGCTTGCGAACGAAGACGTCTCATTCACCAAGCTTGCGGACTTAATGGAAAAAGACACCGTTGTCTCGGGCAACGTGCTGCACTTGGTAAATTCCGCGATGTACGCGCGGCGAGGCACGGTCAATTCGGTTCGTCACGCGTTGTCCTTGCTCGGCGTCAATAAACTTCGCAACGCCGTCTTGGGCATGTCGATTTCTCGCATGTGGAACGCGACGCGCACGCCGCCCCACTGGTCCATGGCCGATTTCAATATGCATTCGGTTGCCACGGCGCAGTTAGCGGACATGCTCGCACAGAAAGTCCCCGTGTCTTATCCCGAAGGTGCCTTCGTCGCCGGACTCCTGCACGACGTGGGCCTCCTTCTGATCGCCGTGGGATTGCCGGCTGAATCCGCCAAAACCTTCGAAATGGCCCAAAATCAAGGTTGTTCGCTGGCCGACGCCGAACGCGAGCTTCTGGGTTTCACGCACGCCGATCTTTCGGCCGATGCGTTGGCTTCCTGGAACTTGCCTCGTCCGATCCAGGAAGCCGTACGCGATCATGATCTCGACTTATCTGTTAATCATTCGGCTGGCAATCATTCGTCTGGCAATAAGGTGATCCGCAGTGAGGCGCCTGGAGCGCCCGGCACGGAACTTCCTCTCGCCACTCTTATACGCGCCGCCGATCGTTACATCGTTTCCACGGGCATTTCCATCCAGCCAGTCCCCGCGTCTCCCGTGGCGGATCCCTCCATCTTGGCTTCCGTCGGCATGAGCCCAGAACTCGAGCGCTCCGTGCTCGCCGAGTTCGAAGCCGAGTTCGCGGCCATGAAGCCTTTCTTCCGGTAGCGCTAACTTCCTGATAATAGGAGGCGTCGGCAAATCCGTTTCCGCGATTCCGCCGGAATTACGAAGGCCTACGCAACGTTCGGGCCTCCGTGTGCGTCTGTGTTCCAGTCTGGTGGGGCGTTGTTTACTCGATGCTGGTTTGCTAGACGCTGGCCCGCGAAACTCAATTTGCCAAACTCCGGTTTGCTAAACTAAAGTTCCGGCCTTTTCCCCAGTGAGGATAAACGTGAAATTGACTTTGCAATCCGGTTGGCTGTTGCTGTGCGTTTTTGCCATCCCCTTCCATATGTTTGGGCAGAGCCAGACGCCGACCGCGCCGTCCTCGGCACCATCCGTGCCCCCCGCTTCGTCCGCGCAATCGACCGATACAACGACGTCTGCGCCCTCGGCCTTGCGTCCGCCGAGGTACACGCCCAATTACACCAACACGGGCAGCGGGCTATCCCTGGAGCCGATCTATTGGCTTCCCTACGGCCATCCGCTGCTGCACACGGGCGACTATAACAACACCTTGACGCCGGGAGATTTCGCGTACCCGGGCAACCCAGATCGCTCCATCGGTGGCACGATCGTGGTTCCCGCCGGAAAGGACGCCTCCGTCCGCGTGAACTATTTCCAAACGAAGATGACGGGCGGCAGTGTTTCTTCCCAAAATCTGAATCTGTTCGGAGTCGCGATTCCCGGCGGCGATCCACTCGCCAGTCAGGCAAAGATCACCAATTTCAAGGCATCCTACGATTTCGTCACCTACTACTGGAACAAGAAAGGCGGCGATCTCCGGTTTAAGACGTTGTACGAAGTGCAATACCTGTCGATCGACTCCACCATCGACGACTTCCAATTGCAGACGGATGGAACCTACAACATAAATCCCACGGGAGCCACCAAGTCGATCATTCTTCCGACCTTTGGCGTGGGCCTGGACCAAACCGTTTCCAAGCATTTCCGATGGGAAGTTAGAGGATCGGGCTGGGCCTTGCCGCATCGCTCGGAAATCGGCGATGCCGAGGGCGATATCGCGGTTCGCTACGGACGCGTGGAACTGATTGCTGGAGCTCGCGTGTTTTACTTCCGCACCACGCGCCGCTCCGATCACTTCATCGATGGGACGCTTGCCGGTCCTTACGTCGGCCTGCGTTTGTACTGGAAAAAGAACTAGCGCGGGCCGAATCCGCCTGCCGCGCGGTTAACGAGCGCCGCTGTTCCACATCTGTTTTACGCGTTCTGAAATGCTTGCCCAC
Organism: uncultured Acidobacteriia bacterium; assembly: GCA_903892565.1. Taxonomy (GTDB): domain Bacteria; phylum Acidobacteriota; class Terriglobia; order Bryobacterales; family Bryobacteraceae; genus Palsa-187. The sequence goes on from CAITIX010000008.1 coordinate 18,916, forward strand.
AAGGATTGCTTTACCGGAATGGGCTCGCTGGGCGCGGTCGAAATCTTGGGAGCATCGGGAGCTTCCGCCACGGGAACGAAGGGCTCGCGCGAAACCACGCGCATGCGGTGTCCCACAAAGGCATACGTCCTCTTCGCGAGCGTTCCGTCTTTCTCCTGCGCGACTAATGAAAACCCATTTTCGGGATTGCCCGGCACCTTCGCCAGCTGCACCGGATAGTATCCCGCGACGTTGCGCTCCACGTAGGCGGTCTCGTAATGATGCCGCTTGACGTTCCATACAAAAACGCGAATCATGTCGAATTCGCAGCATTTGTCGGTGGGCGAGATCGTGGTCCACATCCAGTTATGCTTCAGCTTGTCGCCATCCTGCACGTCGCCCAGAATTTGATACGCGGTGATGCGGCGACCTTCGGCGTATTGTGCCAGTTCGTCGGGAACCGCCATAAACAGCATCCGCGATAGAACCCACCCGGCCTTGCCATCTTTCATGCGGATCAAACTCCAATCGTCGGTCGGAGCACTGGCCGGAAGCGCCGGAGGAACGTACCCCGGAAGATCCCTCAGCCGTGGCCGCGACATGTCTTCCCAATTTGCCGGCGGACCAGCCGGGTGCGGAGCCGAAATCAGTAATGGAGCCTTGGTCTGCTTCGCCTTGGCTTTCTTTGTGACCGAAATCGGCGGTGCGACGTTACTGGTCGTGGCGGGCGGAGCATTGCGCGGAGCGACTCGGTGCCCCACTACTTCCACCGTTCCGTTCTCGGGGATCTGAAAGAAGCTGGGGGCCAGGCGCGCGGGCTCGGTGTGGGCGTTCAAGGCCTCCGAGACGGTCGCGGAGCCTTCCGACGGAAGCTCGGGGACGTGGGCGAACAAGCGCTTCAGATCGTCCATCTGTTCGGAGGAGAGCAGCAAGTTCGCATCCGTCCAGCCTTGCTCTCCTGTGGAGGTGCGAATGCGTACGAAGCGGCGGCGCGTTTCCAGAATGTCCACCTTTTCGCCGTGCGGGACGGTGGTCTTTGTGGTGGATCGGGAAGAGAGCTCCTTGCGAAGAATTAAGCTCGCGGGGCCGGCGTAGGCGACGCCGATGGCGCGCTCCTGCGGCGGACCTTTTTGACAGGAACACAGCAGCAGCCCGCTACAGAATGCCAAAGTAGCAGCGACCAGGGCCGCAAAAGGCTTCTTCATGAGAACCTTTTTTGCTGCGGGCGGAGACGCAACTGGGCGTTGGGAGGTATTGCAGTTCACGCAGGCCATCCGGCAAATCTCGCGGGCCGGGCTCTGAACGCTAGTCTATCAATATGAGCGCCGAGAGCACAGTCCAAAATAAACCAGTCCAAAATAACCCGGTCCAAACTGATAAGACGGAAAAGAACGATGCCGAGTTCTACTGCCCGCAATGCGCCGTGCCGGTCGCCGATCCTCTGGCCTGCGGAGACTGCGGATCGCTGATTTGCCGCAAGTGCGGGACGCCGCTGGAACGGATCGACGATCTAGGGATTGGCTAATTTAGGGGCTAGATCGCTCTGTCGCCGCCCCGGTTGCGGATCGCCGAGAGCCGTTTGGACTGCGGCGTCCGTTCCCGTTTTGGCCAGAGCCCCGCGCGCTTTGACGAAAATATCGTACTGACTCATCAGGTCGCGAAACACCGCATCGCCGATTTTGTGGTAACCCGGCGTGGTGAAATGCACGTAGTCGGCCTGCCCCATGCCGGCCTGCACCCATTGGCGCATGGAGCCGCTGCCGCCCATCTTGGCGCGCATATCCCAAAACGCACAGCCTTCCGCGAGCGCCGCCTCGCGCTGCGCCTCCACGATCGTATCGATCCCCGTCAGCACCGTCCACGCGCTGCCCTTGTGAATGTAGCGATCGGGCGGCCCCAGCACCAGAATTGTGGCGGTGGGCGTGGCCTGGCGCAGACGGCGGATCAACTGCACGTATAAAGCGCGATAGCGTTCCACCGTCCATCCCATGTTGCCGGCTTCGTTCGTCCCATAGGCCAGCACGATCAGCGCAGGATTCCTGCGGGCCAGATTCGCTCGCAATATATCCACGTTCCAGCCCAGCATGATGGAGGCCTGGACGCCGTTGATGCCGAGCGCTTCGTACGTCACGCCGGAAGCTTTTTCCGCCACCCACCCGAACAAGCGCACGGGAGCCTTGTCGAGCGTCTCCACCTCAAAACGATGCGGCCCCGGTGTGGTTTCGTAATGATAATAACCGGGCGCAATCGCACCGTCGGTGGATACCTGCTCCACCGGCGTGCCATTGTCGAAAATCTGTACCGTTCCGCCGCCCGGTTGTTTCAAGTAGTACAGCTCAAACGTTTGGCAATCCACGGAGAGATAGACGGATTCGCGCGCGGCGTGCGCTGAAATGCTGAGCCCACCGAGCCCGTGCATGCCATCGCCCGCGCGTCCGGCAACGCCGCCCGTGGTCCAGCCTTTCGTCGCGCCGCTGCGCAGATCGAAACGCCGGTATCCCCGATACGGACTTCCCGCGAACGCATAGCCACTCCCGCCGTCCCCGAACATTTCCTGAAAATGGTTGCGAATGTCGCCCGTCCAATCGTCTGCCGCGGTATGCGAATCGCCGTATTGCAATACTTTGATTGGGCCCGCCACGTCGCCGTTCTGCTCCTGGTATAGCTGCTCGAAGAACGGCACCAACGCCGCAGGATTTTCCACCGGAACTTCGGCGCCGGCCGCAACCTTCGCGCCCACGCCCTCCGTTGCTTCTACTCGCGTCGCGGCGCTTACCGATGCACTCTTGGGAGCTTTCGCGGTGGTCGCTGGTTTGCCCGTGTTGGCTTGATACGGTTTCTTCGGAGGAATTTTCTTTGCGACAGGCGCCTTGCCGGTCTCGGATTTTGCTTGCGCCTTCTTCCGATTCGCGGCAACGGGCTTGGGTGCCGGTGTTGCTGTTGACGTCGTTGTCGACTTGGCTGTCGACTTTGTTGTCGCTTCTCCGGCTCCGGCCGTAGGTTCCGACACGGCACCTGCTGGTTCGCTTGTTTGCGCGTACGCCGCAGGCGTCCATCTGGCCGCGGCGACGGTAATCCCCGTGATCGCCACTCCCGTCACGAACCTTCCGCGAAGCCCGAAGAACTTCACGGGCGCCTCGCCTGCGCGGTCGCGCTGGAGTCCGCGATCTTTTGCCGCTGCCCTTGCGCCTTGTGGTGCTGATAGCCTTCATGCAGAGCGGAGAACAGCAACTCGCCGACGATTTTTGCACCGGCCGGCAACGGATGAATATAGTCGGCTCCGACGAGTCGCGGTTCGGACGCGTACCACCGCGCCATGGTTCCTTGCCCGCCCATCGCCTCAAACGTATTGAAGAACGCGACGTTCATATCGAGCGCGACCTTTGCCTCGGTCGTGACCAGCCGCGGCAGCGTTGCCAGCGTGTCGATCTCGCCGGTATCTTTCTTTGCGCCTCGATCCATCGGACTCATTAAGAGAATCGATGCATTCGGAACGGCGTTGTGCACGCGCTGTACGGCCAGTCGCATCTCGCGGCCCCATGTGGTATCGACGAACGTAGGAAAGCCGCTCTCATTCGTCCCGTAATTGATCACCACTAGATCCGGGTTGTAGTGTTGCAGTTCCTGCGTCCAATGTTCTTCGTTCAACGCGCGCGATAACAATGTCACATTCGCGCCGTTGATGCCGGCACTCGTATACACCACGCCCGGATCCGCCCTGCGGAAATCCGCACCAAATAAACGCACGGATCCGCGCGTGACCCGCAATGTCACGTGGGAGCAGCCTTCCGGGATGTTGAATCGCTCAAACGCCGGAGCTGTCCCCGCGGCCTGGGCGCTAGCGGAACCCATGGGGCGGCCGTCCGCTTCCATCGTGAAGTCGCCGCCTTCGGGCTCGCTCAGGAAATAAACTTCCACGCTGTGGTGCGTTGCATCGGCCAGCGTCCAGTTCGCCACGGCTCCCGCTGCGCCACGAAAACTCACTGCGCCCAGTCCGTTGATGCCGTCCTTCACCGGCGAATTTCCGCCAATATCGATCTGCCAGTTTGACGCCGACATTTCCACGCCGCGTCGTCCGTACCACGCCCAGGGCCGCGCAATCAGCACGAATCCGGTTCCGGCGTTTCCGAACTGCTGTTGCATCAGAACACGCACGTCCGCCGTGATCAGGTCCGCCGTCGTTGGCGAATCGCCATAGTGGAGGACGCGGGTGACGCCTCCCTTTTCGAGGGACTCATAAAAATGATCGAGCGTATGGCCGGGATCCATCAGGCTTCGCGGAGCAAAGGCCGTGAGCCGTCGATTTCGTAGCTCATCGAGCGACGACTCCGAGGCCAGCGGACTCACGTCAAAATCGGCCATCGGCGTTGGTGGCTTAAAATCCAAGACCGCGTTCGCGTTGCGAGGATCGAACGCATAGTAGTTCATCGACGGAATCGCCTGCGGCAGTAGGATGATCGCTCCAAAAACAAGGATGACCAGCGTCGCTTTCAGTGGGAGCCAATTCTTCATGAAGAAATAAGTCTAAAATCTCGTGTAAATAAACGGCGCCGCTCCTGTCTGCAGGACATTCTGCAAACCGATTACCAACAATACTAGCGCGATGGCTTGGGCGTAAAACGGGGCCCGAGAATAGAACGACAGACTCGCATCATACCAACGTTTCGGCACATAGTGCGCGAGAATCGCAATCGCCAGAATGAGAAGCAGCGGCCCAGATACATTCGCGAAAGAAATGGTGAGAGAAGCAATTCGACTCAGAATCTGCAGCGCGTTTTCAAGGTTCGACGCGCGGAAGAAAATCCACGCAAACGCGACAAAGTGGAAGGTGAGGACGATGCGTCCATAGCGCCACCAAAGCGGCACGACGGCATTCTTTTCCGCAGGCCACGTGGTCTGCACGTAGCGCACTGCCGCCAGGCCCACGCCGTGCAACGCACCCCACACGACAAACGTCCAACTGGCTCCATGCCACAACCCGCCGATCATCATCGTGAGCATCAGGTTGATATAAGGCGCGATCTTCGAACGCTTGCCCGGCAACGAGAAGTACAAATAATCGCGCAGCCAGTTGGAGAGTGAAATGTGCCAGCGTCTCCAAAAATCGGCGATGTTCTCGGCCGCGTAAGGACGATTGAAATTCGGCGGCAGCTTGATTCCCAACAGCAGCGCCGAGCCCAGCGCGATATCCGTGTAGCCCGAAAAATCGCAATAGATTTCCAGCGCGTACGCATACACCGCGATCAATGTTTCCGACCCTGTGTAGAGATTCGGAAAATCGAATATGCGATTCACTAGATTCGCGCCCAAATAATCGGCGATGAGCAGCTTCTTGGTCAGTCCCATGCCGATCAGGAATAAAGCGCGGCCGCTCTCGGCAGTCTCCAGAAATTTGCGCTTTCCGAGCTGATCCACCAAAGAACTCACGCGCGTTATGGGTCCGGCCAGGATGGTAGGAAAGAACGTGACTGCGGCCAGGTGCGTCAGATAGCTGTCCGTGCCCTTTGCATCTCTGCGATACAAGTCGATCGTATATGTCAGCGATTGAAATACATAAAAGGAAAGACTCAGCGGCAGGGACCAGTGCCATTCCGGGGCTTTCGTCCCGGTCACATGCGCCCAAGTCCCCAGGAAAAAGGGCATATATTTGAACGTCGCCAGCAAGCCGAGGTTCATAACGATGCTCGCGGACACCAGCACCTTGCGCATCCTCTGACTTTCGGAAAACTGCAGGCCCAGCCCCAGCAGGAAATCGCATGTGGCGGCCGCGGGAATGAGCGCCAGATACATCAGGTCCCACTTCGCGTAGAAGTAAAGATTCGCGAACAGGATCAGGGCGATCGCGAGCCCGCGGCCTTTCAATAACTCCATCCGCGAGCTCAATTCGCTGAGCGGCCAGTAGAGAAAAAAGATCGCGACCAGAAAGATGAAGTACGTCGACGACGAAAGTAGCAAGTCTCAGGATAACAACCGTACTTCCTCCTGCGGAACTTTTCGCGGACCACTGTCGTACCTTAACTTAGTACAGCCATGCCTTATTGCTGCCAATGCGGAAACCAAGTCGCGGCGTCCGATCGCTATTGCCGGAGCTGCGGTACGGTGCAGGCTGCGGCCGGATCTCAAAGCGGCGCACATAACAATCCACAGAGCAATCCGCGCCTCGACGATTTCGCAACGAACGGCTTCTGGAATACGAGAAACGCCTCGCGTCTCTGTTACTTCCCCTGGCTCGGATGGGTTGCGTGTGTTCTCGTGTTGGCCACGCAGCGTTTTCAGCGCGATTACGAAGTCCGTTTCCACGCCTTCCAGGGCCTGTATCTCTTTGTTGCCTGGCTCCTTGTCGATTGGGTAATTTCGCCGGTGCTCCGTATGACTCACTACGGATTTTGGCAGCCTATGCCCTTCATGGGCGGGGGCGTGTTGCACTTATTGATCTTGGCCGCCTGGATCGTTATGTATTTCAAAACCAAGCGTGGCGAACACTACCGCTTGCCCATCCTCGGCGATCTGGCCGAGCGCACCGTCGCGGAACAAAGGGGCGGTGGTTGAGGAAGCAGCCGGATTGCGTTTCAGCCCACCACCGATGCAACGCGCCGCTTGCGGGATGCATCATGAAGTCATGAGCCTTGCTAAACTCGCGACGGTCGGACTTTTTGCTGCAGTGACCGCATGCGCGCAGCACCTCTCCGTGGGAATCATCGGCGGGATTCCCCTAACGAACGGCTTTTCGGATTTCACCTCGAACGGCGTCGACACCATCACGCACACCTTTTCCGATTCGAAAGAGTACATCGTCGGCCCGATGGTGGAGGTTCGCCTGCCCGCCAACTTCGGCGTGGAAGTGGACGCGCTTTACCGTCCCTTGAGCCTCGTGAATAATTTCACCGTTCTTCCTGCCATCTCCACCCTGACGGGAAACACGCCCGGCACTTGGGAATTTCCGATTCTCGCGAAATATCGCTTGCAGCTCCTGCCCGTCGTCAAGCCTTTTGTCGAAGCGGGGCCGAGTTTTCGTACGCGAGACTCCACCATCTCCTGGATCTCAAACAAGGGCTTCACGCTCGGCGGCGGCATCGAGGTGAAGATCCTGCGCTTGCGCATCGCCCCGCAGCTGCGCTACACGCATTGGGGGTCCGACGGCCAATCGCTTGGCTCCATTGCAGGGGACTTTGTCGCCACATCCATCCTCGCTCCGCCCTCGCAGCGAAACCAAGCCGAATTCCTGGTCGGATTTTCCTTCTGACATTCCTGTAACAAGACATTCCTGCGCCCAATGCTAAACTGAAGGAAATGACCTACGATGTCGTTGTCCTCGGCAGCGGACCCGGTGGCTACTCTGCGGCCATTCGCGCCGGCCAGTATGGCCTCAAGACCGCACTCATTGAAAAAGACGCCAAGCTCGGCGGCACCTGCCTGCACGTCGGCTGCATCCCGACCAAGGCCATGCTGCATTCGGCCGACGTCTATGCGCACCTGCTCCATGCCGACGAAGAAGGCATCTTCTGCGACAATCCCCGCCTGGATTTCGGCCGCGTGGGCGATCGCAAAAATAAGATCGTCGCCAAGCACGCCAAGGGCATCGAGTTCCTTCTGAGGAAGAACAAAGTCGACTGGATCGCCGGACGCGGACGTCTCGCGGGCCCCGGTAAAATCGAAGTCGCCTCGGCCACCGGCGAAAAGAAGATCGTCGAAGCCAAGAACATCGTGCTCGCCACAGGTTCTGAGGCGCGCATGTTGCCCGGCATTCAGCCCGACGCGCAGAAGATCTTGACGAACATTGAAATCCTGAATCTGCGCGAAGTGCCGAAATCGCTCGCGATTCTCGGCGCCGGAGCCGTGGGCGTCGAATTTGCCTCCTGTTTCCACCGCTTCGGATCGAAGGTCACGATTTTCGAAATGCTGCCGCGCCTTGTTCCGGTGGAAGACGAAGAAGTCTCCAAGGAACTCGAACGGTCTTTCAAGAAAAGCGGCATCCGCATTGAAACCGGAGCCAAGGTCGAAGGCATTGAGCGAACTGCCACCGGCGTGCGTTTCGTTGCAGCTCTGGCCGATGGCAAACGCGAAACGGTGGAAGTCGACGCGTTGCTGATCGCCGTGGGACGCAAGCCCAATACCGATAATCTTGGACTCGAAGGCACGCGCGTGCAACTGGATCGCGGCTTCATCAAAGTCGATGCCTATCAGCGCACCGGCGAGCCCGGTGTTTACGCCATCGGCGATATCGTCGCCGGAACGCCGCAGCTGGCGCACGTGGCCACGGCCGAAGGCATGGTTGCGATCGCAACGATCGCAGGCAAGCCCACCACGCCTATCAATAAAAATCGCATTCCGGGTGCCACGTACACAGATCCGGGCATCGGCAGCGTCGGGCTCACCGAAGCGCAGGCGCGTGCCAAAGGCCACAAGATCAAGGTCGGCAAGTTCCCGTTTGCGGGCAACAGCAAGGCCAGCATTCTTGGCAGCCACGATGGCTTCGTCAAGGTCATCGCCGACGATCAGTATGGCGAAATCCTCGGCGTGCATATCATTGGACCGGAGGCGTTCGAGCTGATCGGCGAAGGCGTCCTGGCAATGGAAGCCGAGGC
>CAITIX010000009.1 GCA_903892565.1 uncultured Acidobacteriia bacterium
AGGCCTTTCGGCCGATGCGTCGCATCCCGTGCAGCAGGCGTGGATCGAACTCGACGTGCCGCAATGCGGCTATTGCCAATCCGGGCAGATCATGACAGCGTCGGCATTGCTCGCGAAGAACGCCAAGCCGAGCGACGCGGATATCGACGAAGTGATGCGCGGCAACATTTGCCGCTGTGGAACGTATCAAAGCATCCGCAAAGCGGTTCATCTGGCTGCGGAGATTAAGGCGAAGGGAGCAAAAGCATGACAACGAAGACCACTGAACAAGCGGCCATCGACTCAGCAACCACCGCGAACATTAGCCGGCGTGGATTTTTCGGCGTCGCGGGCGGATTGATCCTGGGATTCGCGCTGCCGAAGAGCGGATCGGGACAACAGATCGGCATCCCTCCGCCAACGATTTTCGCGCCGCCTCCCACAGGCAAGCCGATGTCGTACATCCACATCGCGCCGGACGATTCCATCACCTTCTGGATCACGAAGAGCGAGATGGGCCAAGGCCCCACGACGGCATGCTCGCAGATGCTGGCCGAAGAACTGGAGTGCGACTGGAGCAAAGTACGCGCGCAGATCGCGCCGGTGGATCCGGCATCCTTCGGGCACCAAACAACAGTGGGCAGCCAGGCGGTGCGCACGACGTGGGTGCCTCTGCGCACCGCGGGCGCACAGGCACGCGAGATGTTGATCCAAGCCGCGGCGCAGCGCTGGAACGTTCCGGCAACCCAGTGCAAGGCCGAGAACGGCTACGTAGTGAACACGTCGACAAACGCCAAGCTGAGCTACGGCAACCTGGCGGAAGACGCCGGCAAGTTGCCCGTTCCGGCCAGCGTAAAGCTGAAGGATCCTTCGGAATTCAAGATTATCGGCAAAGCGGTGAAGCGCCTGGACACGCGCGCCAAAGTAAATGGACAAGCCGAGTTCGGCTTGGATGCGCGTCCTGCGGGCATGCTGTATGCAGTGATGGAGCGCTGCCCGGTGTTCGGAGGCAAGGTCGCGAGCTTCGACGGATCGAAGGCCAAGACGGTGGCGGGCGTGAAGGACGTCGTGGCAACTTCGCGCGGCGTTGCTGTGGTGGCGAACAACACGTGGGCCGCGATGCAGGGACGCAAGCTGCTCACCGTGCAATGGGACGAGGGAGCAGGCGCGACCGTATCGAGCGCCAGCATCCGGCAGATGTTTGTGGATCGCACGAAAGAGCCGGGAGGCATCGCGCGCAAAGAGGGCGATGTAGCCGCGGGCCTTGCCAAGGCCGCGAAAAAAATCGACGCGGTGTACGACGTTCCGTACTTGGCGCACGCGCCCATGGAACCGCAAAATTGCACGGTCCATTTCAAGGGCGATTCGGCGGAGGCGTGGGCGCCCACGCAAAGCCCCACGACAACGCGCGCCGTGATTGCGCAGGCCCTGGGCCTAGCGCCCGAAAAGGTGAACGTCCACGTGACGTTTATCGGCGGAGGATTCGGTCGGCGCGGAGAAGGCGAGTTGGATTTCGCGCTCGATGCGGCGGAAGTAGCCAAGCAGGTGAGTGCTCCCGTGAAGGTGGTCTATTCGCGAGAAGACGACATGCAGCACGACTACTACCGTCCGGCGGCGTATGCGGAACTTGCGGGCGGCGTGGATGCCGAAGGCTGGCCATCGGTGTTTCAAGCAAAGCTCTGTTGCCCGTCTTTCGGGCAGATCCGCGATGGCGTCGATAACACGGGTGTCGCCGGTATCGCCAACATCCCTTATGCCATGCCGGATATCTTGGTGGACTGGCGCGAAGGCAAGACGATCGTGCCGGTGTCCTACTGGCGTGCGCCGGGCAACAACCAGAACGTCTATTTTGGTGAATGCTTCTTCGATGAGTTGTGCGCGCTGGGCGGGAAAGATCCGCTCGAGGCGCGGCGGCGCTTATTGACGAAGGATCCGAAAAACGCGCGCATGTTGAATGTCCTGAATATCGCGGCGGAACGCGCCGGGTACGGAAAGAAGCTCCCCGCAGGGCATTTCCACGGGATTGCGCTGCACGCCGGGGCGATCAACGCGCAGGTGGCGGAGATTTCGATCACGAAAGGCAAACTGAAGGTGCACAAGGTGACGTGCGCGTTCGATTGCGGCATCGTGATCAATCCTGGAATTTTACGCCAGCAGGTGGAAGGCGCGATTGTCTTCGGGCTGGCGGCGGCGATGAAGGGCGAAATCACGCTGGAAAAGGGACGCGTGGTGCAAGGCAACTTCCATAATTACGACGTCACGCGCATGGATGAGTCTCCGGTGATCGACACGATCATCGTTGATAGCAAAGAGTCCCCTGTGGGCGCGGGAGAATCCTGCAATCCGACGGTGCTGGCAGCGGTAGTGAACGCGATTTATGCGGCAACAAAGAAACGCGTTCGCAAGCTGCCGATCCGGACCATGAATTTGGCGTAGGACCGGGAGTCTGACACAGACTGCAGCATGACAACGAACGTTATGGGGACTTTCGCGCTTGCGGCACTGCTGGTCTGGTTGCCGGCGAGATTGCACGCGTCCGACGATCCCGTTGATCGCGAAAGCTTGCGCGCGCTGGATGGCGTTCGCGTGGCGATCAACGACGTACCTGCGAACGCGCCCAAAGAGTTGACGGAAGATGCGCTGATTCACTTCGTGGAAGCTCGCCTCGAGGCCGCGCATGTGCCGCTGCAACGGCACGGCGAATTCCCGGTGGGAGATCCGTTCCTGAGAGTGACGATCCAGACGACGCCCGAAACGAACGGCTTGGTGGCGTATCACATTGACGTCGAATTCATGCAACTTGGCTTTATCCGGCGCAATCCAACCCTCACGTTTAATCGCGCGCAGACGTGGTCCACAAAAGCGCGTATGGGACTGGCGCCGCGGGCAGAACTCCTGACGCAGATCCACAAAGACCTTACGGAGCAGATCGATCAATTCAGCGCGGCGTACAAGTCGGTCAATTAGAACCTCACAGGTAGTAATTCATGGGAGACGAATGGGAATGAAACAGCAAACGGTAACGATGGCGCTGGCATGTGTTCTGGCGACTATGGGCGTAGCGACAGGTGATCCGATTCCGCAAGGCTCGGCTCTGTCCAACATGAGAGCCATCGGCTATACGGGCGTCGGAGGCAAAGGCGGCGCGTTCAAGATGGTGATCCGCCACGTGGGCGACAAGTGGTACATGTACACGGGCCACTTGTGGGACAGCGGCTGGAGCATCCTCGACGTCACCGACGCGACGAATCCCAAGTTCGTGAAGTTCATTGAGGGGCCGGACAACACGAACACCATTCAGATGGAGATCCACGGCAACACGATGATCACGGCGTTGCAGAAGAGGCCGCAGAACTGGGGCGGCGATCCGAAGCGTCCCAACGACGAAGGCGCGATCATCTGGGACATCAGCGATCCTCTGAACTGGAAGCGTCTAGGCCAATGGAAGACTGGCGCGAACGGGATCCATCGCATCGGTTATCCCGGAGGCAAGTATTTCAACGCTGCGGCGACCATGCCGGGATTTCGCGGGCAGATTCTGGTGTTCGTCGATATTAGCGATCCGAAAAATCCCAAAGAAGCCGGACGCTGGTGGATGAACGGACAGAAAGAAGGCGAGACGCCCGAGCGCCGCGACATCTCCTTCCACGGACCCGCCATCATTACCGACGACGGCAAGAAAGCCTACGTCGGCTATGGACCAGAAGCCGCGATCCTCGACATCAGCGACATCGCGCATCCCAAGGTGATCAGCGATCTCACGTTCAGTCCGCCCTTCGGCGGCATTCCCGTGCACGACATTTTTCCAATCCCCGGCCGCAACCTTTTCTACGCGCACGCCGAGGCCACGGGCGGCGGAGATACGGACGACGGTCCGCTCGCCTGTACGGCCGCGTTACCGCTCAACGCGCTGGTCGATATTAAGGACGAAGCGCATCCGCGCCTGCGCTCGATTTTTCCGACGCCGGAGCCTCCCAAAGGCATGCCTTATACCGATTTCTGCAACAAGGGCGGGCGCTTCGGTCCGCACAACACGAACCTCGAATATCATCTGCCGGACGTCGAGAAGCAGGGCAACCTGATCTATACGACGTATTTCAACGCGGGCCTGCGCATCTACGACATCACCGACGCGACGCTGCCGAAGGAAGTCGCCTGGTTCATCCCGCCGACGCCGGTAAAGCGATACGGTCCGCTGCCCTACGACAAACTCGTGAGCGAGACGGAAGACGTGCTGGTCGACACGCGCGGCAATATCTTCATCACGGACAAGCACTGGGGCATCTTCGTGCTGAAGTACTTGGGCAAGGGCGAGCCGGCGCCAACGGCGAAGTAGGAACGGGCGGGCTGCGGCTTGCTCGAAACATCTTATTCGAAGACGTCTTATTCGAAAACGTCTTACTCAAAAACAACGTAGCCTTCCGAGTTGCAAACGTAAACCGTCTTGAACAGACCCAGCGGCAGCAGGCCGTCCACGCCCGGCTCCGGGCGGCTCGGAATCGCCACAGCGTCGCCATCCCAGATCTTGCGGCCATCGATCACCAGCGGCTTACTGGACACCAGGCCGATCTTCTGTGTACCCGCAACAGTCCGCAACTCGCTCTTGAAGTCGCCGCCGACGTCAGACCGAACGTCGCTCCGAACACCGAACAGAGTCAACCGGCCGGCTCCGGAATCCAGCGCCAGATCGCCGAGGCTGGTGGAGACCACCGGGCGGGCGTTGACAATCTTATAGGGGACGCGCGCGCCGCTGCGGTCCTGCTTGCCGAACTCCAGGCGCTTGCCCTTCAGATCGAGCGTATAGTCGAAGCGGGAGAGGAACCACTCGCCGAGCACTCCTTGGACGTCGGGGGAAGCGTTGTGGATGGCGGCCAATTCCGAAAACAGGAACTTCTGTTCGTCGGCCTTGGCCGAATCCAGGGAGACTTCGTTACCGTCGCTGCCCGAGGCCGGGACCTTTCCCGCCGCCGAGGCGAGCTCAACCTGGAACGTGGTGTTCATACCGATCTTCTTGGCGATGCCGGTTTCGATCAGGTTTACATTGGACCCGGTGTCCACCAGGAACCGGTAAGGTCCGTGGCCGTTCACGAAGACGCCGTCCACGATCGGGCGGCCGTCGCGAACCTGTAATTTCACGCCGCCAAAGAGGCCGGTCGCGCTTATAATGAGGGAACAAATTAGGAACAGGAAGGTGTGGTTTATGCGTGTCATGGAAGCAGTCTGCGCCGCACTGCCCCCTTGGGTCTTGATGGAGCCAGGAAGGTTTCCTGAAGCCTGATGAAGGAATCATGAGGGATATGAAGAGCCGTATTTTCCGCTTCGAAAACGTCCAAATAGACGTTCAAAATCTGCGAGTTACGGTCGATTCGGAAATCCGTCCCCTGGAGCCGAAATCTTTTCGCCTGCTGCTGTTTTTGGTGGAAAATCCGGGCCGGGTTCTGACCAAAGACGAGATCATGGGCGCGGTTTGGCCCGATACCGCCGTCTCGGACAACTCGCTAGCAAGGGCGATCACCCAGATTCGCAAGGCGCTGGACGACGATTCGAAGGCTCCCCAATATGTAGAAACGGTCCCTAGCGTCGGTTACCGATTTATCGGGGACATCAGAGACGAGCCGACCGAGCCGACCCTCGCGTCGGAAGACGTCGAGCCGGTGCCTGCCCCGAAGGCGGTCGAGCTTGCACGTCCGCGCTCAAAGACGTTGCCGCTGGCAATCGGGGCGTGCATCGTCTTAGCTGCGGCGGCGCTCTGGTGGTTCATGGCGGGTGGCGGAGCGTCCACACCGTATCCGTTGCATGTGACCAGCGTCTCTAAACTGACGAGTTATCCCGGGGATGAACGCGAACCTGCGATTTCTCCTGACGGTGCCTACGTGGCGTTTTCGTGGTCCGGACCGCAGGACGACAATTACGACATCTATGTTGTCCAGGCCGGCGGGCAGCCTCCGCTACGGTTGACCACCGACGCCGCACGCGATTCGTATCCTGCATGGTCTCCCGACGGCCGGCAAATTGCGTTCATTCGGCAGAACGGCGGCGTGGCGGATATCATCGTGGTCCCGCCACTAGGCGGACCGGAGCGAAAGCTGCACCAATTCGCACGGATTGGCACGGACCTGGATTTCGTCCAGCACCCGGTCATTGCATGGAGCGCGGACGGTAAATCGATCATCTACAGCGGTCAATCCCGGGCCGGGGAAAAGTATCAATTATTCCTGCTCTCTGTGGACAGCGGCTCGGTTCGCGCCATTTCGTCTCCGGAAGCCAGCGTGGCTGGAGACTCCTCGCCGGCCGTGTCAGGCGACGGCAAATTCGTGGCGTTCGCGCGGTACCTTGCGCCGCAGAATGGAGGAATCTGGATTCAGCCTCTGAAGACGGGAATGCTCCCCCAAGGGCAGCCTGTCAACGTGCCAAATTCGGGACTCGGCGCACATTCTCCCGTTTGGCTGGAGGACGGAGAACAACTTCTGTTCGCCGACAAGGCTCAGATTTTCCAGTGGGAGAAAAAGAAGGGAACCGTTCCGATTTATGCGGCCAGTGGAAGACTGAGGGGGATGTCCCTGGGGCCGCGCAGAGGCGACAATACGCGTCAGATCGTGGTCGCCAATGATCGGGAAGACTCCGACATTTGGTCCATCGGTCTCAACGCGGGCGGCACCCAGTCGACCGGTCCTCGACAAGAGTTTCTCCGCTCCACGGAAGATGACGCCCATCCGGATTATTCCCCCGATGGCCGCCACGTCGTGTTTGTAAGCGGCAGGAGTGGAACGGAGGAGGTCTGGATCTCCGATCAGGACGGCAACAACCCCCGGCAACTCACGCACCTGGGCGCGTACATCTGCAGCTATCCCAAATGGTCGCCGGACGGCACGCGGATTGTATTTCACGCCCGCGTGCCAGAGGTCGCGGAGGTCTACGTCGTCGACGTGAACCAAGGAGTCCCACAACAAATCACGCAAGCGAATCCGGGGCTGGCGGTAGCTACTTGGTCGAACGACGGCCAATCCATTTACGCCTCGACTTTGGTGGGAGGCATCTCGGTCTCTTATCGGTTTCCCGCGAAGGGAGGACCGATGGAACGTCTATGGGAAGCTGGTCTGGCTCGGGAGAGCGTCGACGGAAAGTACCTCCTTTATCGGAGGACCAACCGGCCGGGGCTTTTTCGCCGCTCGCTTGTCGGTGATGCCACTAAGAATCCCGAGGAGCTATTGATCCCGGACTTCTGGCCCAATAATCAGCTCGGTGGCTTTGCTCCCTTCGCCGACGGCGTCTATTACGTCAGCGGCGACGCGAAAGGCAGGCCCGGGCCATTCCGCTTTTACGATTACGCGACGCGCAAGTCCAGAGATATTGCACCACCGACGCCGGGATTGATGAGAGGCTTCGCGGTCTCGCCAGACCGGCGGCGAATGCTGGTCGCAGCGAGCTCCCAAATTGGTGGCGATCTGCTCTCGCTCGAATTGAAATAGCACGGCGAGCGCGAATTACTTCGCGGCTTTTTTCTGCTTGTAGAACGCCTCAATCGGGGCAAAGGGTCCGTACTGATGCTGTTTCAGCGGGAACGAATCGGCGAACGGGCCGTAGCCGTTATCAATGGGCTTCGCCTTGCGATCCGGATAATCCTGTTCGAGATTCGGCATTTCGGGACGCGGCTGAGAATTGATAAACGCCGCGAGGTCGAACGCTTGATCGTCGTTTAGATCGGGCATGCCGAGGGGCATGCGAGCCTTGATAAATTTCGCGGCGGTGAGCACGCGATGCATGCCTGCGCCGTCGTTAAAACTGTCGGGCCCCCAGAGCGGAGGAAACACGTAGCCGCGCTTGGCATCGGTGCTGGCGCGCAAGCCCAGGCCGTTCATCCCGTGGCAGGCGGAGCAACGCTCTTCGAACGTCTTCTTGCCCACGTTGAGATCCGCCGCGCGATTGGGAGTCTTAAATCCAGCAGGCTCGTGCGCCTTGCGTTGGGAAGCGCCGACGGCTTGATTGATGCCGCCGAGCGAACGAATATAGGCCGCCATGGCGATCATCTCGGGACTGGTGCGAGGCACTGCGCGCCCGTTCATGCTGCGCGTCATGCACTCGTTGACACGATCTTCGATATCGGTCTTCACCCCAGAGCGCGCGGAGAAGCGCGGATAGTGCTCGGTGGTGAGCATCAGCGTGAGCGTTCCCTGCTCCGTTCCCGCGCCCAGGTGACAGGACGCGCAATTGAGGCGGCTTCCGTTGTAGCGCAGGTTCGGATCCGCAACATCGGGACCGAGCAGCTCGGACGTTTGCATGATGAGGCGGCGTCCGTATTCTTCGGTGGCGATAGTGGGCAGGCTCGAAGAAGGCGTCGCGGTGAGATGTCCGCGCGAAAGCGCGAGAGTGCCAGCAACGGTGAGTGCGCCGAGAGCGCAGCAAGCAAGTACGACTGCCGTCATTCCGCCGCGTTCATTGGGCATCACGAGTTCTCCTTGCCTGCGGCCTTCTGCCGTTGATCATAGCTTTGCACATTCGCCTGAAAACCATATTTGGGCTTTTCGATCCACGCGCGCAAGTCGGGACGAAGCAGCCAGGCGACGAAGAACGCCGCTACAAAGAGGATCGAAGAGAATACAATCAGGTCCGTCATAAGAGCCGACTCAATCCGAAGACTGCACCACCAGCAAACTGCGGACGTAGTAGGCCACGGCCGATAGCTCGGCTTCGCTCAAGCGGCCATTCGTGTCAGCGCCCCAGGGAGCCATTTGCGTCCCGTCAATTCCGTTTCGCAAGACGCGCAATGTTTCTCCGAGTGTAGGACGACCCGTGCGGAAATTGGAAGGCGCGATGCGCAGCTCGCTCACCGCGGTTCCATCGCCCGCTCCGGTGGAGCCGTGACACTGCGCGCAATTTTCTTTATACACACGTGCGCCGAGGTCCAGAAGATTCTGGGGAAGCGTCGGCTCCGGTTGCGGAACATACAACGTACGCACGAAGGTCGCGAGTGCGGAGCGATCCGCGATGGAAAAATCGCGCCATGCAGGCATGGCGGTTCCCGCGATGCCGTTGGTCAGAACAATACTCAAGCGATCGTAACGGTAATAATGTTCGGCCAGATTCGTGGGCGGAGGATGCAATCCCGCGGCTCCGGGACCATCGGCCCTGCCTTGGGGACCGTGACAACTGGCGCAGTTGCGCGCATATAGATCTTTCCCGCGAGATTCGCTCCCGGTAACAAGAGCTGGCGGGCTTCCGGTACGACGCGTCTTGTGCGGATTAGCGTTCAACTCGGGCGCATGAAACGCCATCTGCGACATTTCATCTTTGTCGCAATTGCAGTTGGCGCGCGCATGCGCCTCGCCTTCGGAACCCGCGAGTTCGCGATCGCGGCCAAGGGTTTCGAGATACGCGACGAGGTCTCGCGCATCCTGCTTGGGGCGATCCGGGGAGCCATCGAACATGGCAGAGTAAGCAGGCATGACAGAATCGGCCACCACGGAACGCGGCGCGTAGAAATGGACGAAGTGCCAATCGGCGGGATGCGATCCGCTTTCGCGAGCAAGATCGGGCCCGATGCGGCGCGTGCCCCACAAGTGCGGATAATCGAAGCGCGTCTCCCAGGCGAGCGTAGGAGCTCCAAAACGTTCCATATCGGAATGCAGATAGCGCACCTGCTGCGTGTGGCAATAGGCGCATCCTTCGCGACTATAGATTTCGCGTCCGCGGCGTTCGCTGGCGCTCAAGCCGAGAGGATGCTCGGGCGACATGACGCGCGTCTGCTCTTCCAAGACTTGCCCCGGCCACACGCCGAGAAGCAATACGGACATGGCGAAGAATCCGACGCCCGCGATGCTTGCGACGAGATAGGACATCCGCAACGCGCGGGGCGGTCTCTGTTCGTTCATGTTGCGTTCGCTCACGATGCGGCTCCGTGTACTTCATGTGAAGCAGACAAGCGCGGGGAGATTTCGTCAATCGCGTCGAGGCCGACGGTTTCCTCGACCGCAGCAAGCCCCGCGCCTTTGGGGCCGGTGGTGAGTCCCATGAAGAACGCGATGAATCCGGCGACGATCAACAACGAGGAATGCGTTCTTCCGATCCAGAAGGGACGCACGGCACGAACCGAGTCGAGCCACGGAGCGTTGGACTGCCACAAGCGCGCTTCCACAACACCGGCAATCGTCAAATTGATAAACATCGCCGCGAGCCCGGCAAACAGCAGCCAATAGGACCAGTCCATGGCGCGGTGATTGTAACGAGCCCACGGGATCCTCTGCCAGGCGTGCCCGATGCCACCGGCGGCGGCAAACGTCGCGAAGCCAAGCATCGCCAGGTGCGAATGGCCGATCACCCAATCGGAAAAGTGCACCGCTTGATTCACGGACATCTGCGCTTGCACGGAGCCTTGAATACTGACGAGCAAATAGAAGACCGTCGCCGTGCTGACGAAGCGGAGAGGCAGATCGCGCGGGAACCATCCGCTGCCGCGCAGCGAGAGCAGCAGATTCGCGACGACAAGAATCACATCGACGCCGAGAAGCGCGGACGCGGTGATCGCTCCGATCTGCGCGCTCATCGGAATCACGGAGAACACGTAGTGATGCGTGCCATTGAGAGGATAGAGGAAGAACAGCAGCCAGAAGCCGAGCATCGAAAGAAAGTGGCTGTAGATGGGCCTGCGCGAGGCCGCGGGGATCACGAAATAAATAATGGCGAGCGCAAGAGGCGTGACGAACAAGCCGACGGCATCGTGAATCCACAGGCCGCTAAACGCGGCGCCGCGAGCTCCGGGAACAAGCTCGGGGACGAAGTTTCCCATGGGATACGCGAACAACGTGAAGATGAGCCCGCCGATGATGTACCAACTGGAGACATAGAGATCCTCGATCCCGCGCGCGAAAAACGGCGGCAGAAATTGGACGGCCATGAGCAGCAGCGCAAGAACAACGAAGGCATCGATGACGAGAGGAAACTCGGCCCATTCGAGGGGCTGACTGAAACCCGCGAGCACGAGCATCCATCCCGGAACGACGATCACGAAGTTCCAGAGGCCGAAGAGCCATTGACCCAGACGTGCGCTTGTGACGCTGCGGCCGGTGAGCACGGGCACGGCGTGATAGAGGAACGCGAGGAACGCGTTGCCCAGCCAACCGAAGAGAATTCCTTGTGTGTGGTCGTAGCGCAGGCGTCCCCAACTCAGCCACGGCGATCCACCGCCGAGATCGGGCCAAAGGAGTTCGGTGGACGCGATGATGCCAAAGGTGATCGAAACGAACAGCATCACGACGGCGGCAAGGCCGTGCGCGTAGACCAGTTGCTGATTGACACTTGATCCGGCTGATTTCGACTGCGAAGACATAGGAGACGGCAATCCCATATCCTGTCACTGTTCGGAAGCGAAGTGCAAATGGCAAAAGAGAGGTGTATGCTTTTGTACATGAAAACCCGGATTCTAATCTTGCTCGCCGTGCTGGCAATCCTGACCGGCGCGGTGATGATGCATGCGCAGCAGAGCGCACCGAAGCATCGCGTTGTGTTTCAGATGAACATGCCGTCGGATTCCTGGACGCAACTGCTCGGCAACGTCGGGAACGTCCAAAAAGCGTTTGGGGCGGAAGGCCTGCAGATCGAAATCGTGTTTTACGGCAAGGGCGTTACGGCGCTGCTGAAGACGAACAAAGAATACGAGGAACGGTTGAAGAAGCTCTCCGAGCAGGGCGTAATCCTGGGAGCGTGCCAGAATAGCATG
>CAITIX010000010.1 GCA_903892565.1 uncultured Acidobacteriia bacterium
AAGATCACCACGGCTCCCGTTTCGCCGCTCGGACAGCGCTTCTACGTTCCGACGAAATACGCTACCGCGGTCGGATCGCCTTCCACCTTGGCCGTGGATCCCTTGCGTACGCACATCCCGGAAAACGAAGAGACTCCTGCGGCCCTGTTCTATGGATTCCTCTACGTGACGGATCTCGAAGAAGGTTTAGTGATCATCGGAGATCCTGATTTGAAGAGCAAGAGTCCGGGTGTTCTCACGCTTCTCGACGGCAATCCGCGCAATAACTTTCTCAAGAAAGCCGGAGCGTTCAATCCTGGAGGCATCCTGAACGGAGCGCGGCGCATCACGCTTGCCGGGACGTTCGCCTACATTCTCTGCGACAAGGGTCTGGTCGTCGTGGATCTCGCCGATCCCGCGCATCCCAAAGTCACGGCGCAAATCGGCGCGCCCGATCTCGTGGAGCCGCAGGGCGTAGCGGTGCAGTTCCGCTATGCGTTCGTCGTCGATAAAGAAGGACTGAAGGTTCTGGACACCACCAACCTCGCATCACCGCGCATGGTTCCCAACGCGAAACTGTCTCTGACGGACGCGCGGAACCTGTACGTCGCGCGCACCTATGCTTACGTCGCAGGAGGCAAGCAAGGGATGGTGATAGTGGACGTAGAGAAGCCGGAACATCCCCGCCTGGAGCAGGCCTACGACGCGGGCGGAAAGATCGCGGATGCCAGGGACATCAAGCTCGGCATGACCGCCGCGAGTGCGTTCGCCTACATCGCCGACGGCACGGGAGGAATGAAGATCGTCCAGATCTTTGCACCGAACGATAATCCGAACTATCTGGGCTTCAGTCCGCGTCCAACGCCGAAGCTGATTGCGTCGTTCCGCACAAAGGGCCCCGCACTGGCGATTTCGAAGGGCATCGATCGCGATCGAGGCGTGGATGAAAGCGGCAATCAGGTGACCGTCTTCAATCGACGCGGGTCGCGTCCCTTCAACAAACAGGAAATGGAACGCATGTACATGCGCAACGGTCAGCTGTATACAGTCACGAACACGCCCCCGGCGCCGCCGCGCTAAGAGACTCCACTAACACACTCATGGACGCGAAGCGCCAGAACGAAACGGCCGAACACAAACGGCTCAGCGAGCCGCATTCGGAAATCGTTCGTCCCTGGCGCAAATGGGGCACCTATGTTTCGGACCGCGCCTGGGGCACGGTTCGCGAGGACTACAGTCCCGACGGCCGCGCCTGGGACTTTCTGCCGCACGATCTCGCGCGCAGCAAGGCCTATCGCTGGGGCGAGGATTCCATCGGCGGAATCTGCGATCGCTACCAGATCCTCGTGTTTGCGCCCGCGTTCTGGAATGGACGCGACCCCATCCTCAAAGAGCGTTTGTTCGGCTTGCAGTCGAGCGAAGCCAATCATGGCGAGGACGTCAAGGAATATTACTTTCACCTCGACGCGACGCCGACGCACAGTTATGCGCGGATGCTCTACAAGTATCCGCAGGGCGAATTTCCCTACGCTCAGTTGATCGAGGAAAATCGCCGTCGAGCGGGTGCGGGTCCCGAGTACGAGTTACTTGACACGGGAATCTTTGACGATGATCGCTATTTCGATATCTTCATCGAGTACGCAAAGGTGTCGCCCGACGATATCGCGATTCAAATCGAGATCCACAACCGAGGTCCCGAGGATGCCGACCTGTGGGTGCTGCCGCACTTGTGGTTTCGCAACACCTGGGGCTGGACGAATCCCGCGGGGCCCGAGCCGAAAATCGAGCGGATCTCCCAAATGGACGAATACGTCGTCATCCGCGCCGACGATCGCACTGCCGCGCCGCTTCCTAATCTACCCGTGGAATGGCGCCTGGGGCCGCGCTACCTCTATGGACCTTCCGGCTCGCAGACTCTTTTCACGAATAACGAAACAAACGGCAAGCGCGTGTTTGGCGAGAAAGCCGAGAGGCGGTCTCCTTGGGTGAAGGACGCGTTCCATCGCTATTTGATTCAGGACGAGCAGGCCGCCGTAAATCCCGCGCACATGGGCACGAAAGCTTCTCTCGCATATAAGCTGCGCATTCCGGCGGGCGGACGATACGTTCTGCCGCTGCGTTTCACCAATCAGCAAATTAAGAATCCTCTCGACATCCAGGCGATCATCGACCAACGCAAGCAGGAAGCCGACGACTTCTACGCGGCGATTCATCCACCTCGCGCATCGGCAGAAGAGCGCATGATTCAGCGGCAGGCCTTTGCCGGGCTCCTGTGGTCGAAGCAAATCTACATCTTCGATGTGAATCGTTGGCTCGACGGCGACGATCCCACGAATCCGCCTCCCGCATCCCGCAATCACGGACGCAACACGCGATGGAGACACCTCAACTCCATGCGTATTTTGTCGATGCCCGACAAATGGGAATATCCATGGTTCGCCGCATGGGACCTGGCGTTTCAGTGCGTATCGCTGGCCTTGGTGGATCCAGGATTCGCCAAGGACAATCTCTGGTTCCTTCTGTTTGAACAGTTCCAGCACGTCAACGGTCAGATTCCCGCGTATGAGTGGGAGTTCTCGGATTTGAATCCGCCGGTGCACGCCTGGGCCTGCTGGCGCGTGTTCGAAATGGAACGGGAACGAACCGGAAGAGAAGATCGCGATTTCCTGGAGCGCTGCTTCCATAAACTGCTGATCACTTTCGCGTGGTGGGTGAACAAAGTCGACAGCCAGGGCAACAACGTTTTCGAGGGAGGCTTCCTCGGGCTCGACAACATCACCGTGATGGACCGCAGCGAGAAGCTGCCCAACGGCGCGGTGCTGGAGCAATCCGACGGGACCGGATGGATGGGCTTTTTCTGCCTCTACATGATGCGGATCGCG
>CAITIX010000011.1 GCA_903892565.1 uncultured Acidobacteriia bacterium
CCGGAGCAGATTTCCCAGAGACGCTGACGGGCTCCACCTTCGCCACCGGAGTTCGCTTTGCCGCCGCCATCTCCGGGAATGTCACATGAAAGCGCGTGCCGGCGCCGACTTCGCTATCCACTTCAATCTCGCCGTTGTGTTCCTTCACGATGCCGTAACTCACAGAAAGTCCCAGCCCCGTTCCGCGCCGCGCGGCCTTCGTCGTGAAGAACGGATCGAAGACGCGCGTTACGTTCTGCGGAGCGATGCCCGAGCCCGTGTCTGCCACGGTTACGCGCACCAGGCCATCGATCGCATTGGTTTTCACGGCAAGCACGCCGCCGGACTCCATGGCGTCGCGGGCGTTGAGGAACAAATTCAAAAATACCTGTTGCAACTTTCCTGGATTGCCTTTGATGGGCGGAAGCGGTTCCTCGAGCCCAAGCGTAACTTGGATATTGGCCTTGGCGAGTTGATGTTCGATGAGGGACAGTGTCTCTGTCAGCACCTTGTTCAGATCGACGCCCGCATATTCGGTGGTAGAGGTGCGCGAAAAGTTGAGCAACGAATTGACAATTTCACTCGCGCGGAACGTCTGCTTGGCGATCTTCTCGAGCAGCGGAGCTTTTTCCGCATCGCCCGCGATCTGCTTGGCCAGCATCTGCGCATAGGACGAAATCACGGCCAACGGCGTATTCACTTCGTGTGCCACGCCCGCCGCCAGCAAACCAATCGAGCTCAGCTTGTCGGTCTGTACAAGGCGGCGTTCCATCTCCGCGCGATCCGTGACGTCGTCAAAAATGATGAGCCGCCCGATGTTGGCACCTTCCTTGGACACGAGCGGGGCAATCGCGATATTGACGGCGATATTGGCGGAGCCGGACGCGCCGTCGCGAACCGGTGCCGCCCTCATCGGAAATTTGTAGATATTGTGGATGCCTTCGCCGGCGCCAGATCGGACTAGTTCGTCGTACAGATCTTCGTCGAGCAAGTCTTTCAAATTGCGTCCCACGGCATGATTTCGACCGATGCCCGTGAGCTTCTCCATTTGCGGATTCCAGCTCTCGACTTGCCCATCGAGATCCGCAGCCAGAATACCCACGTGGATGGACTCGACAATGTTTTCCGAAAATTCCTTCAGCCGCTCGTATTCCTCGACCTTGCGTTCCAGAGAGCGGTACAGCATGGCGTTGTCGATGGCGATGCCGACGTAGCTTGAAAGTGTGACCAACAGTTCGACGTCATCGCTCGAAAGGAAATCTCCGGAATCCGTGCGACTGACGCCGAGGTAGGCAATGGTGCGTCCGCGCGCCGAGCACGGCATGTAATACGTCAGATCGAGCTCGGCGATCGTTCTTCGCACGGCGACGGGCCAATCGTGCGAGATGACATCGAGCATATTGCGGGTGCGCTCAAAGAACAAGTACGGCTTCGAGGGCTGCACTTCGAGGAAACCGAGATCCAGTCCGTAAGGAACCTGGCTGGTCTGCTTGCCCTGACGGTTGCTGGCGAGCTCCAGGCGGAATTCTTTCTCCTGCTCGTCGTACACAAAGAAGGCCACATGGCGAATGCCGAGCGTACGAACCAGACGATCGGCAACCGTCTCGAGCATTTCGTCCAAATCGGTGGGCGACCCGAGCTCTCTCGCGAATTCAATCAGCGTGCGACGGTAGTCGTAGCGGTCTTTGTAAAAGTAATAGCGATCCAGTTGCTCCTGGATCCAATTGCGAATGGGCTGGAACACGAACGCCGCGATCAGAATCAGCGACACCATCGCCGTGCCGTTGAGTTCACCGGCGCGCGTCACCGAAAATACAAGGCCGTAGAACACACCCACGACGCACAGCGTCGCGAGCGTATACACATAGCCTTCCTGAAAGATGATGTCGACGTCCATCAGCCGGTAGCGCAAGATCGCATAGGCCCACGTCAGCGGGATGAAGGGCAGCGAGAGCACAGCCAGATTCATGGCATGGGTGGGAATGACGCCCGCGATGAACGGAACAACATAGAACACCGTAAATGGCAGGATTCCAATCACCGCGCCATTGCGCAACCACACCAACTGCCGCCGGACAATGGGATCGTCGGCATGCCGCAACTGCACGTTCAGAACGGCCGCCCCCGCCAGATACATCACGCTCAAAAAACCGAGCCATACGCGATCCAGCAGCCAGCGTGTTTCGAGCAACGGCGACGCCGTCCACATGTAGCCGTAGACAAACGCCAGATGCACGGCCAGCACAGCTGCTCCAGGAGCATACAGCAGGGCGAACATGCCGCGACGACGAATCCACGCCTGCTTCTCCGGAAAAATGCAGCAGAAATGCAGGAACAAGGTCGGCGCGAGATATCCCGCAACCAAATTGCCC
Organism: uncultured Acidobacteriia bacterium; assembly: GCA_903892565.1. Taxonomy (GTDB): domain Bacteria; phylum Acidobacteriota; class Terriglobia; order Bryobacterales; family Bryobacteraceae; genus Palsa-187. Next base: position 2,352 of record CAITIX010000011.1, read on the forward strand.
AGGTAAATGACCTTGTCAAAATTGTTCAGCTTGCCGGAATAGTGGAACGTCGACAGAACAAAGCTCGACAGGCACAGCAGGAAAAAGTGCAACGAGCGGGGCGCGCCTACACGCCGGAAGTACACGAACAATCCAATCGCAAGGTAGACGAGCCCAACGGCGTACTGGTAGAAGATGGTGGAATCCCGATCGGCCTCGCCGATGATGACGTTGAACGTGACGTCCACGCCATTGCGCATCACCTTGTAATCCGCTTTTTTCCAGGCACCCAGCCGCGCCAGAATCGCGGTGACGTCTTCGGATTGCTGCACCGGCAGATCGGCGATCGAAGTGAGTTCGTCCCCTTTGCGGATGCCGGCTTTTTGTCCAGGACTACCGGGGGCAATATAGAGCGCGGTGATCGACGAATTTTGTCCGACGCCGTGCTGTTGATCGAGCCAGGTAATTCCGTCGTCAGGCAGATGAAAACGGCTCTGCTGCTGGAAGTTGATGGCTGCGGCAACCACCAGAGCCACAGTCACAATCACCAGCAATGCGTTTGCGAACTGTTGCTTCAGTTCTTTCATCCGACGCCCTGAGACACTACTCCACCAGATTTAATGCACGTTTATGACCAACGGAATTTAAATCTTTGCTATTGAAAAGTATGGCACTTTTTCGTCGCGACCGCGCCGATCTATGATTTTTGGAATTTGGAATCTCGGTATCGGGAATTTTCGAGGAGGGCGCGTCGAAGAAGAGGGATCAGAACCGCAGGAGAGAAGACCGAGTTTGCGCAACATTCGGAGCAAGGCCAGGGGACGATCCACCCGGCCTTACCCCCGTTGCGATTTATGCGAGCGCCGTCTTGTAGAGCGCGAGGAGTTTGCCCCAAGCGCGTTCGGCGTCTGCCTTGTTGAAAATCGGCGCGCCGTTCTGCTGCGGCATATCAGAAATGCACCAGCCGTGTTGCGCCTGGGAATAAACTTCGATTTCCGCGGGAACATGGGCGGCGCCGAAAGATTCCTTTAGCTTGTCCTTGGCGTCCGGCTGCTTCATGTCGTCGTTCGAGGCGATGCCGAAATACATGTGCGCCTTAATCTTCGACGCCAACAGGTGAGGACTATCCGGCTTGTCGGTGACGAGTCCGCCGCCGTGGAACGATCCGCCGGCACCGATGCGATTCGGAAGAGCCGCTGCGGTTTTCACCACCAGAGGGCCTCCCATGCAGTAGCCTTGCGTGCCGATCTTCTTATGCGTATTGACCTGCTTCTGTGCATCGAGGAAAGCGACGTAGGCAATCGCATCTTTTTCGGCATTGCCAGGCGCGCCCACCGAAGCCATCAAGGGCTGGATTTTGCCCATATCCGTGGCAAAGTTAAACGTCGACGCATCCGTGAAAGGAGCCTTCGTGAGGCGATAGAAGGGATTCGGAATCAGCACCGAGTATCCTTCAGCCGCGAGGCGGCGACCCATGGCGCGCAGCGACGGGCGCAAGCCAAACGCATCGGGCCAGATCAACACTCCCGGATGCGAACCTTTCTTGGGATGAATAAACGCGGCGTCGCACATCCCATCGGGCGTTTTCACCATCACATCGGTCTCGTCGACTTCCAATCCGGCGGCTTCTGCCGAACCCGCGGTTGCGGCTACACCAGCAGCCACGGAAAGTGCGACAAAATCGCGGCGTCCGATCTCGGCGGCCTGCGAGTCCTTCTTCGTGTTGTTATTGTCTTCCGTCATAAACGATCAGCTCCATTTCTCTGGGTTCTCCAACGCATTGTTTTTCCCGACACACGCTATTTTATGCGAATGGAGGGCGCCATGCTCGCAACAAACCCACGAGAGCAATGCCACGGCTTGCTATCCTCGAAGATGCGTTGGGACGGGGACATCTCAGAATACAGTGAGTAAATCAACAGACATCGACGTCGCGGGCCGACCACAGAGTGCAACGCCAGTGGTGGCGGTAAACAAGCCGGCACAAGTGTTGTTTGCGAGCCTCATCGGCACGACCATCGAATTTTTCGACTTCTACATCTACGCGACCGCTGCCGTCATTGTGTTTCCGAAACTATTCTTTCCCAAGTCGGATCCCGCGTCGGCGACCCTCGCGTCGCTCGCGACGTTTGCGATTGCGTTTTTCGCGCGGCCCTTCGGCTCGGCATTGTTCGGACATTTCGGCGATCGCGTCGGCCGCAAGACGACATTAGTCGCGGCGCTGCTCACGATGGGATTGTCCACGGTATCGATCGGCCTGCTGCCGACGTATGCAACGATCGGCGTCACCGCGCCGTTGCTGCTGGCACTCTGTCGATTTGGCCAGGGTCTGGGCCTGGGGGGCGAATGGGGCGGCGCGGTTTTGCTCGCCATTGAGAATGCTCCTCCGGGAAAACGCGCGTGGTACGGGATGTTTCCACAACTCGGCGCACCCATCGGATTTCTATTTTCGGGCGGCGTGTTTCTGATCCTTTCAAAAATGCTGAGCGATGCGCAATTTTTCGCATTCGGCTGGCGCATCCCGTTTCTGGCAAGCGCGGCGTTGGTACTGGTGGGCTTGTATGTACGCCTGACGATCACCGAGACTCCGGTGTTTCAGAATGCCGTCCGCAAGCGCGAACAGGTAAAGGTGCCGATTTTTACGGTTTTTCGCGAGCACGGATGGACGCTGGTGATCGGCACGTTGTCTTCGCTCGCGACGTTCGTCCTGTTCTACTTGATGACGGTGTTCGCCTTGTCGTGGGGCACGTCGGCGTTGGGATATAGCCGCGAAAAGTTTCTGGTGATGCAGTTGATTGGAGTCCTGTTCTTCGCGGCAGGCATCCCCATCGGCGGGGCGTGGGCCAAACACGGACGCCGCAGCACGTTGTTATGGGTCACCGCAGCCATCGGCATTTTCGGATTAGTCATGGCCCCGATCTTCGTCGCCGGGACCGCCGGAGCCGTGATCATGATGTCCATCGGACTAACCTTGATGGGCCTGACCTATGGACCGCTCGGCACCGTGCTCTCCGAACTGTTCCCGACGGCGGTGCGCTACACGGGCAGCTCGCTTACCTTCAATTTCGCAGGGATCTTCGGCGCATCGCTGGCACCCTACATCGCGACGTGGTTGGCGAAAACGTACGGCCTCGAATACGTCGGATACTATCTCACTGCGGCCGCAGCGTTGACGTTCCTGGGACTTTGGTTTGCAAGAGAAACCAAGGACGACGAACTGTAGCCTTAGCTTTTAGCCCGCTTTGTCCGGCGTGTGTTAGCCTTCGGAATCATGCTTGCTCCCAAATTCGATTTAGCCGCGGCCGCGCGGCAAGAGATGATGGACCAGGGGTTCCAGCCGGATTTTGCGCCCGGAACGAACGAGCAACTCGCCGCGATCCAAGCGGGGATGGCCGCGGGCTCGAGCCATCAGACGGCGGACGCGCAAGTGCGCGATTTGCGCTCTCTGCTGTGGTCATCGATCGACAACGATTCGTCGCGCGATCTCGATCAGATTGAAGTGGCGGAACGCGTCGCAACCGGCATTCGCGTACTCGTTGCCATTGCCGACGTGGACGCAAGGGTCGCGATGGGTACGCCTATCGACAACCACGCCGCACAGCAGACGACCACTGTTTATACCGGCATTCGCACATTTTCCATGCTGCCCGAGATTTTGTCCACCGACATTACGTCGCTCAACGAAAACGCGGACCGAATGTCGGTGGTGATTGAATTTGTGGTGGCTGCGGATGGCTCGATCGCGTCCTCCGATATTTATCGCGCGCTTGTGCGGAATTGCGCGCAACTGACGTATAGCCACATCGGCCCATGGCTGGAAGGCACAGCCGCACCGCCCGCGAAAGTGACGGCGTCCGCTGATTTGCAAGCGCAGCTCAAGCTTCAGGACGAAGCGGCCCAGCTGCTGCGGACCGAGCGAAATCGCATGGGCGCGCTGAACATGAATCGCGTGGAGGCCGATCCGCAGATCGTGAACGGTGAAGTCACCGGGATCAACACGCGCGAAAATAACCGTGCCAGCGAATTGATCGAAAACTTCATGGTGGCGGCGAATGGCGTGATGGCCGCGGCGCTGGGAAAGGCGGGCGTGAGTTCCATCCGGCGCGTGGTAAAGACACCGGAACGTTGGCCCAGAATCGTCGCGCTGGCCGCGCAGTACGGAGAAACACTGACTGCGGCTCCGGATTCCGGAGCGCTCAGTGCGTTCCTGCAACGCCGACAGGCCGCCGATGCCATCCACTACGCCGACGTCTCTCTTGCAGTGATCAAACTGATGGGCCCGGGCGAGTATGTGGTGATGCATCCAGGAGATCACGAGCAAGGGCACTTCGCTCTGGCCGTTCGCGACTACACGCATTCCACGGCCCCGAATCGCCGCTTTGCCGATACGGTCACGCAAAGACTGATCAAGGCCGTCCTCGCAAAGAAGCCGTCGCCTTATTCGGATGAACAGCTGGCCGCAATCGCGCAGAACTGCAATCTACGGGAAGAAGCCGCGCGCAAGGTGGAGCGCAACATGGGCAAGCGCATCGCAGCAGTCGCGCTGCAGCCGAGAATCGGGGAAGTGTTCTCTGCTGTCGTTACAGGCGCCGGCCCCAAGGGAGTCTTCGTGCGGGTGCCGAATCCCCCGGCGGAAGGCATCCTGGTGCACGGCGAAGGCGTCGACGTGGGCGACAAACTGCAGGTGAAATTGATCAGCGCAGATCCACGCAAAGGTTATATCGATTTCGTGCGCTAGTTGCTTGTCGCGACGAGATCATTACGATGTCCCCTCCTTTACAGTCGGGGTTCGGTGCTGATTTTGCATAAAGGCCAGTATTCAGCA
>CAITIX010000012.1 GCA_903892565.1 uncultured Acidobacteriia bacterium
GGTGTTGGTGCGTGGCATGCGTGCAGATATTCCGCTTTTTTTTTGGTCAGTTTGGTCCGCAACCGAGATCGCGGCAGCGAAGATGCTGTTCTTTTTCCGGGAATCTGTGGCGATGGATATTTTGACCTTAAGGGTTGTGCAACAGGGCTGAGATTTGGCGCTGCCCGCGCTCGCGTGCAGCTGTCAAACAGCGTCGAAATGAGGAGATTAGGGCCGGTGAGGGGCTCACATAGTCATCGCGAACGGAGGATTTTTTAGCAAACACCGTGCGATTGCCCGTTGGCCCAGCCGGCGATACAGTCGCGAATAGCGAAAAAGATGGTTTGAATTGCCTATACTCCCTTGGTATGCCATTGCGCCGGTATAAGGAAATCTGTCACGAGTCGTGAACCTTCATGCTAAGATCATTCCGTTGGGTATTCTTACTTTCTTTGAAAGGCAGTCCAGACCAATGCCGCTACCGGGCCACTTGCAGTGCTGCGCGTGACGCTGTGGATCCCATGCGCTGCAATGATCATGCTGGGGCTGGCGTGCACAGTGGGCGCGCAGTCCTATCCTAGCCGGCCCATCCGCTTTATCGTGCCCAACCCGACGGGTGGCGGCGCGGACCTGGTGGCGCGGGTTATTGGGCAGAAGCTGGCGGTCAATCTCGGCCAGCAGGTGGTCATCGACAATAGGGCAGGCGCGGGCGGCATTATAGGCACGGATCTCGCCGCTAAATCTGAACCCAACGGTTACACGCTGATGCTCGGCTATACCGCCAATCTGTGTTTTGCACCCAGCCTGTTCAGCAAACTGCCCTACGATCCCTTGCGCGATTTCGCGCCGGTGACGCTCGTCGGTTCGACGTACTACCTGCTGGCCGCGCATCCGTCGGTGCCGGTGAAATCCGTGAAGGAGCTGATTGCGCTTGCACAGGCGAAACCGGGGAAGCTCAATTTTGGGTCGAACGGCAACGGTCAGGGAAATCATCTCGCCGGGGAACTGTTCAAGATCATGGCCGGCGTCAATTTGATACACGTGCCCTACAAAGGCGGCGGGCCGGCGCTGGCAGCGGTTCTCGGGAGCGAAGCGCAACTGATCTTCGGCAGCACGCTCTCGACGCTTGTGCACGTCAAGGCCAGCCGGTTACGAGGTCTGGCCATTACCGCAGCGAACCGGTCAGCGTTCTCTGCCGATCTGCCGACCATCGCGGAAGCCGGGGTTCCAGGCTATGAAATGAGCACGTGGATGGGGGTGCTGGTTGCGGCGAACACGCCCCGCGAGCTTGTCGCGAAGCTGCATGCCGAAATCGCCGGCATTCTTCAGGCGGCCGACGTGCGCCAGCGCCTGTCCGGTGATGGGTTCGAACCGCTGGGCAGTTCTCCCGCCGAGTTCGCGGCGTTAATCAAGGCGAACATCGCGAAATGGGCAGGCGTTATCAAGGGCGCCGGCATCCGCATCGACTGATCAGGTCTTAGGTTCGTCGAGTTCGATTTCGGACGGATCGGCATTTTCTCAGCCGTTCACCACGTCCGTGCCTTCGAGCGCGAGGCCGTAACCGAGCGATTCGTGCAGCATGCGATTGATTTCCTGCGTCAGAATTGCGCGGGGTGGCTTCGCGTCTTGAAAAAGATGCAACTCGGCGAACTGGAACAAATGCTAGAGTACAAACTCTAGTTCGCAGGATTACCCAAGTTGCGTGAAGTCATGGCGGCGGTCATAGGGCGAAAGAGAATCGACCGGAGCGCGACCTATTCAAGGGCGTGAAATGCGAATACCAAGCGCACGGGGACAAGAACGCATCAATTGTCATAGCGCGCCGTGGCGTGCTGATGCGAAAAATAAAGCATATGATGGTGGTTATGCTATTGGGTGCAGTAACTTAGGTTCGATGTATCTCAATGGCGACGGAGTTCGTCAAGATAAATCTAAAGCACTACAACTATTTGGCAAGGCATGTGATATGAAAGATGAAGATGGTTGTAAAAACTATGCGATATTGAAGAATCAAGGTATTAAGTAATATAAGGATGTTAATTATGAAAACAATCATTAGCATTATATTTTTATTAATAACAACAATCAGTAATCAAGCATTAGCACAGAAAAGTACTGATGTGCTTGAGAAAGA
>CAITIX010000013.1 GCA_903892565.1 uncultured Acidobacteriia bacterium
CGAAGAGTACGGTCTCTCCTTCGCCTTGGCCCGTTTGACGCCCGGTACAAACATCGTTGCCTTCTGCGCGGCCACCGGCTGGCAGATTCTGGGATGGGCAGGAGCACTGGTGGGCGTGCTTGCGCCCACGTTTCCCTCGGCCGTGATCGCCGTACTTTTCACCGTAGGCTATGAAACATGGCGCTCGAATCCAGTGGCACTGGCGGCCATCAACGGGACGATCGCGGGAGTTGCGGGCATGATGCTCGCCACGGTGTATAGGCTTGTAAGGCCGCACACGGACGGCCTGCGAGGCGCCGGATTGCAGCGAACCGTGCGCGCGATCCTCATCGCTGGCGGCGCGTTCCTCCTGCTTTGGAAATTTCGCTGGAGCCCTCTACAGATCGTTGCAGTAGCGGCCGTCGTAGGAATTCTGTGGCCGGATCCCGCGGATCGCATCGTGCAGCCCGCGGGGAATCTCGCAGAGGACCCCTCGGCATCGTGAATATCTTCGCCCTCTATCTCTTGCTGCTCAAAGCCGTGATGACGTCCTTCAGCGGCATGGCCTCGCTGCCCCTGGTGCGCGATGATCTCGTCGAAAAGCGCCACGTGCTGACGGACCATCAGCTCTCTACGGCCATCGTTGCCGGACGCACCGGCCCTGGTCCGAATGGCCTCTATCTGGTCAGCGTCGGATACTTTATCGACGGAGTCCCCGGAGCTCTCGCAGGCTTCATTGCGCTGCTGACGCCGGCGATGCTTGTCATTCCGTTGATGCGCTGGATGGCCAAGTACGCGAAAGTCCCCCGCATTCGCGGAGCGATTCGTGCGGTTGTCCTCGGTAGTGCGGGCCTATTGCTGGCTTCTTCCGTTCCGATGGCGCAGAGCGCCTCGACAGCGCCCGTGCTTGCCGCGATCGTTGCCGTGAGCTTCGTCACCTTGGCGTTTACGAACGTGGAAAGCTGGTGGGTGATGGGCGGATCCGCGGTCGTGGGACTGCTGGCGATGTTGCTCCGTTAGCGGGTAACGTCGGATACAAGAGACGCAATGACCGGTTCTACGACGGACCAAACATCCGCAGCGACTTCCTGTTCCGTGCGTCCGCCATCAATCAAGCGCACTCTGCGGGGCTCATCCTCGGCCAGTTGATGGTACGCCGCGCGGACCTTGCGATGAAACGCGAGCGATTCCTGATCGAGCCGCGTCTCAATATCGTTGGTCTGCGCGCTGCGTCTGTGCGCCCGGGCCAAGCCCATTTCCGTATCGATATCGATCACCAGCGTAAGATCCGGCACTAAGCCGCGACAGGCGATGCGGTCGACGTCGTACACCACATCCGCGCCCAGTCCTCGTGCTGCGCCTTGATACACAAGCGTGGAATCCGTGAAACGGTCCGAGATCACGATGCGCCCGGCGGCGAGCGCGGGCAGGATCCATTGATCGACGTTCTGCGCGCGCGCGGCGAACATCAAGAGCAGTTCGGCCGTTGGACACAGGTCGTTATTCTTCGCGTCGAGCAACACGCGCCGGATCTGCATGCCGATCGGCGTTCCACCGGGTTCGGCGGAATCCAAAACGTCGCGCCCCATCGCGCGCAACCGCGCCGAAAGAATTCGCCCTTGTGTGGACTTCCCGCTTCCCTCGGGACCTTCCAATGTGATGAATGGTGCGCGCCTCGTCATGATTGATATACAGGATTGATATGCAGGGGCCTAATCGTAAACGAAATGCAGCACCTTTTTGAGATCCTGCCAAGCTTCTTTCTTCGCTTCTTGATTGTAAGGGCGCAGCAAGTACGACGGATGAAAGGTCACCATCACCGGGATATCGTGCCACTTATGCCAATTGCCGCGCAGTTTCGTCACGCCGTCTTTTGTGGCTAGTAGAGCCTTTGCCGCGGTCGATCCCAACGCGCAGATCGCCTTTGGTCGAATCGTCATCAATTGCCGGAACAAAAATTGCCCGCAGATTTCCATCTCATCGGGCTGCGGCGTGCGATTCTCCGGTGGCCTGCATTTTACGACGTTGCAGATGTACACATCCGGACGCGTAATCGCAATGCCTTCCTTGCTCGCGGTCCCTTCAATCATCTGCGTCAGTAACTGGCCCGCGCGTCCCACAAACGGGAAGCCCTGCGCGTCTTCGTCCGCGCCCGGACCTTCGCCCACGAAAACTAAGCCTGCGCGTTCATTGCCGGATCCGAACACAATTTTGTTCCGCTGTTCGCACAACCGGCAACGGCGGCAGTCGCCGATGTCTTGCTGGATCTTCAGCAGCGTGTCGTCGGCCGGCGTCAGCGGCGGCAGTTCCCCTTTGAGCACCGCTGCCATCGCCGGAGCGATCTCCACTTTCGCAGCAAGCGGCTGAATCACGTTCGCAGCCGCAGGCTTTGCCGTGACCGCAGGCTTCATCGTGGTGGTAGGCGTGGCTACAGGCAAAGGCTTCGCAACAGGCAGCGTTTTCGCGACGACTGCAGCAGGCATTTCTACAGGCGCAACCGACTTTGCCGCGGGTGAAGCAAGCTGCGCCGCTGCGGAAGCCTTCTTCGGAGAAGCCTTGCGCTTATAAACTTCCTTCACGCCGAGGTCCCGGTAAAATGCCAGCTGTTTGCGAATTTCATCGGGATTCATGTGCGGGCGTGGAGCGCCAACCGCAGCGCCGGAATCTGATCCAGGATCTTGCGCGCAATCGCGCGTTTCGGCGCACGGTCTACAGCAACGGCCTCGCCTGCGCGTGTCACCAGCACCACTTCATTGTCGTCTGACTCGAAACCTTTTGATGTCGCCGGGCCTTCTTCCGCGTACGAAACCAGATTGCCCACAATCATGTCGCAATTCTTCTGTTCCAACTTGCGCCGAGCTTCTTCCACTAAATGATCCGTTTCCGCGGCGAATCCGATCAACAGACGATCGCCTTTTCGCTTGCCGAGCTCGGCTAGAATGTCGACCGTCGGCTCCAAGTCCAGCGACATGCGCGCAGCAGTCTTTTTGACCTTGCTCTTCGGCGGATGCGCGACGTGATAATCCGCCACAGCCGCCGCCTTAATCACAATCGTTGCCGCGTCTAAGTGTTCGAACACCGCTCTGCGCATTTCGGCCGCGGTGCGAACCGGCACCAGCGTGATCCCCTTTGGTGCCGTCAAATTCACAGGTCCGGAGACCAACACCACCCGAGCTCCCCGCGCCGCGGCTTCTTCCGCCAGGGCATAGCCCATCTTGCCGCTGGACCGTTTGCTGTTGAACCGCACACCGTCGATGGGCTCTTGTGTGGGCCCCGCTGTGATCAAAATCGTTTCGCCTTCCAGATCGTGCCGGACGTCGCTGTGTCGAAGGCCGTCCCCGCTTTCGGAGGCAGTGCGATATGTCTCCGCCACCACTTCCGCGATCCTCTGCGGCTCGGCCAATCGTCCGGGACCCACCATGCCGCACGCCAGCGCGCCCGCATCGGGTTCCACGATGACGTGCCCGCGCTCACGCAGAATTCGCACATTCTCGCGCGTCGCCGGATGATTCCACATATTGACGTTCATGGCAGGTGCAATCACTACGGGGCCAGTAAACGCTAGGTACGACGTCGTCAGTAAATCGTTTGCCAGCCCATGCGCCAGCTTCGCGATTAAATCCGCCGTCGCGGGAGCAATCACAAAGATGCGATTTTCCTGCGCCAGACGAATGTGTTCGATCGCGCTCGAGAGGGTATCCTCCGCGTTGGCCGCGGAAAACAATTTGGAATAGACTTTGCGACCAGTGAGAGCCGCGAACGTGAGAGGACGAATGAACTC
>CAITIX010000014.1 GCA_903892565.1 uncultured Acidobacteriia bacterium
CTACACTTCCCGATCACATAGAAATTCCCCGTGAGAGTTTCGACAACGCTCGCAGCCTCATTCTGAACGCCCCGCTGGGGCCCATCGCCCCGATGCTCGAAAAGTGGTTCATCGGCGACGTCGAACAAATTTACAGTAAGTTGTTTCGTTCGAGCCGCACCTTTTTCGACGCGATGCTCGACAGCCTGAACATCCGCTATCAGTGCGCGGTGGACGAAATCGCCCGCATCCCCGCCACGGGCCCCGCCATCATCGTGGCCAATCACCCCTTCGGACTGCTCGATGGAATGGTGCTCGGCGCTATTCTTTCGTCCCGCCGCCAGGATTTTCGCATCCTGACGAATGCCCTTATCGCAAGCATTCCGCAACTGCGCGATTTTACGATCCCCGTCGATCCCTTTGGTGGTCCCGACGCCACGCGCACGAATCGCAAGCCGCTGCGCGAAAGTGTCCAGTTTCTGCGCGCGGGCGGGTTGCTCGCCGTCTTTCCCGCAGGCGAAGTCGCCTCGCTCAAGCCCGGACGCCTCGGCATCACCGACCCCGATTGGACGGAAAACGTCGTCCGCCTGGCAAAGCGAATGAAAGCTCCCGTTGTTCCTGTTTTTTTTCATGGGACGAATAGCCCTGCGTTTCACCTGGCGGGATTGGTGCATGAGAAATTGCGGACGCTGCTGCTGCCGCATGAGCTTTTGAATAAAGCCAATTCCACAGTGAAGGTCTCCGTTGGCAAGCCGATCTCGCCCGAGCGACTTGCGAGTAAGTCGGATATACAAGACGCAACGGCATACCTGCGCGCCCGGACATATATGTTGGGCCGCAAGAACGTCGGAGTCGCCAAGTTTAAGTTCACGATCGGCGAGATGCCCAAGCGCAGAGCAGCTGTCGCGCCTGCTCAAGATGCCGCGCTGCTGCGACGCGAAATTGAAGCTCTGCCGGCAGAACGAAATCTGGTGACGTCTGGCGCCTACCAGGTCTTCGTAGCCAAGGCCGAAGAAGTTCCTGCAGTGCTTTTGGAATTGGGACGCTTGCGCGAAATCACGTTCCGCAAAGTGGGTGAAGGCACGGGTGCGGCGCGCGATCTGGATCGCTTTGATCGCCACTACAAACACCTGTTCGTGTGGAATAGCGAAATGCAGGAACTGATCGGCGCCTATCGCATCGCCAAGAGCGACGTTACTGTAGATCGCTTTGGGACGAGAGGACTCTACACGAGCACGTTATTTCACCTGCAATCCAAGTTTTACGATGAGATCTGCCCAGCGCTCGAATTGGGCCGGTCTTTTGTGCGTCCCGAATATCAGAAAGGCTATCTGCCGCTGCTGCTCTTGTGGAAGGGGCTCGGACACTACGTCGCCCGGAATCCGCGCTACCGAACTCTATTTGGCCCGGTGAGTATCAGCAAAGACTACCATCCTTCGTCACGCGCGCTCATGGTTTCGTTCTTGAAGTCGCACCATTGCGATGAGACTCTCGCGGAGAATGTGAGGCCACGCAAGAAGTTTACGGCGAAGGGGCCGCGCGAATGCGATCCGGGTAACTTCAGCTCGCTACTCACAAATTTAGACGAGCTTTCCGAAGTAGTCGCGGATTTGGAATCGGACGGCAAAGGCATCCCGATTCTACTGCAACAATATCTAAACCTGGGAGGTCAGATCCTGGACTTCAGCGTCGACCGGAAGTTCTCGAACGTGCTGGACGGGCTGATTGTTGTCGATTTTTTAAAGCCCACTCTGCGCCAATTGGAGCGCTACATGGGCAAGGCGAACGCCGCGGAGTTTCGACAATTCCACGGGGTTGTTGCAAAATGACGCCAACCAACGCCGCTCCGTCGGTTATCGAGTGTTTTGCTGACATTTTCCGGGATCCGCAGAAGGTGCTGATCGCCCGCTGGAATTGGAAATCGGCGATATTTAGTTCGGTTCTGCGTGCGGGCATCTTTTTTTCCGCCACGGCAAGCGCCGGGATCAACGCCGCACTTGGAGCCATGTACGCCGAGTTCGCGTATCGCTCCATCACCGCTGGATTTTATGGCGCATTGACGCAGAATTTCCGTAAGGCGGAACCGCAGTGGCAGGCGACGATGGTCGCGGGTGCGGGCATCCCGATCTTTTCCCACGCCATCGAACTCTCTATCCACCTGCTGCGTGGCACGCCGAATTTGCGCACAAACATCATCGCGTCCGTTTGTTTTACGATCGTTTCCACTTTGTTCAATCTTCATGCGATGCGTGAGGGCGTGTTGGTGGTGGGGGAAAACGGAGGTTCCCTCGTCTCCGACATGCGTTGCATCCCGCGCACGATCGCTAGCTTCCTGATGTCGCCGTTCCGGAGGAGCCAGGCTTAGCCGCTTTGCTCCAACGGATCTTACGGCACTAATGCCAACGGGAGATTCCGGGACGGCGAAGGGCTGTTCGAACGACTCTGCGGATGGACCTCTTCGTATCTGGCATAAACCTGTTCGAAGACGGCGGACCAGGAGTGCCGCAGTGCCGTTGCACGCGCCCCTTGCGCCATGTGCGCATGCAAGTGTGGATGCGAGCGCAGGTCCATGACCGCATCGACGAATTCTTCGAAGCTGCCGGCCACATATCCGTTTTGTCCCGGCTGCACCAGAAACTTGGGCCCGCCGTATTTGCTGACGATCACCGGAGCGCTGGAGGCCATCGCCTCCAGCACGACGTTGCCGAACGTGTCCGTTTCCGACGGGAACATGAAAACATCCATGTTGGCATAGGCTTCGGCCAGCGCCGCGCCGGAGAGGATTCCGGGCAATGTGGCTTGCATGAGATGTTCCTGCAGCCAGGGGCGTTCCGAGCCATCGCCGACAATCAGAAAACGGTAGTTCAGGATGCCATTCTCGCGCAAGCGGCGTTCGATGTCGGCGAAGAGGCGCACGTGCTTCTCGGGCGACAGGCGGCCAACGAATCCGATGACAAATTCATCGTTGGCCGTGCGCGTCCGGCGCGCCGGGGAAAATAGATCGGTTTCAATTCCACGTTTCATGAGATAAGAGGGGCGGCCCGTTGCTGCCGCAAGCATCTCGACCAGCTCAGGATTCGGAGCGAACATCAGCTTCGCAAAACGATAGAAGCGCAGCGTCCACTTGAGGGTTTCGCTTTCCGTCCATTGCACGGCGGAGCGGCGCCATTGCGGACCCACCCAGCTGAGTTGTTGCTCCACTCTGCGCGATGCGAATTCATGCAGGTTCGTATGCCAGGAAGCCACCAGCGGGACTTTAAGCTCGTACGCGAGAATCGCGCCGAGCATTCCCGAGTGGCTGGGCCCCGTAACATGCACCAGATCCGGACGGAAGTCGCGGAGTTTCCGGGAGAGAAAGCGATGGTGGCGATAAAAGAGAAGATCGAACCGAAGGTCGCGTTCCAACTGCAGCACGAAAGGCGAATGAGCCAGCTCCAGTGTCTCTAATTCGTCCTCTTTCCAGTGGCGCGTGGCAGGGCCCGCATGCACAGAGAAAAAAGGATAACGGCTTTGCGCTGCGAACTGGACGAACTGGCGGCTGGTCAATGCGACGCCGTTTACTTCGTGAAAGCTGTCGGTGAAAAACGCCACGCGGGGAACGCTCACAAAACGACCTCTTCGCGTTTGGCAAAGGCCACGCGGAAGGCGTGCTTGAAACGTGGATTCCGCATCAGGTTCACTCCGTTCGTAAAAAGGCGGACCGCCAACGGCTCGGTTCCCCACAGTGTCTTGAGCGAGCGAGTGACGCCGTCGTCGCATAAATAGAACGCGCGATCGCTCCAGTGTCTTCCATACACGTGATTGTCGTAGTCCTGCAGAACGTCCTCGATGTTTTCCAGAATCCGCATGGCGAGCGGTTCCATATATCGCCTGGTGAGAACCACGTGACTGTACCCGTCGCGGATCTCGTCGACGAATTCGGAAAACGAAGTCGCGCTCGAGAGATTGAGAATCGTATTCGCTTCGAGGCCATGGCGATCGCCGCCGGAGACGATCGGCTTGCCGAATTGACGGGCCAGATCGACCACCGTGCGATTTTCGGACCAAGGGCGCAGTCCATTCAATTCGAATGCATGGATGTATTGCTTGTAGATACCCGAGAATTGGCGGGCCGCGGCGCGATGCGCTTCCTCGCCGATTTTGTTTTCGTCCCAATTGGGATGGTTGAATATGACGAGCGTATCGCGATTCGACGTCAGCATGCGGAGCAGATCCGCAAGCGGCACTCGCGATGTTTGTGCCGTGAAGGCTTCCATTTCCGTCATGATGGCACGCGCGTTTTCCACCGCCATGTTGTGAATACCCAAGTGAAAGAACGTCCCGCCGTAGGGAACCGTCCACTCCACGGAAACCGGAACCGGACGGCATTCTTCGCGATGCTGTAACAGAATCGGTGCGTCGACGTTGTCGTGATCGGACAGCGAAACCAGCGGCGCAAGATCAAAGCGCTCGGCAATGTGGCTCGCTTCGAGCTTCCAGGCGTCGTAGGCCGAAAGAGGAGGCGTCCACCAGGCGCGTGAGAGGTCCAGTGAGGCGCCGTGGATGTTGCGATAGCGCGCTTCGCCGCGTTCCAGAGCGAGACGGAGGGGAGTGATCTGCGTTGCCAGGCGGTAAATGAAATCCAGTTTTTCCTGCGAGTGAAGCGTGTGGCCGTGCAAAGAGACGCCGGTTCTGAATTCGCCGTTGTTGCGAAGATCCTGTTCAAAGTGAATCTGGGAAACGTTCATGGTTCCTCCCTGTTCTTTCCGTCGTACATTTTTGCGTTGTGGATAGAGGTGCCGCGGGTGACGGAAACGGGACCAGATGGCCTCGCATTATCAAAAGATGCGGCTTCAGAGGAAGCGGCGCGGCCGAGCGAAGGGACGACCCGCATGGCGGCAAAGGCACAAAATACGGTCTTCATCAGATTACGATGTGTGAGTTGTAATCCGGCGCTCATGAGTCCAGCATGAATGCCTGGGTTTACTGGTTGATCTCATGTATGTGAATATTCATTAAACAATCTGGATTGAGAATGGTTCGGAACTGCCGTGCGTGACGTCGTGCTTGAGGTTCCGGCAAATCCCAGCGCTGTTACTCGGCTGAGTCCAAGGGAGAGCAAGGGGAGCAGAACCATGTCGTGTTCCTCAAGACTTCTTCGACGAACTGCGGCGAAAAGTGCCCGTCGGGCAATAGTGTCACACGCCGCTAATGGAGGAACTCCATCGTAAGCAATTCATTGGAAATGTGTTAGTTGGATAGATCTTGGATTGTCGAACATCCGTCCATAAACTAAAGGCCACACGGTTTCTTCGAAATTCGCGTCCAGCGCATGCTCGTCGGAGATACTGAATCTGCGCGAAGTCTATGCGGGCTTTTCGAGCCTCGGGTATGGATCGGGATCCTGAGCGCTTTTTGCATCTTGCGATTTGCGTTCCGATCCACGGGATCACGAGTTGCCGGTAGTGCTCCAGAAGCCCTGTTCCTTCGTACAGACCAGGCGCCTTCTCATATCTCTCGCGCGCGAGTTGGAACTTTCTTTGCTGGTGCTATACGTGAGCGAGGTGCATGCAGGCCTCCGCCACGTCCGTTTTCCGCGTGCACATATTCTCAGACTTCATCCGCTCCCATTGCTCGGCCGTGACGCCACGAGGGGGCTGGTCCGAAGCGCGACCTTCCGAGGGATGCAAATATTCCTCGGCCCGTTCGCGAGACCAACCAACGCTAGACGCTGCCGGGGCTGCGATGTGAACGCGTTTCGGGTGGTGGTTACATGAGGGAGGCGCGCCCTCGCAATTAATGCCGTGGTGCTTTCTGAAAGCAGCCCGTTCGAACGCCACTACCTATTCGCTGCTGCGAAATTCTTCAGAATGGCCGACTTTGCATCCCCTGCGATGCCGCAGGTACTGGGCCATGCACTTTTCTAATCCGCGCTTATTTGATATTGCCCGAAGAAAATCGATGAGGTGTGTAAGTACTGGGTTTTATTCTGGCGGAGAGGGGGGGATTCGAACCCGAACGCCTCTTTTAGAATCTGTAACTTGTTGATCCTACGTGACAGGTTGCAACGAGATAACCCCACTTGAGCTAATCGGTGGTACAAAATTTGGTACAGCGGTCGCTCGCCGAGAAATGCTGGGGGCTCGAGCCGGTCGGGTACTGGCAATTTAAGTACAGGAGGCTTATGCCATGACCACAAAAAGACTGTTTGATCCGCAGGATGCTGGTGGGGTCGGACAATTGGGCCGTGGAAGTGTTTCCGAATCCTGATCCGATGATCGAGTATCCAGTACATCAGATCATGCTGGCGGTAAACGGGATACATTTGCTGGAGAGCATGAAGTTGGATGTGTTGGCGGCGGAACGAGTGAACGAATTCGCGTTTGTCATCCAACCGCTGAAATTGAAGGGCGCCTCAGGTTCCACGGTGGCACCCATCGCTATCCGTTAGTGAGGGAGAACTAAGTATCGCGGTAGGGAAGACCGAGGGCGTCACCACGACGTTGCGACTCGTTCAGATCCTGCGCTGCAACATTCGGTATTCTTCCCAAGCTGGCGTCCGGTATGATTGTGCCACCCGGCTGAACCGGCGGAAACCGAAGGGCGTCATAGAATTGTGATGGTGGCAATCGCATGCGCCGGCCCGGCGTCTTCAATTTCGCTGGCTCAGTGCCCGAGGAATTTGGTACTTGTTGGGCGCAGCCCGTTCCCGGAATAATGGCAAAGCCGCCAGACGCCATTGAGTCGCGCTTCATGAAAGTGCGACGTGCAATCATCGTTTCCTCTCCAGCTTTTTGGTCGGAACAGCTAAGTACACGAGGGGCAAGCCAAAATCGGTTACTGCCGGATTCTGTTAGCTACAGGCGGTGTCCCTCTTGCTGTGTAACGGAACTTCACGGGTGGTAGCATCGCTACGCGGCGAAAATCGGCTCAGTTTTCGTTGAGGCCGTCAGGGTGGCGCGTGTGGAGCCGTTCCTTCCAGGTTCCTTCGAGCCGAATCACATCCGCGGCGTCCATATCTTGTGCAACCAACTGCAATAAGGAGAACCGGAAGTGTTGGGGGTCACGTCCTCGAAGAAGTTTATTTCCTCCGTGACCCGTTGCGGCATAGTTCAACCACCGCCCGAGTAGATTGTCAGCACCGTACGCTGAGCCAACGTACGCTCTCCCGCATGAAGCATCGAAAATGTAGTAAATCCCCCGCCATGCAGAAAGCGATGCCTTCCATCGCGTTGGCAGGAACTTCAGTTGCTCCCACGTTAATGCCATTTCGTCCCATCTCGGCATCACAGCATCCAGTGCGCTGTCTTCGAGAATTGCCAGGATGCGGAATTCATTGCGATCTGCCCAGCGCCACCACGCTCGGTCCTGCGGAGGCCATTTAACAATCAATTTGCCCTTCCAGGAGGAACAGAAGTCCGTCAGCGCGAGGTCGAACCACAGAATCGACTTACGACCGTCATCTCCGGTGAATCCCTTCGTGCCGAACGCTCTCATCTCGATGTAGGCCGGAACCCGCCAGTATTCCTCAACCGTGAGGGGTTTGGAATCGCCGACCGAGTACAGACCCACAAATAGGGCTTTGCCCGCCTCATGGCCGATAAACGAAGCGACGTATTTCGCCCCTTGCATTGCCCTCTCGACCTTTGCTCCTTGCGTTTGCTGATAAGCGTTGAACACTTCGGGTTTCTCACTGGCCCACGAGCGAAACACCTCGTTCAGTTTAGGTTCGGGCGGGCGATGCCGGAGCACTAAGACATGTTGAGGATCGATGTCGTTCTTTCGCAATAGGTCGCTCAGGTTCATATTCAGGAGTCCTCTTCAACTAACCTTCGGCATGTGCGAGATTAGACCACACCCGAGATACGCGAGACAAGACTCATCTGCTCTCGAAACTCTTGAGCTCCTCCGGTTGGAATTCTGCACGAATCGCGACCGCTGTTACACAATAACAGAAACCGAGAAGGCAAAGGTACCTCCGTTTCGAGGAGGGTCTTCGCTGTGCTGGAGGACTGTCCTGCAATGCGAACTTTAGATGCCAGACCAATGATGTAGGGGAGCATTTTCTCGGTTCCGCAGGCCCAATACCCTTTCGGCCGGTTATATCATCGTACTGAATGAGCGAAGCTTTTATCCGCGCGGTTGACCTGAAGTTGGCACGGGCCAAGGCTCATATCGTCGCGCTGAACGCGTCGATCGACAAGTGGAAATCGGAAAACCCCGCGACACCGAAAGTTGAATTCCTCGACGGAAGATTGGGGTACAGAGTTCGCATAGACTACTCCGCAGATGCTCCAGTCGAGGAGTGGGGACTCATTATTGGTGATTTTGTTCACAACCTGCGAAGCGCGCTTGACAACCTAGCGTTTGGACTTGCACGCCTCCACTGCGATCCTCCCACCAGGCCACGC
The DNA here is from genome assembly GCA_903892565.1 of uncultured Acidobacteriia bacterium. Taxonomy (GTDB): domain Bacteria; phylum Acidobacteriota; class Terriglobia; order Bryobacterales; family Bryobacteraceae; genus Palsa-187. Next base: position 8,370 of record CAITIX010000014.1, read on the forward strand.
GTTATAGCTTTTCCGATCTTTCTCAAAGAAGCGGAGTTTAGGGGAAAGGCTGGCCCCGCATTGGATCAGATGCCAGCACAAGCTGCGCGGTTAATCGAAACAATTCAGCCGTTCAAACGCGATGGCTCCCCCATGTCAGGCGTTCCCGATTCGGACGGGCTCGTTTTTCTGAATATGCTAAGCAACGCAGACAAACATCAAGTTCCCTCGGTCGTTCTCATGGCCCCAACCGGCGTCGAGTTCGATGGCCAAGTCGAGTTTTATTCCGAAGAACACGCCAGGCTGAATACGCCGCCGGATACGACTTTTTTCGGCGACCCAATCGCCCGAGGCTCAATTCTCCTGGAACACCGGGCGAAGAACCCAATTTCGAAGGTCAAAGGTTCTTTTCGTGTTCCCCTAGCGATTTCTCTTCGCACGCCTCGCGGAATACTGAGACTCGAGCAGACCCTGCCTGGGCTCGAGTCCTACGCGAACTTAGTTGTGGATCAGTTCCGGCCTCTGTTCTCGACGACGCACGCGTAGAGGAAGCAAATCCGACGACGTTTGAAGAGATGGGGGTGTAAAGGGCGGAGTAAAACTAGACCACTGGGGCGGAGAGAAAGTCTACCAGTTCACGGGCGGGAGAGGGCTTGGTTTGAAGGATTTACGGGGGTGGCTGGAGCGTAGGCCTGCGACCCGCC
>CAITIX010000015.1 GCA_903892565.1 uncultured Acidobacteriia bacterium
GACGCGGTGGGGGTTGTCGTTCATGCGGTAGCCTCCGGCGCAACCTCGGCTTTGGTGAAGCGGGGGAGACTGCGCAGGAATCTTCGCAGTTCCGAATCGAGGATCAGCGTGCGAGCGCCACACTTTCGTGCGCGTAACGAGCCGCGACCGATAGCGACGTATAGGAGGGAGCGGCTTAAACCGCTTGCGCGTGCCGCCTCTTTGATCGTGAATGCTACCTTGTGGGCGTCTGACGACTGTAAATGCGCAGTATCGCTTTGCATGGAAGGCTCCGTTGAACAATGCCGTCCATGATTATTCGGATACGTCTCCGCATGTCATTATGAGAAAATACAGGAAAACGCTTTTCGCATGCGAAAACTGTTTTCGCATTGGTGATTCCGATACCTGCTAGCGATGCTTATCGAGCCATTTGCTGACATGCTCTTTGATTGCGCGCTCGGACCAATTTCGGTCACCAAGTTTTTTATTGTTCCGCTTTGCGGCTTCTTCGGCGAGCGTCTTCTGAGGTGTGGCCATATCAATGCCTTCCTTCCTCATCATGTCCAGCGCATTGAAAACTTTGGCACGCTCACTGGGTCTGCCCCCAGATTTGTGAGTTGATAGGTCGATCGCTTTCGTCGAAGTCGCGCCACTAGGTATCGATAACTTAGATGGAGGGGGCCAATTGCGATTTATGCTGTGCCGTTGGATCAAGAGCACGCGGTATTTTCCGTTTTTGTATTCACCCCAATTGTCTCTCACCGTTCCCGTCTTCCACTTGATATTCGCTTTTAGCCAAACGCGGCCTAGTGGCGGTGTGTCAGTTGGAATCGTGACTGGGCTGCTTCCAAATGATGGCGGTTTATCGCTACCTTCTCGTTTCCATTTCAGCGGCCCAAGAACACTCAAACCGTCAGCAAGTGCAGCCACTAACTGATGGCGTGCGCTATCTTCATCGCAATTGTCGGCTGAACAGATATGGGAGACTGCTTCCGGCAGCGTCATCCATTTTTCATGGTCGCGCTCGGCATTGGTCTTGTACGGCATCTGCGCCTCCGCTGGCGCTCCGCAGAATGGTCGCGGCGGAAGGCTGGTGCGGTACTAGCCTTATCGGGTTGCAATCCCTATCCGCCGCTGACTAAGCCTAGCCCCTCGCGTCGATTGAAACCACCTTACGCTCAGGCTTGATGCCGAATTTAGGCGCGGCAGCTCGGATGGCGTCAGAAATGTATGACGGCGCTAAATGTCCGTAATGCTTTTCAACCATGCGCGTGTCGCTATGGCCTAAATTGCGGGCTACTACCATGAGCGGGCCTCCTGCCATGACCGCTAATGAGGCCCACGTATGCCGCAGCACATGGAACGAAACAGGTGGAGCAATCTTCGCCCGCTTGCAGGCTTCTGTGGTGGGGCGAGCTTGATGAGCGGCTTTCCAAGGGGTGCCATCAGCCTTCGACAACAAGATTGCATCCCCCGGCTTTCCTGCTGCGAGTGATTTGAACAGTGCCGCGCCTTCGTCGTTTAGAACGATATGGCGTCCCTTTCCGCTCTTGCTGGTTCGGACTTGGATCGTTCCGCTATCGGGGTTGAAATCAGCGACTCGAAGTGCGGTGAGTTCACCGTATCGTGCGCCGGTTACAAGCGCCGCCTGAGCTAGACGACGAAAGTCCGGATCGCTGGCGTTCAGTAGTCGCTTGGCCTCAGCGACGGATAGGTAACGGACACGCGCTGAATCTGCTTCCTCGAATGGTTGAACACGGCGCCAAGCCTCATCAGATTGAATTTTGCCTTCGCGCCACGCCCGGTTACATGCTGCCTTCAATACGGTTAGCGTACGGTTCGCACTTGAGCGACGGCGTCGCATTGCATCTAGATCGCCTTTGTTCAACTCGCGGAAGTTCGGTTTTTTGGCGTCTTTCTTAGTGCGCAAGCGGGCAGGGCTGGCAGCAAGATCGCGCAGCCACTTTTGTATTTCAGCGGTCGTTAGCCTGCCACACTGAATGTCGCCTAACTTCGGCACGATATGCGTGTTGACCCGGTGGCGGGCATCGTAGCCACCCTTACGATGGCCTTGGAGCCAAGTGAGGTATTCGCCAAGGCAATCTCGCACCGTATAGGGGCCGCTCCTGACTTCGCCGCGATCTTGCCGTGCCAACTGGGCAAACCACTTGCGAGCGGCTTCCTGAGCCTCGGAAAACGATAGGACATGCTCGCCGTCGGCATCGGCCACATCATCGGCTGTAGCAATCGACCGATATCGGCGACCATGCTCTGCGGTGTAGTGCTTGGCGATCCAGGTGCCACCTTTTGCGCCTCTCCGGTAGCCAACGGCCAATCCTTCGGAAATAGAGCGCCAGTAAGGCTCCCGCCGCTTCCTAAGCCGCAAGCGCGAGGCGCGAGTGTCTAGTTTTGCGTCTTGAAGTGTTCGTGCCATCATATCCCTCCCGGGTCGTACGGCAAACGTACGGCATACATGTAGGGGGATAGGGATGGACGCGCAAGGATCAGAAGTGCTTCTAGTGCAGCAATTACCTAACATTCATGGACAGCCATAAACAGCGTTATGTCTCTCTCACGGCGAAAACAGGGGTTCGAGTCCCCTAGGGAGCGCCAACAGCACCGGCGCTGGTGAAGGCCACACATTATGACATCCACCACCACCGAGGCCTGGCCGACC
>CAITIX010000016.1 GCA_903892565.1 uncultured Acidobacteriia bacterium
AAACGCGCCCCGCAAGGCGGGTCGCAGGCCTACGCTCCAGCCACCCCCGTAAATCCTTCAAACCAAGCCCTCTCCCGCCCGTGAACTGGTAGACTTTCTCTCCGCCCCAGTGGTCTAGTTTTACTCCGCCCTTGACAGAACGCGACAAAGCGACTCGTCTTTTGAATGAGGCGCTGGCGGCCATCGACCGACAAACCGCGGCTGCCGATCGCGCGCGTCTTTCCTCGGAGCGAGCCGAGATCGAACTGGAACGCGCCGAATTGCTGGCGCTGCAAAACCGGCGTGACGACGCGCTGGCAATCTTGAATGCAGCGCTGCAAGACGAAGGCCGCGACAAAGCCGATATCTATTTGCGCATCGCTCGCGTGGATCGCGATGCGAACCCGGATCGCGCAGCGTCCAGTTACGACCTCGCCATGGCCGATCTCGGAGCGCACCGGCAGAACTTGCGCCTCACCGCAATTCGCGTAGAAGCGGCGCGTGTAGCCGCGCTTCACGGCCAGGCCCCGCGCGCACTGATGCTGCTCGATCAAGCATCCAAGAACATCGACGCGGAGGGTTTTGCGGAAACAGACTGGAAACTTTCCTATATCCGAGGGATGGCCTGGCAGGCGCAAGGGCAACCGAGGCAGGCCGTAGAATCCTACCTCGCAGCGACGGCGAAAATCGACCGGCTCCGCAGCACTTTGGCGCAACAAGACCGGGAGGCCTTTACGGACTCCGAATGGATGGGCGATCTCTACGCTAGGCTCGTGGCCGTGCTTTCCGCACAAGGCCGCCCGCAAGACGCCTGGCAGGCTACGGAGCGCGCCAAGGCACGTTCGTTCCTCGATTCGCTGCAAGGCAGACGCTTCAAAGACGAGATCGCACCGGAGTTCCAAGCCGAGCTAGCCGACCTGCAAAAACAAATGCTCGACCTACGCGTGAGAACGGCCCCAGAGAACAGCCTAGCGCGCCGGGATACGGATCCATCGCCAGCCGTACATGCGAAGCAATTGGAAGCGTTGGAATTAAAATTCGCCCTCGCTCGTGATCGCGCGGGGCTTTCCCATTCTCGTGCGAGCCAGGCGATCGCGCCGCAGCCAGTGGCGCTCTCCGAACTCCAATCCAGACTCAAGGCCACCGACAGAACCGGCCTGATCGTTGAGTTCGCCACGCTTGCTGATGGCTTGACGGCATTCCTGATTGGTCCATCGCTCTTCCAGCAAGTCACCTGGAAGACAGACATGGCTGCGCTAACGAACGACGTCCGTCAGTTGCGGGGCCTACTGGCCGATCGCGATTCCGGCGACGACCTGAAACCAGTCGTTGCGCGTGTGGCCGAAGCCGTGTGGAAGCCGCTCGCCGCTAAGATTCCCGCCGGTACGCAACGCATCCTGATCGCGCCGGCGTCCTTCCTGAACTATATTCCGTTCCAGATCTTCCCTGCCCCCGGCGGCAAGCAGCTGATCGATCAATTCGTCATCTCCTACGTGCCAAGCGCCTCGACATTCGCTCTGCTAGGACAGCCTGGACCTCTGGGGACCAATACGTTTCTAGGCGCGCTCGGTTCCCTTTCTGTGGACGGGATGCCGCCACTCGAGGCGACGCTGAGCGAGGTGGATAAAATCCATCGCCTGATCCCCAAAGCTTCGGTAGCTAAAGAGGGCGAACTCACGCACAACGCCGTGCTTGCGGCGTTACAAGAACGCGATTTGGTACACATTGCCACGCACGGAGTTTACGAACCGCAGGCGCCGCTCTTTAGCGCGCTGCTCACCAGCCCGGCGAAGAATCAGGCCTCGCGGCTGTCGCTTTACGAATTGACAGACGTGCAAATCAAAGCCAAGCTGGTGGTCCTGAGCGCCTGCGATTCCGGAATCGGCAAGCTTTCTCAGGGCGACGAAATTGCGGGCCTTACGCGAACTTTCCTGAGCGCCGGCGCGAGAACCGTGATCTCCAGTTTATGGACCGTCGATGATGCGTCCACCGCGCTATTGATGGAAGAATTCTACAGGCAACTCGAAAGAGGAGTCTCGCCAGCGGCAGCCCTCAGATCCGGAGCCCTGGCCGTTCGCAAGCAATACCCGAATCCCATGTTCTGGGCGCCGTTTGTTTTGACCGGACTTCCTTAATCTTCTTGCTTAGTCTTCTTGGCGTTCCGGAACCGGGAGACCGTGAGCCATCAGTCGAGCCTTCATCTCGCGATTCTCTTTCGTGAGCGCTCGGTAATCCATGATGTGTTCGTAGGTCTGATGCGCCAGCAAACTGACCAGATACGGCATAAAGCTCAGGAACGTCGCCCCCGTGTAAAACCAAATCCAGTTTCCAAAGAACGCATCGATTGGCCCGGTGACAAGCGTAATCGCCAGCCTCCAGCCCTTCGGGAGAAAATAGCCTACCAGGAGAATCACGTAACTCTGAATGGCCGACCAGTTGCCCAACACGCCCCCTCGCTCGGTGCGAAGTTCGTGACCGGGAAGTAGGGATTGCGCGGTTTGAGCCAGGATCACAACACCATCCAAATAGCCCACCGGCGTGGGGTAGGCATCGCGGGCGGCGCGATAACTGCCGCCAAACAAGACCATCTTGTCCTTTAACGGGTGGGCGCCGGAGCCCCGCAACTGCAGCAACGCTCCCGCGGATAAACGATTGAAGGCGCGCGCGTCTCCCGCGTAGTTGATCAGCTTGCGGGGCACATCGCCGGGCTTTTTTCTATCCTTGAATGGCTGCTCCACAATGCAAGGATGGTTCTGAAAGGCAGCGGCCAAATTCACAGGAACGGTGGGATAGAGCCTGTCGGAACCGACGGCCGACGACGAATACTCGCGGATGACGCTGTCGTCGTCCGGCACGTAGGACGGCACGCCATAGCAATCCGACGTGGCCGCCCTGGTGGGCATGCCCCCCAGTTGAGTCTGCCCGCCAGCGGAGATCAGTTCGCGCGCCCAAACGATGGTCGTTCCCTCGTGGGAGGGCACTTCGATATCTTTCCAACCGGAGGTATCGAAATCCACACCCAAAACCTTCGGATGGTGTTCGAGAATCGCGGAAAGGATCTCGCTCATCTTTGCGGGCGCAAGAGGACTGATGCCGCCGAAGATCTGGCTGTAATCGTCGTCCGTTACCGTAACCAGAAAAATATCTTTAGACACGTCGAGCGGCTTCCCGTGAAACAAGGCGTCGAGATTTGCTTTTTCCAGATGCTGCACTACCGAGGTGGACTCAAGCGCTTTGTCGAGGTGCCCAAATCCGTAAATGAAGCAAACTCCCGTAAGAATATGGCGGATATACTTGCGCCACGAGAAAGGATGCGTCACTTTGATGGCCCTTGTATTGTGCAATTAGTCACTGGGAACGCTGCGCCAAATCCAAGATCAGGGCGTTTAAAAAATTACGAACAGCCGCGGGATCGGTTTCCGCAGGCCACGCCGCAATGAGCCGTCGGGCGTCTTCCAACTCACCCTGCAATTTTGCGGCAGTCGGCAACATTGCCACCACTACCGACGCGGCGCCCATCCTTATTCCTTCGCTCGAATCCACCGTCAACTCATAAGCACCGGGCGACACTCCTGAAACCATGGCGCTCACCGCGTTGGGGGGATCCCACGTGAGGTCTCCGTTGTACGTCGCACCGTTCTTTTGCAACTGACGGAGCCGGATCTTATAATTCCCCGCGTCCAGGCGAACCAGTGCAGCAGCGAACTGCACTTGGCCGTCCTTCAGAGGAAGTACGGCTTGTTGAAACTGTGCCGCGGACGCTCCCCGGCTCATGGCGTAAACGGGCAGCGTCTCTTTTTGGGAGAAAAACGTTTTGCCGACCGCCATCAAGCGCGAGCGCAGGGAGGGATCAGCGGAATCGCGAAATCCTTCGATCGACGCGACGCAATTAGCAGGACACTCGAAGCTCTTCACTGTGCCGTCCAGAATGCCGACGGTCAAACGAGCTTTGCCCGTGGCACGTGCCGTTCCATGCTCCAGAACAGGTTCGCCCACCTGAACCTTCGGGTTTCCGTTCGAAGCCCACTTCCACTCGCCTTGCGACGCCAGCACAAAGCCAACCTGTTTTCCTTGACCGAAAAGCAGGCCAACCCAGAACGGCAAGAGTATCAGGGCTCCAACTCTCATGGCTTCGAATTAGTGTAACACCGGGCGGAGGCGCGGCCTTTCATAAATCGCGCGAACAAATACCAAGTTACTTGATGATCTGCGCCAGCACCCGCCCAAACGATCCGCTGGGCCGCTCGATGCCGAGCAATTGCGAAAGCGTCGGCGCGATATCGTTGACAGCGATCGGCACCGCATAGCTCCCCTGCTTGATCGCCTCGCCCATGAAGATCACTGGTACGTGATTGTCGTAGTCGTAGGGCGTACCGTGCGACGTGCCAGCAGCATCGAACAGATAGTAGGGCTCCGGAAGGATAAACACGTCTTGCGAGCGCGATGCGTAGAAGCTGACGTCGATCGCGGCGCCGATGTTATCACGCTGAATGCGTCCCGCGGCCAGATCCGAACGGGTATAGGCGCGCGCGATGTGTGGCTGCTGCAGCGCGGCCTCCGCAACCACTCTCTCGAAATCCGCAGGATCGAGCTTCTTGCTGCGAATCAGCTCCAAATTCAAATAGGGCGCATACGCAACCCCAGGCAGACGCCATTTTCCGGGACCAAAGCGCTTCACGAGCGCATCGTCAATCGCGCGAGCCAGATCAGGCTCCGAAAGCCGTCCACCGGGCATCTTACGCGCTTCGTTGACTTCAGGCACGGGTGCGACTCCATGATCAGCCGTGAGGACAACCAGCGTATTCTGCATGCCAACGGATTTGTCGATCGCGTCGAATAATTTTCCAAGCAAGCGATCGGTACGAATCGAGATGTCGCGCACCGCGGGATCATCCGGCCCGACGGCGTGGCCCACATAATCGTTCGAGGAAAAGCTGACGGCGAGAACATCGGTGGCAGCGTGCTGGCCCAACTTCTCTCCAGCCAACGCGGCTTCAGCGAACTGCTCGATCATCTCGTTACCCCAGGGGGTTGCCTCCACGCTTCCGCAGAAGCGAACGTCGGCACCATTCGTCATCGTGCAGAAGGGAGTCGCCTTGTCGTCCTTGGCATCGAACGGCAGCCACTGCGCGCCGATCGTCCGCTGGTAATACTTCTGGTCGTTCACCGCTTTCGCCCAATCCGGCAGATCTTTCCGGAAATAGGTACTCGTGACCCAGTGATTGGAATCGTTGTCGTACCAATAGGCGGCGTCTGCCATGTGGCCTGAAGGCAGAATCGCGCTCCGATCCTTGATCGATACGCCGATGACGTGGGAATCCGGGAAGCGCATTTTGAGTTCGTCTGCCACGCTGCTCGTTAGCAATCTGCGCGGAGAAGAACCGGGTTGCCCGGCGATGCCGCCGACCAGCTTCGTCTGCGGATCGGACACGCTGGTGACCTGCTTCCCGGTCGCCCGATCAAACCATTCATTGGCAATAATGCCGCTCACAGACGGCGTCGCGCCGCTCAGGAACGTGGAGTGCCCCACCGCCGTCACGGTGACCGCGTGGATGTAGTGCGCATCCGTGAACACGGCGCCTTGATCCAGCAGGCGCCGCAGGCCCGAGTTGTAATCGTCGCGGAAACGCAGCAAGTAGTCGTAACGGAACTGATCGATCACGACCGCCACTACGAGTTTCGGCGGCTTCGGCGCGTCGGCGGCGCTTAGGAAAATCGAAAAGCTCGCCAACACGAATAGACTGAGACAAATTCGGGCAACACGCTTCATGTTGAGATTATCCAACGAACCGGGCTCGCGGTGAATGGCGATCCGGTTACAGGCGGCCCGCGGGCACCTCGGCCTGGCCGAAATCCACCAGCGCGGTGGAGCTCAGCCAGCGTCGTTCCGGATCGCTCATGCGTTTTGAGAAAGATACAAACGGCATTTCGTTTGCAAGCATGCCTGGTGCAAATAGATACGAACCGCACAGGAGGCATTATGAAATTCAAACTGATGTTGGCAACGTTGTTTCTGGCGACCAGCGCCTTCGGCGCGGGATTCGTCCGCATCGGCGTAGGCGTTGGTCCAGGCATAGGCCCGGGCTTTGGCTACCGCGGCGGCTTTTACGGCGGAGTAGCCGTGGCGGCCCCCGGCGTTGGTCCTTATTATGCCCGGCCGTATTATGCGGCACCTGTGGTGCCTTATTACCCTCCTACCTACTACGCGCCGTCCGTGCTGGCCTTTGGTTATGTAGGAACTGCCTACGTGAGGGCTCCGAACCCGGCTTATGGCTATGGACCCGGATACGGATGGGTTCGACCCGGATATCGCTACGCTCCCGGATTCGTGGGACCGCGCTATTACGGAGGCCGCGTGTACGGCGGCGGAAGAGTCGTCGGCAGACGATAGACATGCGAGCGATTCGAAAGTCGGAACGGAAGGCGGTGCGTAGCAGTTATACTCATCCCAAGGCCAGACCCAATCCGTGACTCCGTCTCCGAACGCATCGCCCGAAACCTCGAATCCTGAACCGCAACTGAAACGCAGCCTGGGGCTGTTCGATTCCACAATGCTCGTCGCGGGGTCGATGATCGGCTCCGGCATTTTCATCGTCTCTTCGGAGATGGCGCGCAACGTCGGCAGTCCCGGGTGGTTGCTGCTTTCGTGGGTGATCACGGGAGTTCTGACGCTCACTGCGGCGCTCTCCTACGGCGAACTTGCGGCGATGATGCCGCAAGCGGGCGGCCAGTACGTTTACCTGCGCGAGGCGTTTTCTCCCCTCTGGGGATTCCTCTACGGCTGGACGCTGTTCATGGTGATCCAGACCGGCACCATTGCCGCCGTAGGCGTTGCGTTCGCCCGCTATCTCGGCATCCTGCGGCCTACCATTTCCGAAAGCAACTACATTATTCCTCCGCTGCATATCTCCACTGGCTACGCGATTTCGTTGTCTACCGCGCAGCTGGTCGCGATCCTTGTGATCGCGCTGCTCAGCTGGGCGAACTCGCGCGGGCTGCATTACGGCAAGCGCGTGCAGAATCTGTTCACCGTGGCCAAGCTCGGATCGCTCTTCGGATTAATCGCACTGGGCTTATTCGTCGGATGGAATCGCACAGCGGCCAGCGGCAACTTCGGAGACCTGTGGACACCCCGCGGATTTACTCCCTCGGCGCCCGGCCTCACGCCGGAGACGATGTTCGGGCTCTTGGTCGCGCTCTGCGTCGCGCAAACCGGATCGCTCTTTTCCGCCGACGCCTGGAACAACATCACGTTCACGGCGGGCGAAGTGCGCGAGCCTCGCAGGAATGTTCCGCTCTCGCTGGCCTTCGGCACGGGCATCGTCATCGGACTTTATTTATTGGCAAATATCGCCTACCTCGCCGTGCTGCCGTTCGACAAGATCCAGACGGCCCCGCTCGATCGCGTGGCGAGCGCCATGGTGGGCGCCGTGATTCCCTCGGCCGGCGCGCAAATCATGGCGATTGGCATCATGATCTCGACGTTCGGCTGCATCAACGGCATGGTACTGGCCGGCGCGCGCGCTTTTTATGCCATGGCCAAGGATGGCGTATTTTTCCGCGGAGCGATGTCCATCAATGCGGGAGGAGTTCCCGGCAAGGCGCTCTTCATGCAGGCCGCCTGGACGATTTTCCTGGTACTGCCACGCACCTATGACGTCACAGCGAAGAAATACGGGAACCTATACGGCAATCTATTGGACTACGTGATTTCCGCCGCGCTGATCTTCTACATCCTGACGATCGCCGGCGTGTTCGTGCTGCGCAAGAAGCGTCCCGATGCCGAGCGTCCGTATCGCGCATTTGGATATCCGGTGGTTCCGATTCTGTACATCGTGGGCGCGGCGATCATCCTCGCGTTGTTGTTCGCCTACCGTCCGGCGACGACCGTCCCGGGGCTGGTCATTGTACTCATCGGTGTGCCGGTGTTTGCGCTGTTCCGACGCTACGGGGCGTCCCAATAAACTACCGCAATAAACTACCGCAATAAACTGCCGCGATAACTTATCGCGACGTGCAGGCCGTTGGATTCCAACCCGCCGCATCCGCCTGCTTCTTGAAGGTCACGGCGGTTTCATACTTGGCCGTCAAATACATGGGATCTTCGAACGTGATGGAATCCACCAGGTATTCGCCCGCACCGTCTTTGATCACGTCAAAGTATTCGGTCAGCACGCCGTTCGCGCTGTACGGCACGCCGTTCTTTTGCAGATAGCCCGGCTTGATCTTCGTCGTGACCACTTTCAACGCGCCGCTGGGAACGTCGCGCGAAAACAGACCGTTGCCAAACGCGACTTGATCCCAGGAAGCTTGCGATGCTCCCTGCCAATCGCCGCCCGCGACGGGAGCGCCGAAACTAAACGTGCGCGTCTGCTTGCCGGCATCAGTCTCGAGCTTCAACGTGCGGTCATCGGCCCAGGTGATGTGCAGGCGTCCCGGAGCCTTCATGATATTCGGCGCGCCGTAGCTGCGGCACTGTTCGCCCGCGGCCTCGTCCTTCGCGGGATCCCACGTATCGGCCAACGTTTTCGCCGCCGCGTTGATGGGAAGGCCTTGATAGTCGCCCTTGGGAGGCACGGTCATACGCCAGCGCCAATCCGTGGTGACGACGGCGGCCCAGTATCCTGTGAGATCGATCGGCGCCTGTTCTTTCGGAGTCTTCGGCGGACCCGCAGGTCCGCGCCCTTGCCCGAAAGCAGTTACTGCGGCCAACAACGAGAACAAGAGTGGCAAGAAAGTAGTTGTAGGCTTACGGCGCACCGAGGTCGCTCCCATCCGCAGCTTCAGACATCCATCCAAAGCTCCGACCTAGGATACTGCAATAGGTACGGGCTCGCAATAGATACGGCCTCGCGATGCGAGCGGCATTCCTATGGCGTTTACTTCCGCGTTTACTTCAATGACTTGCCGCTGTACTATCTATAGACGTATGAATTCCAGGCCGTCTCTCACCTTCATGATTGCCGCCACGATAGCGGCGTTCGCGCCGGCGGCATTCGCGCAGAATTTTCCGCCGGAATCGCCTGGAGCCGATCTTTCGGGATTGTATACGCCTTCACGCATGCTCGATCCCGGCCTCGGCACCGCCGCCGGAATGCTGGTGGATTACGGCGGCATCCCCATGAACGAAGCGAGCCGCATGTACGCGCTCACGTGGGACGCCTCGCGCATTACCGTAAAGCAGCAGCAGTGCGCCGGCTACGTGCCACCTTATATGTTCATCGCGCCCGGCAACTACCGGATCTTCGAAGAGCGCGATCCCTTGAACCAGCAGCTCACGTCAGTCAGCGTCTACGGCCAGATTGCCGAAGGACGCCACGAGATCTTTCTCGATGGCCGTCCTCATCCCCCGGCCTGGGCTCCGCACACGTTTGTTGGATTCACCACCGGCCATTACGAAGGACAAATTCTCGCCGCCGAGACGACTCACATTAAACGCGGCTGGATTCGCGCCCCCGGCGTCGCACAGAGCGACGAAGCCACCGTGCACGAATATTTCATCCGCCACGGCGACCGCATCACGATTTTCTCCGTAACCACAGATCCGGTCTATCTGACCGAACCTTTCGCCAAAGTGCAGGTATTGACGCGTTATGGCAAGGATCCGAACGGCTGGCTCTATGCTTGCGACGACAGCGAAGAAATCCAGGGCAAAGCGGCGGATCGCGTCCCCGCGCTGCAGTTCGGCGAGAATCCCTTCTTGAAGGAATACGCCGACAAACGCCAAGTGCCATTGCTTGGTGCGCTCGGAGGACCAGAAACCTCGCGCCCGGAATTTGCGGCGAAACTGAAGACCGCGACCGAAGCCGAGGCGCTGGCGAAGATTCGTCCGTCGAACAGTCCACAGTTGGCGAGCCAGGCCAAGCCCGTGGATCCCACCGATGGCGAAATCCACGTGTGGCCCATTCAAGGAAGCGTCTCGCTGCTCATCGGCGATGGCGGCAACATGGTGGTGCAAACCGGCCCACAAGGTCCGTTCCTGGTCGATACCGGCGGAGGCAAGCGGACCGACAAGATCATCGCCGCCATTGCGAAGATGTCGCCGCGACGCATTCAATTCGTGGTCAACACCAGCGTTCATCCCGAGCACACCGGCGGCAACGTCGCGATTCACGCCGCGGGTCAGGACCCCAGCCTCTTCGGATCGTTCTTCTCCAACGGACGTCCCGACGCAGGCGTTTTCGCCACGCTGATTGCGCATCAGAACGTGCAGGATCGCATGATATCCGAAGCCAAGATTCCTCCCGATGGCTGGCCCATCGATACCATCGTGCAGGATCGACGCCGCAAGTTCCACAACGGCGAAGGCATCGAAATCTTCTGGATGCCCAACGCCGTCACCGATGGCGACGTGATCGTGCACTTCCGTAAGTCCGACGTGATCGCCACGGGCGATATCTTCGACGATACGCGCTATCCCATGATCGATATCGCCAAGGGCGGCAGCCTGCAGGGCGAAATCAACGCGCTGAACTTTATTCTGGACCGAACGCTCTACGAGCACGACGAAGACTTCGGCACGCAGATCGTCCCCGGCCACGGCCACATTTGCAACGAATTCGAGGTCGCCGAATATCGCGACATGCTGGTCATCATTCGCGATCGCGTCCAGAAGATGATCGATAAAGGCGCCACGCTCGCGCAGGTGAAGGCCGCGCGGCCCACCATCGATTACGATCCGCGCTTCGGTGCGACTTCCGGCGAATGGACCACGGACAAGTTCATTGAGACCGTTTACGCCAACCTGAAGAATCCGCCGACGAAGAAATAAGCTCGGCGGAGCACCATCCCCAAGATCCAAGTTCCCTAAAGCATTGACTCCGGCGCTCCGGAGTGATAGCATCTTTCAGCTGTTCCTCAGATTTCCGCCCGCTGGGCAGGAACTTGGGGGAAGCTGGGGTCAAGTATTCAAAAGGGGACAAACTGCATGAGGACAAAATTGTGGATGCTTCCGCGCGGAATGGCGAGTGGGCTTAGCCGCGTCGGAGGATTTCTATTGCTATTCACGTTGGCTTTCGCCACGTTATTCGCTCAAACCAACACGGGCCGCATTTCCGGCAGCGTGTTCGATAAATCGCAAGCCGTGATTGGCAACGCGACGGTGACCATCACGGACGCCGAACGCGGCACGACCCGCACGCTCACAACCAACGCGGCGGGCGACTACACAGCGCCGAACCTGCTTCCCGGTGTCTACGTCATTCGGGCCGCAGCGCCCGGTTTCAAGAATGTGGAACGTAAGGGCATCGAGCTCGAAGTCGCTAAGGAACTTCGTTTCGATTTCACGTTGGAGCCCGGCGATACGCAATCGACCATCACCGTTTCCGAAGAAGCGCCGCTCATCGATAGCAGCAGCGCGGTGTTGGGTGGAACGCTCAGCAATCAGACCATCAACGATCTTCCGCTGAACGGCCGCAATTTCATGGGCCTTCTGCAACTGCGCCCCGGCGTCATGGCGATGCCCGGCGGCGGCAAATGGAGCCAGAGCTCCAACGGTCTGCGTCCCGAATACAACGTTTACATCTTGAATGGCATCGATGCCATCGAAGGATTTTCCGCGCAGAGCGCGCTGAACGCCGCCGGCATCTCCGGTGACACGGCTTCGCTGCTGCCCGTCGATTCCATCCAGGAGTTCAACGTCCAGCAGAATCCCAAGGCCGAATACGGCTGGAAGCCTGGAGTCGTGGCGAACATCGGTTTGAAGTCGGGCACCAACACGCTGCACGGAACCGCTTACGCGTTCGGACGCGACGGAGCCTGGGACGCACGCAATCCTTTCATCGGACCCGGCGTTCCCAAACAGGAAACCGCTCTCGAGCAATTCGGCGCCACAGCTGGCGGCGCGATCAAGAAAGACAAGCTGTTCTACTTCCTGGCCTACGAAGGACAGACGCAAACCATCGGCGCTCCGGCGACCGTTTCCCTTCCCACGACAGTGGCGGGCCTCGGAACCTCGACAAGCTTGATCGATGCCTGCCAGGCGCTTCCCTCTGGCAGCCGCAGCGCACTGAGCCTGGCGATGGCCGGCATGGACACCAATTGCAACGTCGTGAAGCCCGCGAACAACGTGTTCCAAAGCGGGACCTCCGCGCAGTTCGTTCCTGTGATCCCGATGGACGTGCAGTCCAACAATGGACTGGCGAAAATCGATTACGTCAAGAACGAAAAGCACAACATCAACGGCGAATTGTTCATGAACGCCTTTAGTGGTCTGGCCACGCAGAACCAGGTGCACGATTACTGGCGCACCGCGACGGAAAATCAGGCGCGACTGGGCGGAATTCACTACACCTGGCTGCCGACGGCCACCATCGTCAATGAAGCGAAGCTCGGCATCAACCGCGTGCGCCAGGTCAGCGGCGCAAACGATTGCGGCGCTACCGGCGACCATCCCGACTATAGCTACTTGAACGTTGGCGCGCAGTCCTGCGGCTTTCCGAACATCACGATTCAGGGTTTCACGGCCCTGGGTTGCTGCTCCAGCTTCCCCAAGGTTCAGGGACCGGATTGGACAACGGAATTCCTCGACGGCCTCTCCTGGACCAAAGGAAATCACGCCTTCAAGTTCGGCGGCGAGCTTCGCCGGATGAGCTTCAATGGCGGCACCTATAACCGCGGCAAGGGCTCGTTCACCTTTAATAAAGGCACCGGAACCACCACGTCTCTCATGGCCTTCCTTTCCGGCCAGATCACACAAGCCATCAACTTCGTCGGCAATCCGCTGATCAACATCCACGATTGGGGTTACGCTGGCTACGCCCAGGACGACTGGAGAATCAGCAAACGCGTCACGCTCAATCTCGGCGTGCGCTACGAATACGTGACGCCGATCAGCGAAGAGAACAATCAGCTTGCGAATTTCGATCCCACCCTCGGCATGGTCCAGGTGGGCAAGCAGATCAACCAACCGTACAGCGGCGATAAGAATAATTTCGCGCCGCGCATCGGCTTCGCATGGGACATCTTCGGCAATGGCAAGACCGTGTTGCGAGGCGGTGGAGCCCTCATTTACGTGCTGCAGGGCTTCAACGTTCTGACGTCGCAGCAGGGAACCTTCAATCCCACCACCGGACTGAACACCACTCCCACGGGCGCGCTTTTGAATGGCGTCGCGGGTCCCGGGAATATCAACACCGGCTCGGTCACCTACACCTCGCCTTCGCAGATCAACTGGGCGATTGGCGGGCCGATCTTCTCCGGCGGTCAGATCACGTGCACCACGGCCGTTCCTTGCCCGATGCTTGCCGTGGATCCGAATCTCCGCACGCCCTACGTGTTCTCCTGGAATCTGGGCATTCAACGCCAGCTCACCAACAGCCTGGCGCTTGACGTGGGCTACATCGGCAACCACGGAACCAAGCTCGCTCAGTTGATCGATATCAACGCGCCCACGCTTGGTTCGGGATATGCGGCCGGCGCGACGGCAGCTACGGCGGCTCTGGAAAATCAGAACCGTCCGTACTTCAGCAAGTTCCCCTATATTTCGGCCATCAACCAACTGCAGAACATCGATCACAGCAATTACGATGGCTTGCAGACCACTCTGACCCAGCGATTGTCGCACGGTTTGAATTTCACGGTTGGCTATACCTACTCCCATTCCTTCGACATGAGCCCTGGTGACTGGCGCGGCGCCAACGTTCCAAGCTACAGCCCAAATCCGAACCTGGATTACGCCAGCAGCAACTACGACATCCGTCATCGCTTCACCAGCACCATCACTTACGCGCTGCCTGAAAAGAAGGGCTATGCGCAGATGCTCGAAGGCTGGCAGCTAAACACGATCGTCAACATTTCCACCTCGATGCCTTGGTCGCTCATCGATAATTCGAGCGATCTCAGCGGCACCGGCGAGCGCACGGACCGCTGGAACTTCTACGGCAGCCCGTCCGATTTCAGCAATCGCGGACCTGTCGCCGTTCCTTATTTTGCGGGAACGTCGAACCCCACTTGCCTCGCACAGGCGCAAGCGCAAAATTCCGTTTCGTCGCTCACCAAGTATGGATGCTATGTGTCCGGTAGCTCCATGCTGCTGCCTCCGGCGTTCGGCTCGCTCGGAACCATGGGACAGAACATCTTCCGCGCGAACGGTCTCCACTTGGTGGATTTCTCGATCACCAAGAAGATCCGGATCACCGAGCGCGTCAGCGGTCAGTTCCGTGCGGAGTTCTTCAACGTGCTGAACCAAACGCAGTACGCCAACCCCGCCTACAACAGCGCGGGCCGCGCGAACCCCACCAACGGCTCAAGCGGCACGCCGTTCGGCAATTCTCCGGCAACACCCGACGTGCAGATTGCGAATCCGCAGATCGGCACGGGCGCGGCGCGATCCATGCAATTGGGTTTGAAGATTCAGTTCTAAAATCCCAAGACTGTATTTCCAAAAGGGAGTCGCTTCGGCGGCTCCCTTTTTTATTTGTCCATGCGTCATACTAATCTGGAGGCAATTCCATGGTGAAGCGAACTCTTCTTGCGGGCATCTCTCTGACGTTTCTGGCGGCTCCGTTGGCAATGGCGCAGATGCCGAAGTCGGGCAAATTGTTCGATCAGAATTGCGTCACCTGCCACGCGAATATCCCCGGCAGCGCAGGCCCGGAAGCCGGAGCATTGCGGCGGCTCTCGCCCGAAGCGATCGTCGCGAAGCTCGCAAACCACGGAGCGGTGAGCGCCATGGCCGATGCCGACAAGATCGCCATCGCCGAATATCTTTCCGCACGCAGCTACACGCCCGATGGATTGGGCCAAGCCGCGAAGATGCCAAACGTATGCAAGGCCAATACGCCCATCACGAGCATCACCAATATGCCCGCGTGGAACGGCTGGGGTGCGGACGCAACCAACGCGCGCTATCAATTGGCGAAGTCCGCGGGAATTCCCGCAGGGCGTGCGTCGAGCTTGAAACTCAAATGGGCGTTTGGCTTTCCGGCAGGCTCCTCGATGTACGGCCAGCCGGCGGTCGCCGCAGGTCGCGTCTTCATCGGCCTGAACAGCGGTTACGTGTATTCCATTGACGCGGCCACGGGATGCGTGTACTGGTCATTCCAGGCACGTTCGGGCGTGCGCAATGCCATTAGCATCGGCGAAGTAAAGGGCCACCCGGGTGCGCGCTTTGCGTTGTACTTTGGCGATATTCGCGCGAATGTTTACGCGGTCGACGCGTCCACGGGAAAATTATTGTGGGAAAATCACGTGGACGATAACGCCGTTGCGGGCATCACTGGAGCTCCCGCGTTGTACGAAGGCCGCCTGTACGTGCCGGTTTCGTCCCGCGAAGAGGCCAACGGACCGAACGCGCTGTATCCCTGTTGCACGTTCCGCGGCAGCGTTGTCGCGCTCGATGCCAACACCGGAAAACAGATTTGGAAATCCTACGTGATTCAGGAAGAGCCCAAGCCGACGACCAAGAATTCCATCGGGACACAATTGTACGGACCGGCGGGCGGAGCGGTTTGGAACACGCCCACCATCGACGCGAAGAACAAAGCTCTCTATATCGGCACGGGGAACAATTACAACGAGCCGCGCGCCGAAGGCACGGACGCCGTCATGGCCATGGATCTCGCCACCGGCAAACATCTGTGGAGCGTCCAGGATACGCCGAACGACGCGTGGATGTCCTGCGGGGCTCCTTGGGGGATCGAAAATTGTCCGAAGAACATGGGGCCGGATTACGATTTCGGCGCGTCGCCCATTTTGCGCACGCTGCCCAACGGCAAGCGTCTGTTGATCGCCGGACAAAAGAGCGGCATGATTTGGGCGCATGATCCCGATCAAAAGGGCGTGGTGGTGTGGAAGACGCAGATCCCCGAAAAACTCGCGCTGGGCGAAATCACCTTCGGCGGCGCGGCCGACGATCAGTACGCCTACTTCGGGGTCAGCAGTGTAGGCGTCGCCGCGGTACGTTTGTCGACCGGCGAACGCGTGTGGACCACTCCGATCAAAGCCGCAGGGCCTCGCCTCGGCATCGGCGCCGCGATGAGCGTCATCCCCGGCACTGTTTTTGGAGGCGGCTACGACGGTATCCTACGCGCGATCTCAACCAAAGACGGCGAGCTTGTCTGGCAGTACAACATGATGCAGGAGTTCAAGACCGTCAATGGCGTCGCGGCGAAAGGCGGATCCATGGGATCGGCCGGACCTATTGTTGCAGGAGGAATGCTGTTCGTGCCGTCCGGCTACACGTTCGGCGAACGCGGCACTCCGGGCAACGCGCTGCTGGCGTTTTCGCCCGAGTAAATCACGAGTCGCCTATTTCTTTTTTTCGGGCATCTTCAGGTGCCCTTCCATCACTTCTTTGTTGTTCTCGTTGCAGTTGTATTCCAACAACTCCCAATCGGGACGCAGCGTGAACGTACGCACGTTTTTCCAGGGCTTGGTGTAAGCGCCCGGATCGTCAATCGTCATTTCATACGAGATGTGCCCCAGGTCCGTGCGCGTGATGCGCTCGATCACGTGGAGCTTGTCCGTATGCGGATGCCCTTGCGTATCGATGCGCGTTTGATCGTTGAAGCCGACGGTATCGACCACTAACGTATCGCCTTCCCACTTGCCGATAGAGTGGCCAAACCAGGAGGGCTCCAGATCCTTCGGGTGCTGACGGCCGTCCGTATAGATGATGTGGAAGGTGTTGTTCATTTCATACAGCATCGCGATGCGACCGGGACGCTGCTCGATCTCGATCGGCATCGGCGAATTGATTGAACGCGTGTAGCCCAACGGCAGGCAGAACGCCGTGTAGTCGAATTCCTCCACCGCATTGGCCTTGCCCCACGGCGTGAACAATTGCGGAATATCCGGCTCGCCCTTTTGATCTGGCGCGTTCTTCGTCATGTCCTGCACGAAAGGATGCTGCCACACGCCGCTCAGATCGGGCTTGCCGTCAGCCATACGCGGCACGTCGCCCTTGGTTATGGGAGGTCTCGACGCGATGCAGCCGAATCCTTCCGGCGGACGTTCGCAAGTGGCCGGGGGCTGCTTTGCCGGAGCCTGAGTCTGCGCGAATGCAGGAACCGCGGCAAGCGCCAGCCCGAACACGCCAGTCATAACAAATTTATTCGACATGACTTGAATAGACATCGATTCTCCGTGTCCTGCTTCTTTAATTGTCGTCGGCGTTGGAGCCGGAGAAGACCTTGCGCCCATCGGGTAATATGACGTCCGTGGTAGAGAACGTATCGGTGCCATCTTTCGCGCGGAAGCCCGAAATACTGACGGTATCGCCAACCTTCAGCGAATCTTTTCTCCAGCCGTTGCGCACCAAAATATTCGGAGGTCCCGTTTCACACGCGTAATTCTTCACGTGCCCGGCGGCATCCTTCACGTCCACGTAAAACCACGCGTGCGGATTGGACCACTCCACTTTCGTCACAACTCCCGTAAATTTCGCAGGCGCGTTGCGATCAAACACTGCCGAGAAAGAATGATGCGCAGCCACGGGAAGAGCCGCCGCCAGCAGGATTGCTCCGACCATTGCGAAAGACATCGTTTTGAGTTTCATGATTTTAATCTGCATGACGGCGAGCTCCCTCACATCTGTAATATGGTCCCTGTTTTTGCAGACCATCGCAAGCGTCCGCCTACTTCGCGATATGCAAAATCCGAGCGGCGTTGCCGCCCAGAATTCGATCTTTCTCGGCGGTCGAAATCCCTTTGAGTCGTTCGACAGCATCCACCGGTTTTTCGTAGCCCATGTCGAACGGATAGTCGTCGCCGATCACCATGCGATCCACGCCCACTTCGCGAATCAGATGCAGCAGCGCCACATCGTCGTGCACAATCGTGTCGTAGTAGAAGCGCTCCAGATACGCGCTCGCTGGCTTCTTCATGTGCTTCAGTTCCGGACGCACCCGCACGCCCTGATCCATTCGGCCTATCACCCACGGCAGCGTGCCTCCCGAATGCGGCAGGCACACATCGAGCTTGGGGAACATATCCAGCACACCGCCGAAAATCAAATACGCCGCGGCGATACCGTTGTCATAGGGATTTCCGAGCAGATTGCGCAGATAAAAACGTCCCAGCCGATCGGCACCAATGGTATTCACCGGATGCAGAAAGACACACCAACCCAGGCGTTCACAAACAGCAAAGATGGGCTGAAATCCCGCAAAGTCCAATTCCTTCTCAGCAGGATACGTCGACACGCAGATGCCGCGAATGCCGGGGAGCTTCGAGCACCGTTCCATTTCCTGCACCGCGAGCGCAGGCGCCTGCATGGGTAACGTCGCCAGCCCCAGGAAGCGAGTCGGATGCGCTTTGTGCGCGGCCGAGCAGGCGTCGTTGTAGGATTGCGCGAGCTTTAACCCAAGATCCGGCGGCGCCCAATCCACCATCGGATTGGTCAAGGACATCGCCTGCACGTCCACGCCCTGTTGATCCATTTTTTGCAGACGCTGATTGAGATCGAAATACTCGGGCTGCATGGTGACCGTGAGCTTGGGGCTCTCCAAACGCCACGCAGGCCCCTCACGCCGCATCTTGATGTTGTACGGACCGCCTTCGGTTTCCACCAACTTCATCCACTCTTCGGGAAACCAATGCGCGTGCGGATTTACCACGGGTCCGCCATCGCGACGCCGCGATTTGGCAACCGCTTGTCCACCCAGCAGCAGGCCACCAGCGGTGGCCAGGGCCGAGCGCTTCAGGAACGTTCTTCGACTCGCTTGCATGACTATTGGCGCGGGAAAACAGGCAAACGCGGAGCGCCGTCCTCACCCGGCGTCTGTGCGACATTCATGATCATCGCAAGTGTAGTGTAGTAGCCCATCAGGCCCGTTAAATCGACGACGCCCGGCTCGCCGAACTTGGCTTTCACACGATCAAACGTCGGCTGGCTCACGGTCTTGTTGTTGAGCAGCTCCTGCGCGAAGTTATAGAGCATGTCTTCTTCGTCCGTCATGTTCGGAGGACGGCGGCCATCGGCAATCGCGGCGATCTTTTCGCGCTGAATGCCTTCCTTTTCCGCGATGGGCGCGTGTTGCCCCCATTCAAACTGCTGACTCCAACTGCGCGCTGTCAGAAGAATCACGAACTCCGTATTGCGACGCCCAATCGCCGCCTTGTAGCGCAGATACTCACCGACCTTTTGCACGCGATCTTCCAACTCCGGGCTGCGCAGCAGCACGACAAACGGCCCCACAAAACTCCCTCGAGGGCCGGCCACGATATCAGCGACCACCTTCTTCTGCACGTCCGTCATCTTGTCCGCGGGCATTTGCGGCATACGATCTTGCGCGTAAGCCGTGGCGACAGCAAGCGCACCCATTGCAATAAGAATTCGCATCTTCATAATAAGAAAATCTCCGTTCCTGAAAATCTATTTTACCGGCGGCTCAAAGCCCAGCGTCCGGGCAAAGAACCAGCACAAGAAAAACACCACTGGCGCTTGGATCACCAGTTGCAGAATGCCATAGCCCACCAGATCGCGTGCGCGGATCTTTAAAAGACCGAGCAGCGGCAGCATCCAAAAAGGATTGATCAAATTCGGCAGCGCCTCCGCGGCATTGTATATCTGCACGACCCAGCCGAGGTGAACTTGATTCGCGATGGCCGCCTGCATCACATATGGCGCTTCCACAATCCATTTGCTTCCGCCGGAAGGGATAAACACGCCGAGCCCGGCCGAATAGAACGCCACCAGCAAAGGATAAGTATCGTGCGTGCTGAGGCGCGCAAACAGGTGCGCGAGCTTCTCGCTCAACCCCGTGCCGACGATCATCCCGAAGATCATCGCGTAAAAAGGAAATTGCAGCAGCACACCACCGGTCGCAGGAATGCAATCGGCCACAGCGCGCAGAAAACGCTTGGGACGCCAGTGCAGCAGCATCCCGAGCGTGATGAACATCAAGTTATACGTGTTGAGATCGAGTGCAGCCAGTGCGCCTTGCGGCGAAGTCCGCAGCGCTTGCACGATATAAAACCCAAGCACGCTAACGACGAGGATCGTCAGCAGAGGGCTATACTCCAGCCATTCGCCCGGCCGCGTGCGGCGTTCCAGCTCTTGTGGAGGATCGCTCAGATCCACTCCGAAATCTTCCGCCGTGCGCGCATTTTCCGGGGTCGGCGCAGCAAAGAAACAAATCGCTACAGAGATCGTGATCAGGATCGCGGCCGTGGCCAGACTCTGCCACAGGAATAGTGTTTGCGTCAAAGGAATGACGCCGCTGATGGCGAACAGCGCCGGAGGCATGGTGGCTTTCGTGGCCATCAACATCGCCGCGGAGGAAGAAAGCCCTAAGGCCCACGCCACTCCGATGCCGAGGTACGCGGCCAATCCCGCAGCGCGATAGTCCATGCCTTTGACGCGGCGCGCCAGCTCACGCACCAGCAGTCCGCTGAAGATCAGGCTCATCCCCCAGGAAATCATCGACACCAGCAGCGCAAACAACGCCACAATGGCGATTGCCGCGCGGGGCGATTGCGGCAACGTCGATATTTTCTTGATGGACCGCCGCATGATGGGCGCGGATGCAACGACGTATCCGCCCACGATCACCATCACCATTTGCATCGTGAACGGGACCAGCGTCCAGAAATTCTTGCCCGCCTGAATCGCCAGCGTTGACGCGTCTTCGCCCGCCGCCATCCCGATCAGGAACACGGTCACGACGCCGAGCAGCGCAAACACGAGTGGATCCGGGAACCAGCGCTCGCTCCAATTTGCCAGTGCGATTCCGACGCGTGCAAGACCCGTCTCTGTTGTAGTGCCGTGATCCACGGCGGCTTTTGGTTGCCCCATTTTCTTGCTCGATGCTTTGCCCGGTTTTGAGCGCCAGTTCTAAGTAGCGCCAGTTCTAAGTTATGATAAGCGATTCTAGGTAGTGCCAGGAGTAACCATTGAACAAGGTATTCAAAAGTGTGACCGAGGCCGTCTCCGACATCCGCGAAGGCCAAAAAGTCATGATCGGAGGCTTCGGCCTCTGCGGGATTCCCGAGAATTTGATTCGCGCGCTGGTCGCAAGCGGCGTCAAAGGATTGCACACCATCAGCAACAACATGGGCATTGATGGCGCGGGCATGGGATTGATGCTGGAAGCCGGAATGATCGCTTCGCACGTGGGCAGCTACGTCGGCGAAAACAAACTGCTTGAGACGCTGGTGATTCAGGGCAAGCTGGATTTGAAGTTGATGCCGCAAGGCACGCTCGCCGAATGTATTCGCGCAGGCGGCGCGGGGATCCCCGCGTTCTTCACTCCGGCGGGCGTCGGAACCATTGTCGCCGAAGGAAAAGAAACGCGCGAGTTCGACGGCAAGAAGTACATTATGGAGCGCGCGCTTACCGCGGACTTCGCGCTCGTGAAAGCCTGGAAGGGCGACCGCCAAGGGAACCTGGTGTACCGCAAAACCGCGCGCAATTTTAATCCAATGATGGCTACCGCTGCGAAAGTCACAATCGCCGAAGTCGAGCATCTTGTGGAACCCGGCGAGATTGATCCGGACAATGTGATGACGCCCGGGATCTTTGTGCATCGCGTTGTCGTTGGCGAATCGTTTTCCAGGCAGATTGAGCGGCGCACCGTGCGTCCGGCCGCCGGAGCAGCGGAGACGGGAACAAAATAATGACTGAACACGAAAAGCGTTTGCGCATTGCGAAGCGGGCAGCGCAGGAGCTGCGCGATGGATTTTACGTCAACCTCGGCATCGGCATCCCGACGCTGGTGGCCGATCACGTTCCTCCAGGCATGGAAGTGGTGCTGCAGTCCGAAAATGGAATGCTCGGCGTGGGGCCATATCCGGTGGAAGGCACCGAAGACTCCGACCTGATCAACGCCGGCAAAGAGACGGTGACCGAAATTCCGGGCACGGCATTTTGCTCCAGCGCCGAATCGTTCGCCATCATTCGCGGGGGTCACATCAATCTCAGTATTCTGGGCGCGATGGAAGTCGACGAAAAAGGCGACCTCGCTAATTGGATGGTTCCCGGAAAAGTCGTGAAAGGCATGGGCGGTGCGATGGATCTTGTCGCAGGCG
Source organism: uncultured Acidobacteriia bacterium (assembly GCA_903892565.1). Lineage (GTDB taxonomy): Bacteria > Acidobacteriota > Terriglobia > Bryobacterales > Bryobacteraceae > Palsa-187. The sequence goes on from CAITIX010000016.1 coordinate 21,949, forward strand.
CGCGCCGTGTGATCGTCGCCATGGAACACACCACGCGCAAGGGCGAAGCGAAGATCCTGCCAAAGTGCACTTTGCCACTGACAGGCTGCGGTGTTGTGAATACGATCATGACGGATATGGCCGTGATCGATATCACGCCCGAAGGCTTGGTGCTGCGCGAGATCGCACCGGATACCACGGTCGAGGAAGTGCGCAAGGCGACGGCCGCGAAATTGATCGTGCAAGAACCGGTCAAGGCGATGGCGGTTTGATCGCACTGTGGTGAACTTGATCTCCATTCCCGAACTGCGCCGCTTCATCGCGAGTGTCCTTGCGGCGGTGGAATTTCCCGCGGACGATGCCGAAACAGTCGCACGGCTCATGGCCGAGGCCGATGCGCGCGGTGCCGATGGCCACGGCGTGTTTCGTCTTCCGCAATATGTGAAGCGCATTCAGAGCGGCGGGATCAATTTGCATCCCAACATTCACGTGATTCGCGAACAGGCTGCATCGGCCGTCGTGGATGGCGATAACGCGATGGGGCATCTGGTGATGAGCCGCGCGGCGGACATCGCCATCGAAAAAGCGCGTACGGCGGGTGTTGCATGGGTGGGCGCGCGCAATAGTAATCATGCGGGCCCGGCGATGCTGTATGCGCGAACGCCACTGGCTGCCGACATGATCGGCATTTACATTGCGGTGGGCAGCGCGAATCATTTGCCGCCATGGGGCGGAACGGAAATGCTGCTCAGTACGAATCCGATCGCGATTGCGGTGCCAGGGGCGAAGCACGAATCCATCGTGCTCGACATGGCGACGACCAACGCGGCGTACGGCAAGGTCAAGATCAAAGCACAGCGCGGCGAACAGATGCCCGAAGGCTGGATGATGGATCGCCAAGGCAAGCCACTGACGGATCCCAAACGCGCGAACGAAGGATTTCTACTTCCCATTGGCGGACCCAAGGGCTATGGCTTGTCACTGATGTTCGGGTTGCTCGCGGGCACGTTGAATGGCGCGGCATTTGGAAAAGACGTGGTGGACTTTAACGCCGATTCGAAATCGCACACGAACACGGGGCATGCGATTGTGGCGGTGAATATCGCCGCGTTCGCGGACGTGGCCACGTTCAAGCAATCCGTCGATGAAATTTGGGAGCAGATGAAATCGTCACCGAAGTTGCCGGGCGTGGATGAAATCCGTCTACCCGGCGAGCGTTCCGCGAAGGTTTTCGAAGACCGCATGGCCGAAGGCGTGCCGCTGAGCGACGAACTGCGGCGGGCGCTCGACGATTTGGCAGATCGAGTGGGCGTAGCTCAGCTGTAAACGAAATCAGGGACGTCGCTTCACACGCACTGCGGCATCCGTGCCTTCGAGAAGTTTCAAGACAAGTGTCCCGCCGTTGTCGGTCTCCCATTCACTCAACTCTTCATCGTCGATTTCGACGTCATACGTGGAGTGCGGCGCAAGGCCGAGCACGAAGGTCTCCGGCGAATTCACTTGAAATTTCGCGGCGTCCTTATTGGTCACGCTCATGAATGTGCTGTCGCCTACTTGCACCGGATCGATGGCGGCGCCCACGCGGAGAACGACGATCCGACCATCGCGAAAAAGCTGTAAGCGGCCGTCGAAATATCCGATCCAAGTGGCGTCGTCATCCCAACTGGTGCGCGCGAACAAGCGGCCGCTGACGGGATCGTGGATCACCAAAGGCGCCTGTGAGTAGCTCAATCCCGGCTGGTAAGGATTCGCCCACAAGAATTCGTACGGCGCACCAAGTGCCCCGCGCATCATGAACCGGTCTTGCATCAGCCAGCCTTGCACATATTGATTCCCGGCTTCGTTGGAATCGAAGGCGACCATGGAAAGTTCCGCCGCACGAGAGAACGTCGCCTCAGTTACATCCGGATCTCCATCGCGCACAAAAGCCGGAATGTGAAATTCGTTCTCCGGTGCCGGGAAGGAGGCAGGATAATGGCTGGCCATGTGATCGAGCGGCAACTCGCGAAAGTAGCGGCGCGCGTCTTCTCGCAAATCGATCTTCAGGTTGTCACGAATCGCGTGCAACATCTCAAACAGCGCGTATATGTCGGTGCGAGGAATCGAGGCTTGGCCGGATTCCAGCCCCTTCGCAAGGACATGCCAACGGGCCACAATCGGCTTCAGGATCGCTTCGCCGTGATCGGGAAAACGATCAGCAATCGCGATGGCCGCCATCACTCGAGTGCTGTCCCGCGCGATATCGGAGCCGCCCGAGGCCGGCGCGGCCAGGATCCGACCGATCTTGGTCCCCAGTTGTTCCACTTGGGCGGGCGTCATCACCGGCGCGCACCAATCGAACACGAGCGAGAGCTGGCGCAGGTCCTGATTGGCGGGCACTAGGGCCCATTCCACGGCCCTCCGCCCGGCACCCGAGTCTCCGGCAACTTGATAGAAAAAAGCGCCGGTAAATCCGGGTTCGGGCATCTTCGCGCCACCGCTCGTGAGAAGCTCGAACTGCTCCCATCTCAGCGACTTACGCTCCTTTTCGCGCTTCAGGAGGCGGATCCTGGCGGGCGTCAGGAACAGACGGGGCGTGTCGGTGTACACACGAAGATCGTCATCCTGTGCTTCGACTACAGTCGGCACCAGAGCCAAAGCGGCTAACAGTAAGGACAGGATGGAGATACGCACCTAGGGCATATTGTGTCACATGGACACACCCAGTGCGTCCAGTGGAGTCAGGTACTGCGTCAAATCTTTGGTCAAGTGTTGCAACAAAAGGGGATGCAGTATGGTCACAGTCGTGCTACCATACAAAGTGAATTGATGAAGTAACCTTTGAAACCTGCCCTCTGTTGGAATGGGCATGAACGATCGAAGCGGGTTGGCTAGTTCTAGCGCGTGCTTGCGGGAGCCGGTCAAAAGTTTTGCAACCGCTCCTTCAGTCGTTTGTGCAAGTTGCAACAGAGGGGTTTTTTCTTTAGAACACCTCTCTCCTCGTTTGTTTTTTCTGTAGTTTTCTTCATGTAACACCCCAGCATCTAAACCCCGCAAAATTTTCCGCATTTCTTCCCTTGTAGTATGCGGTCCAGTACCGGAACTTTTCGAAGGCATTACTACCGTTATACGGGGGCATGGGCTATTGGTCCTAAGGCCGGTTGTTAGCGCATAGTAGACACGTTCCGCAAAGAACGCCTATGTCTGACGTCTACCTCGTGATGCGCTATACCCGCCACTGGATCCACTACGGCATCCTGGCTCACACGGCCATTTGCACGGTGATCGCTGCCGTGGAGGGCGTCATGGGGCGCTAAGTTCCGACCAGTACAGCGAGCGATTCGCTATTCTGGGCAGTGTCCCTCACGGAAGTCCTCGGGTTTCTCACTGGCGTCGTCAACGTCTGGCTGCTGGCGCGCCAGGTGTTATGGAACTGGCCGGTGGGGATCGCCAACAACCTGCTCTATCTTGTCGTGTTCGTGCGCTCCGGACTTTACGGCGACGCGGGATTGCAACTCATCTACGCCGCAATGGGAGCCTATGGCTGGTGGACGTGGTCGCATCCAGCACCGGGACGTGGAGCACTGACGGTGACGCGCACGACGCGCGAGACGTGGATGTGGCTGGTGCCAGGGACTGCAATTGCTGCGGTCGCGCTGTCTTTCTTCTTGCGACGCTTCACGGATTCCACGGTGCCTGGCTGGGATGCGCTGACCACCGCGCTCTCGCTCGCGGCAACCTACGGGCAAACCAAGAAGCTGCTGGAATCATGGTGGATCTGGATTTTAGTGGACGTGATCTACATCCCGCTGTACGTATATAAAGGACTGTGGCTGACGTCGGCGTTGTACGCGATCTTTATGATCCTGTGCGTGGTGGGGCTAAGAGCGTGGCAAAAGGCGCTGAAGGATACTGCCTCATCGCGCAGCGACACCGTCGGATAGCGACGATATAATTCGACTGTGAAAATGATCCTCGGATCACGGTGCTTGCCATTTGCGTTGGCCGTCCTCGTGTCGACATCTGCTCTCGTCGCGAAGACGCCCAACCTCGTCGAACTCGAATCCAACCGCGACGCTCGTTCTGCGCCGATCGTGATTGTTGGCGTCATCGCGAAGGACGAAAGAGTTGGGCCTCTCGTGCCGTCTCAAAAAGATCCTAGACAGAAACGGCAAATCCGAAGGATTCGGGTTCGCGTCGAGAATGTCCTCAAGGGCAGCCTCGACCAAAAAGTAATAACCGCATACTACCTCGGCGTTTACCTCGGTCACCATGGAATCTACAACGGTTCGAGACCACTCGGGTTTTGGCGGCCACCGTCGCGGCGAATTTTATTTATCCGTCCTGACGGCGATGTTCTGCGGATCGCGTGCGATGTGTTCGATTGCACCAGACCTGTTGCAAGCGGTTCTCACCTCGGGTACGTCGCGGATCCAAGCAAGCCTATCGACTATGCACTCGTCGATATCCAACTCACGCGCGGCCAAGGTGAAATCAACGACCTGAAGTTCGGTGGCAATATTGCGGCGTCTCTCCCCGGCACGTCACTCGACGGCTACGTGATCGAGAAGCTTCAACGTCTCGCATCCACAGAGTCGATCCTAGTAAAGGCTCCCGCGTGCGAAATGCTCTGGATTTACGCGCAAGAGCCGCGCTACGGACCCCGGCATATTACCGACGAGGCCGCCGGGAATGAGGCGCTGAAGTCCGCTCAATGCACATGCAAAGTCAGTCCGGACGGCAACGTCGCTTGCAAGTAGCCTAGTGAATCGTCCGCGTCTTGCGATTCATGTAATCCACCAAGAGATACTGGCCCAGCGTGTACGGCGTCGTGAAGTATGCCTTGCCTCGGCAGAGCTCGGTGACCTTTTGGATGAACTGGATGAGTCCGTAATCGCTCGCCAGCATGAACGTGTTGATCATGATGCCCTGGCGCTTGCAACGGCTCACTTCTTCGAGCGTACGGCTGATCACCAGTGGATCGAGCCCGAAGGCGTTCTTGTACACGCGGCCATCGTCAAGCGTTAAGGCGCTCGGCTTGCCGTCCGTGATCATCACGATCTGCTTCATGTCCTTCTTCTCTTGCGCCAGCAGACGCTGGGCGAGAATCAGGCCGTCGCGCGTGTTCGTGTAATAGGGACCCACCTGCACACGCGCTAACTCTTCGATGCGGAGCTCTTCGGCTGTGTCATGGAACAAGACGCAGCGCAGCGAATCGCCGGGATATTGCGTGCGGATTAAATGCGCGAGCGCGAGCGCGACTTTCTTCGCGGGAGTGAAGCGATCCTCGCCATAGAGAATCATGCTGTGCGAGCAATCGAGCATCACGACCGTCGCGCAGGAGCTTTGATATTCGCTCTGATGCACGTACAGGTCGCTGTATTCGAGATTGAGCGGCAGCTTCAGTCCCTCGCGTTGCAATGCGGAGAACAGCGTCTGCCCGATGTCGAGATTCAGCACGTCGCCAAATTCGTAAGGCTTGGCCGCACCGCTGGCTTCGACGCCCGTCGCCATATCGCGCGTATCATGCGCGCCGAAGCTCGAATGCCCGAGCGATCCCAGAAGATCCTTCAGCGTTTTGAAGCCCAGAAAATCGACGCTTTTATCGGTGATCTTGACTTGGGCCTTGCCTTCGCCATCACCGCCGCGCCCCGCTTGTCCAGGTTCGGTGGTGATGTAGCCTTCGTCAACCAGCTTCTGGACCATTTGGTTCAAGAGCTGATCCAACTGCTCCGGCGACATATTTTCGAGCGCCTGCTGAATTTGCTCTGCGCGTTCTGGATCGAAATTTTCGCCGCGTTCGAGCGCGTCTTCAATGGCGCGCTTCAGAGCTTCGAGCGAGTGTTCGTTCATCTCGCCGAACTGCATGTACGGATCGTTGAAACCGCTTTCGAGGAAAAAGTCCGCCAGCGCCTGCAAAAGATCTTCGGCGGAAAGGCCGAGGTCCTCATCGGTATAGCGCGAATAGCGGACGCTTTTCATAGGCTTGTTTCTTTACTGAAATTGCCGGCGGGCTTTGGCGCGCGCGTCATCCGGCGGATCGCGGCGGCGTTCGCCTGCCACGTAGACGGATTCCTCATTGCGGCTGATGCGCTTGTGCGCATACAAGCCTTCCAAAATAAATTCAGCCGCGGCAGCGCGAATGGCGTCGGGTTCACTGACGCCGAGTCCCAGGAGCTTGGTCTTTTCCATCAGGCCCTGAATGCCGTTCAATTCCTTCACCATCGCCGCAGAAGGCTGCGTTTCATCGAGCTTCAAGGATCCGCCGAGCTCAAACCACTGCACGACGCTCGAAAGATTCTCGCCATCGAAATACGACGTGAACACACGGCCCACGGCCATGCGGATCAACTCGCGCGCGATGGCGTCACCACCCTTGAGTTCGCCTTCGTATTCCAGCTCGAGCTTGCCGGTGATAGACGGCAGCGCGGCGTAAACGTCGAGAACACGAGGCACCGCGACCTTTTCGCCCGCGACCAAGGCCCTGCGTTCGGCGTTCGAGGAAACGTTTTCCAGCACGGAAATCGGCAAGCGCTGACTGACGCCAGAGCGTTTATCGACGCGCTTGTCATCGCGAGCGGCAAACGCAACCTGTTCGATCACTTCGCGAATGTAGCGAGGGATGCGCAGCTCGGTGGATGATTTGCGATCGGTCCACGCCTCCTGCGCGGTAATCTCGATGCCGTGATCGAGCGTCACCGGATAGTGCGTGCGGATTTCGCTGCCGATGCGATCTTTGAGCGGCGTGATGATTTTGCCGCGAGCGGTGTAATCCTCGGGATTGGCGGTGAAGACCATCATTACGTCGAGAGGCAGACGCACGGGATAGCCCTTAATCTGGACATCGCCCTCTTGCATGATGTTGAACAAGCCGACCTGAATTTTTCCTGCAAGGTCCGGCAATTCGTTGATGGCGAAGATACCGCGATTGGCGCGCGGGAGCAATCCGTAGTGCACGGTGAGTTCGCTCGAAATGGTCTCGCCGGTGCGCGCGGCCTTGATGGGATCGATATCGCCGATCATATCGGCAATCGTCACGTCGGGCGTGGCAAGCTTCTCCACATAACGCTCGTCGCGCGAAAGCCAGTCGATGGGCGTGTCGTCGCCCAACTTGGCGATCTTGTCGCGGCACGGCTTGCAGATGGGCGCGCGTGGATCGTCGTGAATTTCGCAACCGGCGATATACGGCACGTTCTCGTCGAGCAACGTGGTCAGCATGCGAATCAGTCGCGTTTTCGCTTGTCCGCGCAATCCGAGAAGAATGAAGTTGTGCTTGGAGAGCACCGCGTTGACCACTTGCGGCGCAACAGTATCTTCATAACCGACGATGCCGGGGAATAGCGGCTTCTTCTTTTCGAGCTTGCGGATCAGGTTCTCGCGCAGTTCGTCTTTCACGCTGCGCTGCGCATATTTCGAGGACGCCTTCAAAGCGCCGAGTGTTTGGGGAAGGCCGGAAGGAGGATTCATGAGGCCGTGGTCCTACCCGGATTGTAGCAGGACGTAGAGCAGATGATACGCGCGAAGACAAACCTATTTAAAAATGTGCGGACGGTCAGGGCCTCGGCACAGGCAGGCCGTATTTCCAGGGCATTTCCGCGAGAAACTCTTCCCACGTGGTGAACGGTTCGGCAATGAGTCCCGCGGCGCGCGCGCCTTCGATGTTGTCGTGGCGATCGTCCAAGAAGAGCGCTTCCGCAGGATCGCGCTGAATGCCGGCGATGGCGTGCTGGTAGATGGCGGTTCCCGGCTTCACGAGCCCCAGTTCGTAGGAGAACGTGATCGCGTCAAAATGTTCCAGAAACCCAGGCAGCGTTTTGAGGCGCTGGCCGAGGGGGCGCGGCAAGTTTGAAAGAATCCCGGTGCGATAACCCGCCACGCGCAGATCCTGCGCCCAGTGGAGCACGCGATGATCGAAACGGCTCCAGAACTGAATTTCGCGCTCGATCAATCCGTCTATGGTTTCGTCGGTGAAGGCCAGGCCGAGACGCTGGCTGATGCCTCTCCAATAGGCGCGCGCATTGGCTCCGGCATCGTAGGCGATGCGATCTTCCCAGAAGGCGGCTTCGAACGCGTCGCGCGGGGCTCCACAGAAGGCCGCAGCTTCCTGCCACTGGGCTTCGTTTGGAAACGGACAGATGACGCCGCCGAAGTCGAAGATGACGGCGGAAATCTTTTTCGATTGAGGGCTTGACGAATGGGACGTCAGAGGAGCCGACATGAACCGTTACTAGGCGCGCGCGCTGCCGCCGGCTGCCTGTGCTTCACGGCGTGTGCGGATTTCACGCACGGCGTAGATGCGGCGTCCCTGGCTTTCGTAATAGGTGCGAGTGAGCACTTCGCCGAGTAGTCCCGTACAGAAGAGCATCACACCAGTGAGGAGTGCGATGGCGCCGAGCATCATCAAAGGGCCGTGCAGTTGGATGATATCGCCGCCGATGAAAATCTTTTCACCCGCGAGCCAGGCCAGCAAACCACCGCCGATGCCCGCGCTGATCAATCCCCACTTGCCGAAGAAGTGCATGGGGCGCGTGAAATATTTCAGCAGGAACCAGATGGTGAAGATATCGAACATCACGCGGAACGTCCGGCTAAGTCCGTAATGCGACTCACCCATGGGACGCTCGATGTTCTTGATCGGCACTTCGGCAATGCGCGCGCCATAGAGGCTGGCGAGTGCCGGAATAAATCGGTGCAACTCGCCGTAGAGATTGACGTCCTTGAGGATCTCCGCGCGATAAGCCTTGAACGTGGTTCCGAAGTCACGCAGCTCCACGCCGGAGACTTTCGCCATCAGCCAGTTCGCAATGCGCGAAGGGATCTTGCGCGTCACCGCGTTATCCACGCGATTCTTGCGCCAGCCGCTGGCGATGTCGTAGCCTTCTTCAATTTTTTCGAGCAGCGCGGGGATATCCTCGGGCGCGTGTTGCAAATCGCCATCCAGCGAAATGATCACGGAGCCTTGCGCTTCGTCGAACCCCGCGGCGAGGGCGGCAGTCTGTCCGAAATTGCGGCGCAAGCGGATGACTTTCAAGCGTCCATCGGTTTCCACAAGATTCGCGAGCAGATCGAAACTGCGATCCACCGAGGCGTCGTCGACAAAAATGATTTCGTAAGGCTTGCGGACCTTCTCCATGACGACCGTCAAGCGGTCGTAGAGCGGCAGAATGGACGGCTCTTCGTTATGAATGGGGACGACGATGGAGATCTGCACTCTTTATAGGATAGCAGCGGCGCCCATGCCAGCGCGGCGGCCTGGACCCATGTGCTGGAACCATGTACCGGAACCAGGGCCGGGACTTAGCGCCAACCGAGAGCAGGCGCGACAGTAGTCAGAATCGCTTCCAGCACATGAGCGTTGTAAGCAACACCGAGCTGGTTGGGAACAGTCAGCAACAGCGTGTCCGCAGCCGCGATCGCCTCGTCCTTCTTCAGCTGCTCGATCAACACATCCGGTTCCGCCGCATAACCGCGGCCGAAAATCGCCCGTGTTTTCTCGTGAAGATAGCCAATTTGGTCCTCTTCCTTCCCGCCTCGTCCGAAGTAAGCACGATCCTGATCGTCGACCAGGGCAAAGATGCTGCGGCTGACGGAAACGCGCGGAGTGCGCGTGTGGCCGGCCTCCTTCCAGGCTTCGCGAAAGGCGCGAATTTGTGCAGCTTGTTGGATGTGGAGTGGCTCGCCGGTCTCGTCGAACTTGAGGGTTGAGGTTTGCAAATTCATCCCGAGTTTGGCGGCCCAAACAGCTGTGGCATTCGAAGCTGCTCCCCACCAAATGCGATCGCGCAATCCTTCGGCGTACGGCTCCAATCGCAACAGCCCTGGAGGATTCGGAAACATGGGACGCGGGTTCGGCTTGGCGAAACCCTTCCCGCGCAGCAGTTCCAGAAATTCTTCGCCGTGCCGCCGGCCCATGGCGGCGTCGTCCTCGCCTTCCGCGGGGCGGTGGCCAAAGTAACGCCACCCGTCGATGACCTGCTCGGGCGAACCGCGGCTGATTCCCAGCTGCAGGCGTCCACCGGCGATGAGATCCGCCGCGCCTGCATCCTCCGCCATGTAGTGAGGATTCTCATACCGCATGTCAATCACCGCGGTGCCGATTTCGATGTTCTTCGTCTTCGCGCCGATCGCGGCGAGCAGCGGGAACGGGGACGCGAGTTGCCGCGCGAAGTGGTGAACGCGATAGTACGCTCCGTCGATTCCCAGGCGCTCGGCCTCTACTGCGAGATCAATGGACTGCAATAGCGCGTCCTCCGCCGATTGCGTCGCCGATTGCGGCGAAGGCGTCCAATGGCCGAAGGAGAGAAAGCCAATATTCTTTCTGCCGATCTTGTTCATGCAAGTTCAGTTTACAGTGAGATCCTTGTGCTCATCGAGCGGGGGAAAGAGAAGAGTGCCAAGTGCGGGCTTCGTGTTGCCGCCCATGGTCGTTCCCTTGGCGCGATGGTTGAAGCCGCGCTAGGCTTGGGGCGGCAGCGCAGGTAGGCCGTCTATGCTTTGGCGATTTTTCGCGGCGCGATAGGCCTTCAACTCTTCGGGAGTCTTCGTCGCTGCCCAGCGGTCGAGTGTGTCTCTCTGGCTCTGGAATTGATACAGAGGCACGGAGAAACCGCACGAATCCGAGACCCGATCCACTCGAATGTGCACGAAAGCGCGGGTGCCCGGATTTGTCGGGAACATCTGCGCGAATTCAGTGTAGAGGGAATCTTCGTCTGTGATCAGAGTCGCGTGGCCATGCAAGCGCACGATTTTGGGAGGCCCCTCAAAAGCGCAAAACATGACGACGATTCGGCCATTCTCCCGAACATGCGCGGCGGTTTCGGCACCACTGCCCGTGAAATCTTGATACACCGCCTCAAGCGGTCCCAAAACGCGAAACGAATCGCCCCCTTTAGGCGACAGATCGATGTGTCCGTCCAACGCGGCAGGTCCAGTCGCGACAAAAAAGATCCGTTGATTGCTGATCCATGCCGATATTTCAGGTGTGATGACGTCGTGCCGCTTGCTCATCCTAACAATTCAGGTTAGCAGCGAACGGACGGTACATTGCGGCCTGAGCTAGCTCGGTTCAATCAGCAATGCTTCGGCGCGCGAACTGACGCCCAGCTCCACGCTATAATAAGTAACTTATGCGCAAAAAAATCACAGTCATTGGCGGGGGCAACGTCGGCGCGAGCGCCGCGGTGAACCTCGCGACGAAAGAACTAGGAAATGTTGTTCTGGTGGACGTTGTTGAAGGCATCCCCCAGGGCAAAGGGCTCGACATGGCCCAGATGGGACCCGTCGAAGGCTACGACGTCGAAATCACCGGCGCCAACGATTATGAAGCGACCGCAGGATCCGACGTTGTCGTGATCACGGCAGGCCTGGCTCGTAAGCCCGGCATGAGCCGCGACGATCTTCTGCTGGCCAACTACGAAGTCGTGAAGAGCGTCACCGAGCAGGTGGTGAAGCATTCGCCCAACGCGATCCTCGTGCTGGTGACGAACCCTCTCGATGCGATGTGCACCGTGGCGCACCACGTTTCGAAGTTCCCGAAGAATCGCGTGATCGGTATGGCCGGCGTGCTGGATTCGGCCCGCTTCCGCACCTTCATCGCCCGCGAACTGAACGTCTCTGTCGAGAACGTGACGGCGGTTGTGCTCGGCGGACACGGCGATACGATGGTGCCGATTACCCGTTTGTCGAACGTCTCCGGTATTCCGCTCACCGAACTGATTGCTCCGGATCGTCTCGCGGCAATCGTCGACCGTACCCGCAACGGCGGCGCCGAAATCGTGAAGCACCTCAAGACCGGCAGCGCGTACTACGCTCCGTCGGCCTCGGCCGTGGAGATGGTCGAGTCCATTATTAAGGACAAGAAGAAGATCCTGCCTTGCGCGGCTCTGCTCGAAGGAGAGTACGGCATCAACGGCCTGTTCGTCGGCGTGCCGGTGAAGATCGGCGCAAACGGCATCGAGCAGATCTTCGAGATCAAGCTGAACGACGACGAAAAGGCTGCCCTGAAGAAGAGCGCCGGCGCCGTGCAGGAATTGGTCGACGTCCTGAAGCCGAAGCTGGTTTAGTCAATGGACTGGGGGATGTGGGCCATGCGTAATCCATGGTATTCTTGGGCTCACACCCCCCAAGGTTCCTTGAGCGTCGCTGTGGAAAGTTATTGAGCTGCTAGATCATTTGCAGTATTTTTTGACGTGGTGAAGGAGGATTTTCTCAGATGAAAAGTATTTTTCTCGGACTTGCCTTTATACTGGCGCTTGTTGTTTCGGTGCCAGCATCCGCTCAGACATTTCCAGTGACGGTAATTTGTTCGAGTTCGGGCCAAACTTGCACACCACTTTACAGCACGCCCGTTACGGTTGTCGGCGGACCAATAACGCTCAGCTTCACGGCTAGCGCGGCAGGGTGCTCGAATGCGCAGTTTATCTTCTCTGTGGACGGCACGCAGGTGTTTACCTCTGCATTCTTGTAGCCTGGTACGTCCACGTCATTCACAACCAGCTCCTTAACCGCCGGCGGACACACGATCGCGATCCAGGCAATTGGGCAGGTGGGTGGTTGCAACAGTGGTCTTCTTGGATCATGGGGCGGCACTTTGGTCGTCAGTGGCGCAGTCAGCTCCACTCCGGTACCGAGTTCCTGGATCTTGTTGAGCCTCGGACTGGCTTCGCTTGGGATTTACCAACAGCGTGAACGGATCGCAGCCTCGATTCGCGGCTTCTAGCGCAAAAAAGAGCAACGGACCAGTGCTCAGCGTGGGCGCTACGTTGCAAGGGAACTGACAGATATGACCGCGCTGCGCTGGGTGGTCGGAATACTCGCACTTGCGAGTTTGGTCGTCATTTTAGCGAAGCGTGGAAACAAAAAATGAGTAATCGAGCAGGCGAGGTTCATACGCGCCTGCTTTTTCATTACACCGCACCTTGAAAAGTTCGCTATGATGTGCCACATGGCACAAACCGTCGAATTCCCTAGCAATGGACATAACGCATCCGGCTATCTCGTAACGCCGCCTTCGGGCTCTGGCCCCGGACTCCTCGTGATTCAAGAATGGTGGGGCCTGGATTCAGGCATCAAAGAAATGACGGATCGCCTCGGCGCCGCAGGATTCGTGGCGCTCGCGCCGGATCTCTATCATGGGGAGCTGGCCGCGCACGATGAAATGGATAAAGCCGCGCACCTGATGAACAGCATGCCGCCGGATCGCGCGGGCCGCGACATGAGCGGAGCCATCGACTTCCTGAGCAATCACCCGTCCGTGAAAGGCAAAGGCATTGGCGTCGTGGGCTTCTGCATGGGCGGGATGCTCTCGTTCATCATCGGCGCCAATCGTCCGGACAAGATCAAGGCGCTGGTGCCGTTTTACGGATTCCCGCAAGGCGACTTCGAACCCGATTGGTCGAAGCTCACCGCGACCGTCAGCGGCCACATGGCGGAGACCGACAGCTTCTTCCCTCCGGACAAGGCGAAAGCGCTCGAAGCGAAATTGCGCGCCATGGGTAAGGACGTCACGCTGACGGTGCATCCCGGAACAGGGCACGCCTTCATGGCTCCGCACAACGCGCTGGGGACTTTGAACAAAGAGGTCGCCGCGAAGGTGTGGCCAGAGGTTCTGGCATTCCTGCACAAGCAGCTGGACTAGCGCCTACGCGAAGAGCAGGCGTCCCTTGGGCTCCGGAATCGGACGCCCGAGTTCGCGCGCAGTTTCGATCCATTCCGCGATTACCGTTTCGACGTTAGCGAGGGCTTCCTGACGTGAGGCCCCGTCCGCCGCGCAACCAGCAAGCTCCGGCACCTCGGCGATGAAGGCGTCGTCGTCGCTGCTCCAGTATAGGATGATTTCGTACTTTGTCATGCGTTCCCTTCCGCTAACTTATATTGAACCAGAATTTTGCGAACTTGCTTCACTTGGTATGGTTTCGCGAAGGAGTTTTTGGGCTGAAGATTAAGGATCTCGGCAACGCCATCGCGGGTGAAGACGTGATGGCTACCTCTGACGCGCTCGTCAAAACCAAGTCGGAGAAGAAGTGCGCGCAGATCCGCGAATCGAATATTTGCGTCCGCAGAGCCGCGTAACACCTGGATGAGAATAGAGTCAGCCACGCTCTACTCAATTCCCATCTGCGTCAGCCGATAACGAAGAGCGTTGCGCGTGAGCCCCAGCAATCGGGCGGCGTGGCTCTTGTTGTTATTGGCTCGCTTCAACGCTTCTTTGATCAAAGACTGCTCGTATTGATCGAGCGTCATGCCTTCGGGCAAAAATCCGTCGGCCGATGTTGCGGCAGGGCGCGCGCGGCCGATCGACATATCGATGCGGATTTCGTCGGCTTCCACGCGCGGGCCCTTGGCGAGAAGAATGCTCCGCTCGATGACGTTCTCCAACTCGCGAACGTTGCCGGGCCAATGATAAGCGACTAAGCGCGCCATCGCCCCTTCGCTGATTTCACCGTTGAATTTCTTGGCGAAGTGATCCACCAGATACGGAATGTCTTCCTTGCGCTCGCGCAGTGGAGGGATATTCATCGGAACCACGTTCAGTCGATAGTACAGATCCTCGCGAAAAGTCCCATTTTCCAAGGCTGCGCGCAAATCCACGTTCGTTGCTGCAACGACGCGAACATCCGTGTGCTGCGTTTTGTTACTGCCCAAGCGCTCAAACTCTTTGTCCTGCAGAACGCGCAACAGCTTCACCTGAATGGCACCAGGGACGTCGCCAATTTCGTCGAGGAAAACCGTCCCGCCGTCGGCTTGTTCGAACTTGCCGGGCTTCGAAAAGTTCGCGCCCGTGAAAGCACCCTTCTCGTATCCGAACAGCTCGCTCTCCATCAGATTTTCGGGGATCGCCGTACAGTTGATCTTGACGTATTGATGATTCTTGCGCGGCGAATGCATGTGGATCGCGCGGCCGATCATATCCTTACCGACGCCGCTTTCGCCCGCGAGCAATACCGTCGCGCGCGTGGGCGCCACGCGCATCACCGTAGCGAAAATCTCCTGCATCGCGGGGCTGTGCCCGATGATGTTATCGAGCTGATACTTTTCGCCGAGAGCCTCCCGCAAATCGCGATTTTCATCGCGCAACTGACGAACTTCGAGGGCTTTATCGACCACGACGCTCAGATGATCGAGCGAAAACGGCTTCGGGAGAAAATCGACCGCTCCGCGTTTCATGGCCTCGACGGCATTTTCCACCGTACCGAATGCCGACATCACAATGACAGGCGTTTGCGCATTCTGCTGCTTGATTTTCTCGAGCAGTTGAATGCCGTCCATGCCAGGCAGCTTCATATCCGTCAGTACGAGATCCACTTGATCCGCGAGTTTCCAGCCGTCTTCGGCGGTGCCCGCGGCCTTGACGTCATAGCCCGCCGCAGCCAAATGCAAGCCGACGACGCGCCGGAGCTTTTCTTCGTCCTCGACCACCAGAATGGTTTTCTTAGGCATGTCCATCTACTAATTTAGCGCTACTAATTTAACGGCAATTGCACACGAAACACGCTACCCTCGCCCGGTGTGCTCTCGACGTGGATCTTCCCGCCGTGCTCGTCGACGATCTTGGCGACAATCGCCAGGCCAAAGCCCACCCCGTCGGACTTCGTCGTAAAAAACGGATTGAAAATATTTTCCAGATTCTTCGGCTCGATGCCGGAACCCCGATCAATCACCGCAATCTCGACTTTGCCATCGTCGGTCAACTGCGTCTTTACCGTGACCACGCTACCCGCGGGACTCGCCTGTGCGGCGTTCGTGATCAGATTGACCATCACCCGCTCCATCAGCTCGCTGTCGAATATTACGGGCGGAACATCCGGCGAATAATTCTTGAAGACCGTTACGTTCGTCCGGCCGGAGCTTGCCTGATCGCGTTCAAAACGCGTCACGGCGCTATCGATCATCGCGGAAAGATCGCCCCGGTCTAGCTTCATGTGCTGCGGACGCGCGAAATCCAAAAAACGCGTGATCAGCGAGTTCGTGCGATCCACTTCTTCCGCAATGAATCCGGCCATCTCGCGCGCGACAGCGTTTTCTTTTTCCACGCTGCGCGAAAGCATCTCCGCGGATGTTTTCATCGTTCCCATCGGATTGCGGAGCTCATGCGCCAGCCCCGCCGTGAGTTGCCCCAGCGCAGCGAGCCTCTCCGCGCGACGCACCTGCGCTTCGGCTTCTTTCAGATCGTGATTCGCGCGCGCGAGCTCTTCGGCCACGGCCTGCGCCTTCTGCGCTTCTTTCTGATTCGCCTGGGCGAGCTCATGCGTCAAATATCCGACAACCGGCAAGAAGACTGACCGCAGGACCAATTCCAGAATCTGATCCGCGGGAATGTATTGGTCCTCGTTGAGAAAGACGAGAAAGGAGAGATATACGGCGCACGCAGCCAGCGACACGATCGCGGTGCCGGGGAGCCCGAACGCCGTTGCGCCGGAAATCACAGGCATCAACAGGATCAAGTAAAAGCTACTGGTGACGCCGCCGCTATAGCCGATCAGTCCATAGCAAAGCGCGAGTTTGAGGACGACCGAAGCCAGCGGACCAATGCGGGGTTCCAAAACTTGCACCACGCCCAATGCCGCCAGCAAAGCGATGACAATGCCGCTGCGTTCCGGACTGAACGCCGCGAGCGCGGAGAACAGCAACAGCCAGACGAAATCTTGCGGGCGGACGAAACGGCGCCAGGAGGTCGGCACAGTCTGTATTCTAGCTCGCAACTCCAGATCGCTTTAACGGACGTTTATAATTTGAGTTCGGACTATGTGCGCCTGTCTCATTTTTCTGATCGTCGTCATTCTCGCCGCGCTGACCTACGCCGTGCTGCATGCCCTGTGGACGCTGGCCGGCGGAATCATACTGCTCGCGATCGTCATCGCGATTTTCGGAAAGAAGGCCTCTGCCGCGCGCAAGAGCGGACATTAGCGATCAGCTGCCGAAACAAAAGCCATGATGGACGCGGACCAGAACACTCTCGATGTCGCACTTCGCGACGCGATTCTAGAGCGCTTGGGCTTTTCCGCTGCGCCGCTCGCGGATCTGGACGGCTTGCGCGCCGTCTATCGAGCCTGGTGCGAGCGCGTGCCCTTCGAGAACGTCGGCAAAGTGATCGCCTTGCGCAGCGGTGCAGATACGCCGCTCCCCGGACGATTCGCACGCCGCTTTCTTCAGGCTTGGCTCGCGCACGGTTCCGGCGGAACCTGCTGGTCCACCGCGAATGCGCTCCATGAGCTCCTGGTGTCGCTCGGATTTCGCTCACGACGCGCTACTGCGCACATGCGCGATGCTGGCATGACAAATCATGGCACTGTCATCGTCACGATGGATGAACGCGAGTGGCTGCTTGACTCCTCCCTGCTCACGCATATCCCGTTGCCCTTAACTTCCGAGACGTTCCTCGGCAAGGATCCCGTTTTCTCTGCGGAAATCGAGTGCGTCAACGGAGCGCACGTTCTGTGGACATACTCGCCTCCGGCAGCCTCGCACTTCCCGTGCCGCATTTTTCCGGAGGAGGCTGTGCATGAGGAATATTTACAGCGCTACGAAGTTTCCCGCGAGCGGAGTCCCTTTAATGGCCGTTTGTATGCGGGCACGACTCGTGGCCGGGAAGTGCTACTGCTTGTCGGTAATGTGCGTTGGACCAGATCGGACGAAGGCGTCACGAGCCGCGCGCTCACGCGCAATGAATTACTCGAATCTTTGCGGCGCGAATTCCGCATCTCGGGAGACTTCCTCGATCGCTGGGTTGCCGTCGGCGGACTAGAGAGCGCGTTCGAAGATGCTTCGGGGCCTCCGCCGCCGCTCGAAACGCGCAAGCCGCCGTCGCAGCGGTAGCGCTGCAAGCCCTCGCTGAACCCGGAACGTAGCATGCCGGAATTGTTTGTCGCTACATTTGCGATAATCTGAAGATTCATGCCTCTTCTTGAAGTGATTATTCTGGGCCTGGTCCAGGGACTCACCGAATTTCTGCCCATTTCGAGCACCGCGCACTTGGCGCTAGTGCCCTGGCTGTTTGGATGGCAGGATCCCGGCCTCGGCTTCGACATTGCGCTCCACGTCGGCACGCTCGCCGCGATTCTCATCTACTTCTTTCGCGATTGGCTGCAGATTCTGCTCCAGGGATTCGGCATACCATTCGACGGCGACCCAGCGCTGCGCCGCAACAAAATGCTGCTGTGGCTGGTGGCCCTCGCGACACTGCCGGTCGGCTGGTTCGGCTATCTCTTCAAGAAACAAGCGGAATCTGTGTGGCGCACGCCCACCGTCATCGCGACGATGATGATTGGCGTTGGAATCATTTTATGGATTTGCGACCGCATCGGGCGCCGCCAAAAGGATCTCGGGCACGTGACCGCAGTCGATGCATTTCTCATTGGCCTGGCACAAGCTCTTTCCATCGTCCCCGGAACGTCGCGCAGCGGCATCACGATTTCCGCCGGGCTATGGCGCAACCTGGACCGCCCCACGGCCGCCCGCTTCTCCTTCCTGCTCTCGACGCCCGCCATCGCGGCCGCCGCAGCCAAGGATTTCTACGATATCTATAAGCACGAAGGCGGCCTGCCTCCGGAAATGCATATGCCGTTTATCGTTGGAATTTTGGTGAGCGGCGTGTCCGGCCTGGTGGTGATCCACTTCTTTATGGAGTTCCTGCGCCACCGCTCCATGACTGTGTTCGTCGCGTACCGCATCGTTTTTGGCATAATAATAATTGCTCTGGCTCATTTCTTCCGGTACACCGGAGGATGAGATATTTAGGACCAACCTCAAACGCGCGGCTTAATGAAGCCTGCGCCGTAGTGTTTCTATTCGTAGGGCTATTTCTGCTCGTCAGCCTCGCCTCCTACCAACCCATTGATTCTTCGCTGAATACGGCCTCTTTTGCGACGAAACCAGCCAATCTCACGGGCCATGTGGGTGCCTACATCTCCGATTTCCTCCTGCAGATTTTGGGACTCGGGGCGTATGCGATTCCCGCCTTAATCCTGCTACTGGGCTGGAAATGGATCCAGTCGTCCGAGATCCGCGCGCCCTTCGTGCGGACGCTGGGCGCGGTAATGATCCTCGCCTCCACATGCTCCATGCTCGGATTCGCATCGCAATGGCGGCCCATCGCGGGCATGATTCCCGCCGGTGGACTCGCGGGCCTGCTGATGGCCGATGCGCTCATCGCCTCCATGAACCTGACCGGAGCCTTGATGCTCGCGCTCACGTGTTGGATTCTCGGACTCTATTTAGTTTCGAAATTTGAAATGGCGATTCTACAAGCGTGGATCAATCGCATCATCGCGGTACCCGTCGCGTTCTACCGGAAACTTTCGGATCGCCTGCAAGGTTGGCGCGAACGCCGCGCCCAGGAAGCCAAAGCCCGCGAAGAGCGACGTGCGCTCAAAAGAGCCATGCAAGCTCGTGAGGCGGAAGCCAACGCCGCTGTGCTCGCCGAAGGTGGCAAACAAGTTATCCAGGAACCGAATTCTGCAGTCGCCGAGGCACGCCCTTCCATTTGGCAGAAGGCACTCGGAGGAAAAGCCAAAGCTGCGGCGGCATCTGCTGCGTCGCCCGCTGCGTTTTCAGCAACATCGGCTTTTGACGCGCCTCCCTTCGAGCCAACCAACGCGGCTGCGTCCGTGGAAGAAATTCCGATCGAAGACATCCCGATTCGCGTGCTGGAATACGCAACACCCGAGCCCGCATCCGATCCTCTCTCGGCGTTGCTGGTGCCCCCAGCGGAAGCAACGGCAGCGGACAACGCGCGTGCGGCTCGTGCGGGTCGCAACGCTGTTGGCCGCAAGTCCGGAAGCGGCTTCCGCCTGCCCCCGACGGATCTTCTGACGCAAGCCGAAGAGCGCACGGAATTCGATACCGAAGAACTCCGCGAGACCGCTGCCAAAATTAAATCTAAGTTTGAGGAGTTCAATGTCCGCGGCTCGGTGACGCAAATCAACCCGGGCCCGGTGGTCACGACATTCGAATTCAAGCCCGAGGCCGGCGTAAAGGTTTCGCGTATCACAACCTTGCGTGAGGATCTGTGTCTCGGCCTTCAGGCCGAATCGATCCTGATCGAACGCATCCCCGGCAAACCGACGGTAGGCATCGAGGTTCCGAATTCCCGCCGGGAAGTAATCAGCCTGCGCCAAATTCTGGAATCGGAGGAGTTCACCGGCTCCGCTTCCCCTTTGACCGTTGCGCTCGGCAAGGACATCAACGGCCGCATCAAAGTTGCCGCGCTCGATAGCATGCCTCACCTTTTGATCGCGGGCTCTACCGGCGCGGGCAAAAGCGTCATGCTCAACTCGCTGATCATGTCGATCCTGTACAAAGCCACGCCGCAACAGGTTCGCTTGATCATGGTGGATCCGAAACGCCTGGAGTTCGGCCTGTACGAAGGCATCCCGCATCTTCTGACGCCCGTGATCACGGATCCGAAGAAGGCCACCAACGCGCTCCGCAACGCCGTCCTCGAAATGGAGCGGCGCTTGAAATTGCTGGCATCGCAAGGCGTCCGCAATATCGATCAGTTCAACAAGAAGGTTCGCCTGCTGCAATCCCAGCCGCGCAGCTTGTTTGAAGAGGACGATCCGAACGAAGAGCCGCTGGAGCAGATCCCCTACGTACTCATCCTGATCGACGAGCTCGCCGATCTCATGATGCTGGAACGCGCGAACGTGGAAGAATCCGTGACGCGCCTTGCGCAGATGGCCCGCGCCGTCGGCATGCATTTGGTACTTGCCACCCAGCGTCCCAGCGTCGACGTGATCACCGGCCTGATCAAAGCCAACTTCCCTTCGCGCATCAGCTTCCGTGTTGCCACGCGCGTGGATTCCCGAACCGTGCTCGACGTCATGGGCGCCGAACACCTGCTGGGCAAGGGCGACATGCTGTTCCTGCCGCCCGGCTCCTCACGCTTGGTGCGCGTCCATGGCTCTTACGTCAGCGAATCCGAAACGAACTCCGTCGTGGCGTTCTGGAAACAACAGGCCGAGCCGGAATACGATCAAAGCTTCCTCATCGCGCCGCCTTCGGACGAAGACATGGAAGCCGAAGAGTTCGACGGCCCCGAAGATCCCGTCTATCAGGACGCCGTGCGAGTGGTCTGCGAAATGGGCAAGGCCTCGACGTCTACGCTGCAGCGCCGCTTGCGCCTTGGCTACGGACGCGCCGCACGCATTCTCGATATGATGCAGCGCGACGGCATCATCGGACCACCCGATGGAAGCCGCCCGCGCGAAGTCCTGAAGCACCCGGACTGGCTGCACGAAGTCGAAAATCAACTAGGCTAGTTTTGTGAAAGCGAAACGAGTGAAGTTGAATCGACTAAAATAAAAGAGATGCGGTTACGAAATTTCGTCCTACTCCTGTGCCTCGGCACGCTTGCCCAGGCGGCTTCCCAAGTGCCGTTCCCGCTGGACGACGTGCCGATCCACGCAGCGGGCGACGGCCCCAGCCTCGGTCCCGGCAATATTCCGATTCCGGCAAAGCCAAGCACTGCGATCATCGACCTAAAGAAATATCGCGGGAAGGCCGTGATCGTGGCGATGATCTCGACAAGCTGTGGCCACTGCGTCAACGCCGTCCAGTACTTGATTGAGATCCAGAAAGAATACGGCCCCCAAGGCTTGCAGGTCGTGGGTGTCGCGGGCGATAAAAACTCGGACCTAAATTTGCCGCTCTGGTTACAGCGCTTTCGCCCCAATTTTCCTTTCGGATATTTGGATCAGGCCCCGTTTTTGAAACTCGCCGGCCTGCCTCCCGATGGTCGCCCCTTTGCGCCGGTGATGCTCTTCATCGACCCGCGCGGCGTGGTTCGCGACCGCAAGTTTGGGAACGATAAGGACATGAAGACCAGCGTGGAAGGCTCCATCTTGCAAGGCACTCGCATCTTGATGACCCTTTCCACGCCGCTCATGAGCAAGTAGACGCGCCACTATCGCGCCAATCGCGCAAATCCCAAGGGACCCGTCTCAAAGCATACGCCGCTTGCTTCCGCGGTCTCGCGAATTCTCTCCCCAACGGCAGCCTGATATACCGGGTCATGCCATTTCTCAAAGCCCCGTGTTTCGCTGATGTACACGGCGGCTTCACGGGTTGTCGCTCCGCGTGGTTTGGCGACCCGCGTATGCAACGGATCGCCAATCAAATCTCTCGCGCTGGCCTCGATGGCGAGGCGAGCCAATTCCTCTGGATCGCACGGCAACAGTGGCGCGAGCGTTACGTACGCCTCGATCCCCGCCTCTCGCAGCGCCCGAACGACGTTGAGCCGTTCTGCGATGGGCGCACAAAGCGGCTCATAAAGTTTCCGCACTTCGTCCCGATTCGTGGTGATGGAGAAACTCACGCGCACCCGCGTTTTACCGGCCAATCGCGTAATGAGTTCCAGATCCCGCAGCACCAGCGGGCCTCTCGTCTGCAGGGTAAAGACCAACGGGGGCGTTTCGCAGAGCGCCTCGAGAATCCCCGGCATGATCCGGGCTTCGGCCTCCGCCGGTTGATAGGGGTCCACCAACGGCGAGCAATAAATTCTTTGCGAAGCGCGCAATTCGCGGCGCAATAATTCCGCGGCGTTAGACTTGACGGTCGTGAACTGCCCCCAACGCCGCCAATCTTCGGGCTGCAATCCACCCTGGACGCGCATCGTCGGGACGTAGCAGTACGTGCATCCAAACGTGCAATTGCGCGCCGGTGTGAGCGAGTGCGTGAACCCAGCCTCTGCGATAAAGCCGGAGGTCTTCGAAAGAATGCTCCGCGCTACAGCCTGCCGGATTCTCTGGTCCACGAGTCTATTGGAGCAGGTTAGGCTGGAGCAAGTTTCGCCCGCCCCCGGGCTATTCCACCGTGTTCTTCGTATCGACCAACTTCGTCACTTCCGCGATGAACTCTTCGAGCGGCTTTGCGCCCATGTCCGCGTGCTTGCGATGGCGAACGGATACCGCGCCGGCTTCCGCCTCGCGATCGCCCACCACCAGCATGTACGGAACCTTCTGCATCTGCGCATCGCGGATCTTCAGGTTTACTTTTTCCTTGCGATCATCCAAATGCGAGCGGAACCCGGCCGCTTCCAGGCGCGCCTGCACCTTCTGCGCGTACTCCTGTTGACGATCCGTAATCGGCATCACCACCATCTGCACGGGAGCCAGCCACAACGGGAATGCTCCACCGTAATGCTCGATCAGGATTCCGAAGAACCGCTCAATGCTGCCGTACAACGCACGGTGCACCATCAGAGGCTGATGCCGCTTACCGTCCTCGGCCACGAATTCGAGACCGAACTTCTTCGGCAACGTGAAGTCGAACTGCACCGTAGAGAGCTGCCACTTGCGGCCCAACGCGTCGACCAACTTCATGTCGATCTTTGGCCCATAGAACGCCGCTTCATCGGCCATCACCGGAGCCTTCAATCCAAGTCGCTCCACGGCGCGTTTCAACGCATTCTCCGCGAGCTCCCACAAATCCGCAGTCCCGTCATATTTACCGCTCTTGCCACCGTCCCACGTCGAAAGCTCAGCTTCATAGGTCTCGAAGCCGAACGTCTTCAGGACGTCAATCGCAAACTCCAGGCAGTTCACCACTTCGTTTTCGATCTGATCCGGAGTACAGAAAATGTGCGCGTCATCCTGCGTAAATCCGCGGACGCGCAATAGCCCGTGCATCACGCCGGATTTCTCGTAACGATACACCGTGCCCAGCTCGCCAAGGCGCACCGGCAGTTCACGATAGCTACGCAGCTTGTCGCGATAGATCAAAATGTGCCCCGGGCAATTCATGGGCTTCAGCCGGTATTCGGCGTCGTCCAATTCCATGCCCGCGAACATATTTTCTTTGTAGTGGCTCAAGTGGCCGGAGGTCTTCCACAGATCCGCGCGCATCACGTGCGGCGTGTAGACCAGATCATAGCCGCGCTTCAGATACTGATCGCGCATCCAGTCTTCGATGATGACGCGAATGCGCCCGCCTTTGGGATGGAAGAAAATCAGTCCCGGACCAGCCAGCTCTTGAATGCTGAAAAGATCGAGCTCTTGCCCCAGCTTGCGATGGTCGCGCTTCTTCGCCTCTTCCAGGCGCGCCAAATATTCGTCCTGGTCTTTCTTGCTGAACCATGCAGTACCGTAAATGCGCTGCAGCTGCGCGTTCTTCTCGTCGCCCTTCCAATAGGCCCCCGCGACCGAGAGCAACTTGAACGCTTTGATCTTCTTCGTCGAAGACACGTGCGGCCCGCGGCAGAAATCGATAAAGTGCGGTCCCAGCGTGTACTCGGAGAACACTTCGCCCGCGCGCTCCGTGATCAGCTCGCACTTCATCGGCTGATCGGAATACAGCTTCAGGCCTTCTTCCTTCTCGGTGTACTTGCGCTCATAGGGCAGATCGCGCGCCTGGATCTCCCACATCTTCTGCTCGATCTTTTCCAGATCTTCGGGCGAGAACGCCGACGGCCGCAGGAAGTCGTAGTAAAAGCCGTTTTCAATTGGAGGCCCGATGCCAAGCTTCGTCTCGGGGAACAACTCCAGCACCGCCGCGGCCAGCAAGTGCGCCGTGGAGTGCCGATACACTTCCAGCGCCTCGGGATTCTTCGTCGTCATTAGCTGCAGCGTCGCGTTGCCGTCGAACGGCCGCGTCAAATCCCAAAACGCTCCATCCACTTTGGCGACGATGGCGTCATCGGCGAGCCTAGTGCTGATCGACTTCGCAACATCGATCGGCGCCGCGCCCTGCGGCATGGTTTTAACACTTCCGTCCGGAAGGGTGACCTGAATTTCACTCATGGGTAACTCTCAGGTTACCAAACTGCCTCCGCTTCGGACGTTCGGCAACGCGCCAAACCAATTTCACATTTTGCCTGCATCCCGCGCGCCGCCGCCACATCATATATATTTGGTACTAGCGTGACGCCCACCTCCCATTCCGCAGTTGCCTCCGATCCGAACGACGAAGGCACGCTTGTCGCGCAGGCGCAGGCCGGCGACGGAACTGCGTTCGCCGAACTCGTCCAACGTTATCAGCGCAAAATTTATCGTTTAGCGAAGCACATCACGCAGAACGATGAGGATGCCGAGGACGTGCTGCAGGACTCCTTCATGAAAGCCTACGAGCATCTGAAGGGCTTCCATGGCCAATCCAAGTTCTACACCTGGATCGTCCGCATCGCGGTCAACGAATCCCTGATGAAGCTGCGCAAACGTAAGGGCGACCGCTTTGTTTCCCTCGACGAGCCCATCGACACAGGCGAAGAAGAGGTGAAGCGCGAAATCGCCGTCTGGGAAGGCAACCCCGAGCAACAGTATTCCCAGGAGGAATTGCAAGGAATTCTCAACGAGGCGGTGGAGACTTTGAAGCCGGATTTCCGCACCGTTTTCACGTTGCGCGACATCGAAGAATTGAGCACGGAAGAAACAGCGGAAGCCTTGGGAATTTCCATTCCCGCCGTGAAGAGTCGGCTTTTGCGTGCCCGCTTGGAGTTGCGGGAAAAATTGACCCGCAAGTTTAAGCGGAAAGGGGACAACGCTTTTGGTTACGTGTAAACAATTCCTGAAGGAACTGAACGACTATCTGGATCCGAACACCGACCCGGTGATGAAGACCCACTTGGAATCGCATGTTTCCGAGTGCATGAATTGCTTCGTGATTGTCGACACCACGCGCAAGACTCTGCAAGTCTACAAGGGAATGGAGCCTCAGGAGATTCCGGAGGATGTCAAAGCCCGGCTATGGAAAGCGCTCGAACGAAAGATGGTTGCCGAAGGCACCTCTTAGTGCGCGGCCATTTGCTGACGCAGTACCGACGGTTCCGGCTCCGGTAACTTCATGAAGAAGCGCAGCGAGAACGTCACCAGCGCGGAAATAAACGCAGGGACTGCCGCTGCATAGAATAGTTCCCGATTCGTCCAGTGCAAACCCATCAACTGGCCGCCCACGAACGGTCCCACAATCGCCCCGATTCGTCCAATCCCCAGTCCCCAGCCGATACCCGTCGAGCGCAAGAACGTCGGATAGTACATCGCCGCTAAAGAATTCACTCCCGGTTGTCCTCCCACCACGCACCAGCCTGCCAGGAAGATGACGGTGAAGAGCATGACCAGCGACAATCCCGGCTGCCCGATCGCCGCGATACTCAAGCTGGCGCAGAAGAACGAAACGGTTAACGTCGGAACAAAGCCGAAGCGATTAATGAACCACCCTGTGACGAACGGCCCGACCGTTCCTCCCAACTGCACCATCGTTCCTGCCAGCACCGCCGTGCGCGTGGGATAGCCCGCGTCCCGCACCACGGTGGGAATCCAACTGGAGAGGAAATACAGATTCAGAAGGTTCATGAAGTTGACGGTCCAGAACAACACCGTTGTCATTCCCCGCCCTTCTTTGAACAAATAGGCAGCAGGAACGCCCGAGCGTTTTTGCTCCGGCACCGTGAATTCCGCGGATGCAGGCGGCGGCGCTGCCGGATTCATCCGCGTCAGCCATTTGCGAATCGTTTCTTTGCTCTTGCCCTGCAAGACGAGATATTGCAGGGACTCCGGCAAAAATTTGAACATCAGCGCCGCGATCACCAGCGGAATGACGCCGCCGAAATAGAACACGGCTTGCCATCCGAACGCCGGAATCAGCCAAGCCGCTACAAATCCTCCGAGCGCCGCGCCCGCCGTGAATCCCGTGGAGATGATCATCATAATCACTACGCGACTTTTCTTCGGACTGTACTCGCCCACCAGCGCCATCGCATTCGGCATCATGCCGCCCAGGCCCAGCCCCGCGATGAAACGAATCGCCAGCATTTGGTTCAGCGTGTGCGCCTGCGTCGTCAGCAACGTGAGCACAGAGAAGTAGAGCGACCCAGCAATCAGCAACGGCCGCCTGCCGAAACGATCCGCCAGCATACTGCAGCCCAGCGATCCGAACAGAACACCCACCAGCGCGGCGCTGAACACCGGACCTAACGCTGAATTCGCCACGCCCCATTCGCGGATCAGCACGGGCGCTACGTACCCCATCGCCTGCACATCGAAGCCGTCCATGATGAGGCACAGCCCGCAAAGGGCCATCAGGCCCCAGTGAAACGAAGTGAGTTCGCTGTTGTCTACGATCTGCGAAACGTCGATTTTGTTTGGCGTATTGGCTGATGCTTGCATTTCAATCCCCGGAAAAGACAGACTCCATCATACTTTATCTAGCTTGATCAGAGTCGCGTTTTACTCTCAGAGCAGACCGCTATCCCCAACAAACCTGGACTGGCTGCTTTAGACGAACTAGGCGAGATCGAGCCCGAACAGCTTTCCGGCGTTCGTCCTTCCGATCTTCAGGCGATCCGCCTCGGCGATGCTGGCCGTGTCGAACCACTCGCAGCCCTCTTGCACATCCTCGAACGGCCAATCGACGCTGAACAAAATTCGGTCCGTGCTCACTTCTCCCATGGCATCAAGCAGCGTTTGCGTTCGAAAATTGCCGCTCGTGGTCAGGTAAATGTTATTGCGCAGATACTCGCCCAGCGGCCGCTTGGCCGGGATCCCTCGCGGCGTTTTGCTGAGCCTGTGATCCACGCGCCAGATGTCGTAAGGGATGCGCTCACCCAAATGCCCCAGAATCAGCGTCAGCTTCGGATACCGGTCAAAAATCCCGGAAGCCATCAGCCGCAACGCGTGGATCGACGTTTCCACCGCGAACGACCATGCGGATCCCAGAAACCACGGATGGCCTTCGTAGTGTTGCGATCGGCTCGCCAGCGGCTCTCTCGGATGCAAGTAAAAAGGCACCCCGAGGCGCTCCACCGTTGCCCAGAACGCTTCATATTCAGGCAGGTCGAAATACACCGCCGAATCCTCGACGTCGCGTTGCGTAAACCCGTTCACCAGCGCGCCTTTGAATCCAAGCTCGCGCACGCAGCGCTCTAATTCACGAGCCGCCGCTTCTGGATCTTGCATCGGCAACGCCGCGAAGCCTTGAAAGCGCTTGGGATTTTTCGCCACTTGCTCCGCCAGATAATCGTTCGCTTTGCGCGCGAGCACAATCGCCTTGCGCGTATCGGGCACCGCTTGAATCGCCACGGCGTTGAGCGATAGGATCATCATCTCGATGCCGTACTTGTCCATTTCGCCAAGTCTGGTCTCGTGGATATCCACCAGCCGATGCCGCATCGTGGGCCAAACATCCGGCGTGAAATATCGCTCGGAATCGTCGATGGTATCCGGCAGCGCGAAGTGCTCTTCGAGTGCGATCTTGCCCGTCATTGTCTGATAAACCCCATCATTGCCTGATAGACCCATTCATTCGTTATAAACCCCTTCGATCGACTTCCCCGCCAGCCAGTCGCGCCCGTACCCGTAGAGCGCTTGCACCTCAGGACCTTTCAGCCCCGGCATATTGGTCTTTAATTGGAAGCCAATGCACGTTTGCAGATACGCCAAGTGGCGATATCCCACCGGGAACTGCGCGAGCAGCTTCGCATCCAGCTCCAGCTTCGCCGCCGGATCCACCGGATCCATGCGATCCTTTTCGTAAATCAAACGGCGCAGGACGAAGCCCCAGCGTCCATTGCGCTTTTCGAGGAAATCGTAAAAACGGCCCGTGCAAACCACGTCGCAGGATACGCCGTGAACCTCGGCCCGCTGCGTGATCGTCATCTTGGTTTGCGAAATCGCACGACTGCCTGAAAGATCCATGGTCTGTCCGCCCAAAAAATGAAGGATGCTGACGCCATTCTCGAAGCCCTTGGAACTCGCCGCGATGAACTCATCCGCCGAGCCCTGGAACCACGTGGCATACATCTTGCCATCGTCGTGCCACACCGTGCGGAAGCGCTCCCACTCGCCGGCATCACGCCACAATACCCAATTTTCAATGAGCTCGCGGATGGCGAGGCGGTCCAGAAGTGCGGAATCTTTCATGGTTGTCCCAATAGCAATGCGGCAGGTTCGTCACAAAGCCGAACGGCCGCAGCCACTGGAATTCTACTGGTTAGCTGGTGCTTCGCGCAACCCGCGCGGCAACCCGCGCAGCAACTCGTGCTTGGCTACGAGGCCTGCGATCCGGCGGAAACCGGAGCCGTTGGCAGCACCACCGGCATCGTCCGGGAGTAGGTTTGCGTCTGCTTTTCGGCCAGCGCGAAATAGGGAGCCAACCGCTCCATGGCCCACTCTTTGCTGACCATCAGATGTTCGCGCATGGCCGCTGCAGCCGCGTCCACACCTCCCGAACACAGCGTCTCTACCAACGCCGTGTGTTTATTGGACAATCGATTACCCGTAAATGCCCGGCCCGAACAAAGCCACGTGGAGGATAGCGCGCACGTCTTCTCAATGGTATCGCTCAGGATCCGGCAGTCCGTCAGTTCGGCAATGCGGCGATGCAGCTTCTCGTGCACGCTCAAGTGCACAAAACGATCGGTTTCCGCCTGACTTGCGAGTGCGTCCACGCGCTGGGCCAGCTTCAACACTTCCACGCAAGCATCCGGCGTCGCCCGTTCCGCAAACAAGCGCGCAGCCTGCACTTCCAGCCCTTCACGAACCACGTAGTGCCCTTCCACGTCCGCCTTTGAAGGAATCCGAACGCGCGTGCCGGCCCGAGGACGGCTCTCCAGCAGCCCCTCGAATTCCAAGCGAAGAAAGGCTTCCGACACAGGCAGGAAGCTCATACCCAAATCGGCGGCGATCTTGCGGCGTGAAATCACCTGGCCGATGGCGATGTCTCCGCGCATGATCCGTTCCCGGATATAGATGTACGCCTCGGCGGCCAAGCTCGATTCCGGCAAAAGAGGTTTCATGGAAACTTACTCCAAATTCTGAGTGTGCAGATGCAGCGAACTGGAGTCATTCTCTCAGGCGAAAGTAAAGAAAGTGTTAGGTTTTACGGTTATTTCGTAAAGGAGGGAAATACGACTGACTTATATGATCGGCGAGTTCCCTCGGCACCCGAACGCCACAACTTTATTAAGTTTTCGTGAGGAAGGCTCTTCCTACGCCACCACACCCGAATCTTCAAACCCCGGAGCAGCGCCCACACCCACCGTCATCTCCCCCACGCCTTGCACATAAGACAACAGCGTATCGCCCGGCTCAATCGGACCCACGCCCTCCGGCGTCCCTGTGATAAT
>CAITIX010000017.1 GCA_903892565.1 uncultured Acidobacteriia bacterium
ACCGACGGATCCTTGATTGTTCGGATCCAATCGGCGAGATCACTCACCTGCATTGCGCATGCGTCAGCGATGTTGACCTTGCCGATCCGCGACGAGCGAGCCCCCTCACTGAGGCGCGTACCTTTGCACGCTGGACAGTTCGCAAAAGTCACTGCTCGATCCACAAA
This sequence comes from uncultured Acidobacteriia bacterium, assembly GCA_903892565.1. Lineage (GTDB taxonomy): Bacteria > Acidobacteriota > Terriglobia > Bryobacterales > Bryobacteraceae > Palsa-187. Next base: position 168 of record CAITIX010000017.1, read on the forward strand.
TGCTCGGATATGCGGCTGCATCGAATCGCGATCCTTTTGAAGCATCGACCGCTGAATACGCGGGATCAACCCCTCGTAGGTCATATTGATGCCCTCGATTTTCATCCTCACCGGCTCGTGATGGAGAAAGTCGGCCAACTCCTTTTTGGTGTACTTGCTGATGGGTTTGTTTGGATCGTAAAAGCCTGACGAGCTGTAGAGGCGATAGTTCCACCCGCCTGGTGTGTAACCAGGGATCGTGAGCGCTCCATCGTTGAGCGACTTCGTGTCATCAAAGAGCTGACCGAGGTCGATGTCATTGATGTTGCCCATCCCCTCACAGCGTGGACACATGCCACCCGCGCGGGTGTAGGTCTTTCTCACGGTCGTGCTATTTCCCCGTTCAACAGTGATCGCACCAGATGCTCGAATGGAGGGGACGTTAAACGAGTAAGCGTTGGGCGGACCGATAGTGGGCCTTGCAAGCCGGCTAAAGAGAATTCGTAGCATCGCATTCGCGTCAGTAACTGTGCCGACGGTCGAGCGAGCGTTTGCGCCGATCCGCTGCTGATCAACGATGATTGCGGTCGTCAGACCCTCGAGCACGTCGACATCGGGCCGGGCCAACGTCGGCATGAAGCCCTGGACGAAAGCGCTATAGGTCTCATTAATGAGGCGTTGGGCCTCAGCGGCGATGGTGGAGAAAACCAATGAGCTCTTTCCCGAGCCCGAGACCCCAGTGAACACCGTCAAACGGCGCTTGGGAATCTCAATGCTGATGTCGCGCAGGTTGTTCTCACGCGCGCCATGAACGCGGATGACGTCGTGGCTGTCAGCAGTACGAGCAGGGACAGCCTTGGTTTTTTTGCCAGTGGTTGTCGACATCGTCACCCCTCGGGACGAGGTTCGAGCGGAGATCTACGGGACAGGAGTTGGATGAAGAGATTTGAGATCGTCAAAGCGGCAAGCTCAATCCTCGGGAAGGGCGGCGAACTGGCGCTTGGTCTCTTTGTACCAACTCATACCGGAGATGGGATGCTTCCATCTTCCCTTCATCGCTTTCAGCGCATCTTCGTGGGCGGTGTCGCCGCCAGCGACCATCTCCTTGAGATGTTTGTCCTGCGCTTTGATGACCTCGTCTCCGGTATTTCCCTGGAGCACGAGATCACACGGCCCACCCAACTGCTTACAGGTCATTGATTTCATCGAATTCGCTCTCCTTCGTAAAACTTGGCCTTGTATACCGAGACGATCAAGGACTCATCATAAGAGCCCGCACCCGCTGAACACTTCTCCGATGCTGCTTGTTGGGCCGTACATCTTGACCCTCTGCGCCAACCCAGATACTAAAGAATTCACTTGACTATTGCTCTCTCGTTTTTTATACTTAACCATATGCTTAACCAAACGATCGACCTCGACCGAACCTTCCAGGCGTTAGCCGACCAGAGCAGGCGCACCATGGTGGAGCGTCTCACCCTGGGACCAGCCTCAGTCAGTGAGTTGGCAGCGCCGCTGGCAATGTCGC
>CAITIX010000018.1 GCA_903892565.1 uncultured Acidobacteriia bacterium
ATCACACCACCATCATGCACGGGGTTAAGCAGATCGAGACGAAGCGACTCATAGACCCCGATATGCAAGCCGACATCGACAATTTGCTTTATGTATTGCGTCCAGTTTCACAAGAGGAAACGACCGATGCAGAAGACAGCGCAGGATCTTGACGACGCCTTCGACGCCCTAATCCGTGAATTTGATGAAGCTACCCGTGGGTTGTTCACCCCTGTAAAGCGCGACCTACAAGATTTTCCAGCGTACCGCGTAGCCCAGATTATCCCGTTTCCAACTCGCGAGACGTTGCAGTGATACTCACGCTTCCGATACCGCCGTCAGTGAATGCAGCCTACGCCAATAACAAGTCTGGGCGTGGCCGTGGTCGCTTTAAGACAGCCGCCTATCGGGCGTGGCTGCTCCATGCTGACGTGATGTACCTGCAACAAAAGCGCGCCCTTGAGCCTGTGACGGGTCCGGCGATGGTCGTCATCAAGCTGCCAATGAAAATGCGCGGCGACATTTCGAACCGGATCAAGGTTCCCGAGGATTTCCTGGTATCGCGCGGCTTGACCAGCGACGACTCCAAGAACGTCCACGTTGGCGCCGTTCGTTCCGCCGATGTGAAGCCCGGCTTCTGCGAAATTGTAGTGAGGCCGGCATGAGCCTTCCTCGCATGTCATGGCACATTGGCGATTACAAGAAAGACACCGGGCATCTTCGTGCCGCCGGCCACGGCGCCTATTTCCTTTTGTCGATGCACTACTGGGCCACGGGATCACTTCCCGATGACGACAAGCAGCTTGCGGCTATCGCGTGCATGACAGATCGCGAATGGAAAGCGCACCGCAACACAATGCGCGCATTCTTTAAGGGTGATGGGGTGTGGCGGCACAAGCGTATCGATCAAGAATTAGTCGAGGCTCAGGCGAAGTATGAAAAACGCGTCAGTGCTGGCAAGAAGGGTGGCAAAGCTAAAGCAATGTCACAGCAAAGCTCTAGCAATGCTAGGGCAGCGCCCTACCAACCGATAACCGATAACCCTAAAGATAAAGAAGATACCTCGCTTCGCTCGGTAGCGCCGAAGAAAAACAAAATTCGTTTGCCAGAAAATTGGGAAGTGTCCGAGGCTGGACACGCATACGCGGCGGCAAAAGGCTTTCTTCCCTCGAAAGTCCTCTTGGAGGCCGAAAGATTCAAAAACAACGCTGAAGGCAACGGGCGATTGTTCGCGGGCGAGCGCGGCATCGAGGCCGCGTGGCGCAACTGGGTCACGTCGCCATACCAAACCGCCGGGCCGCAGAAGTCGCTGAAGGAAATCAAAGGCGCCGACCATTACGAAGCATTTCAGGAGCTAAAACATGGGAATAGGATTCGAGAAAGCGGCGAAGGCAACGGAACGTCTATTGGGATTCTACCCCCAATCACCAGCCAGTGATCCGCGCACGTTCATGGCCGGCGTTGCGACCGTTTTGGCGGCCTATCCGTCCGAAGTTGTCGAGGCTGCACTATCGCCGTTGTCTGGCATCCCATCAAAATTCAAATTCATGCCGTCGATTGCGGAGTTGAAGGAGGATTTGGAGGGCCTCATGCCGCGCTGGGTTCCGGGTCAGGCGCAAGTCATCGATGCTCCTTATAGGGTGGTTGGGCCGGAAGAAAAGCCGCGTCCGACAATGGAAGAACTGAAGGCGAAGCACGGCGAAAACTGGGGTTTGAAAAGCGGTTTTGACTCCCGACGTTCCCGCCCGGCGCTTTCGATTGGAGAACTTGCGGTCAAGTACGGCGTGCCTCGCGAGAAAATTGATGATCTGCCTGACGCGCCGCTGCGCACCAAGGCAGTTTGATGGAAGGCCAAGTCATTCATTTCCCCTCCTCGGAAGTCCGTACTGAGGAACCAACGGGCGAGCTACGCTGGCACAACGGCATTCTTCAGATGCTCTGGTCAGAAACCATTTTCAATGACGGCCACCCTGTACGTGGTGGGACATTCTGGCGTGACGTTCCGAGTTCTGAAAATTGAAATTTTAATCGGGGGACTTCATGCTGCAGGTTCAATTCGTTCGTGCAGGTCGTAAGCGCAAGTCGGGACATCGCCATCCAGGAGGCAAGCTAATCCAGCACGAGCGGGGCGAAGACGTGGTTGCCATTGCGATCAAGCATCCCGACCGGCAATCCGTGC
>CAITIX010000019.1 GCA_903892565.1 uncultured Acidobacteriia bacterium
CGGCTCGGGTCCGATGGAGAGAGCTTTTTGGAATTCGGAATTTGCTCGCGATATGGCGCACGCACTCTTGCGCAGGAGTGCGTGCGCCACGTCAAGCATCGAGATAACGGGTTGTTTCGTCATAGCTATCGCGCGGCGGCGAGCCCTGAGCGCCTGATCCACGTCCAGAGAGCGATGCACGTCAGAGGAATCCAAACGGCCATTCTTGCGACTAGGTAATTCGTGAAGCGTGAATAGTATATTCCGTCAAATTGATTCTTCTCGCTGAATATCGTGCTTCCAATAGTGGTTGCCCCGTCCAGGATCAGGCCAATTCCAACGAGTTGCCAGAACGAGAGCAGTCGATAGCGCAGGGGAACTGTCGAGAATAGTGCCGCGGCGAAAAGTATCCAAAGAAAGAACCTTTCCAATACGTAGCGCATGATGCCGAAGTAAAATGTTGCCGAAATTTCCCACCGGGCTTCGGAATGATGCTGGTAGGCCGTCGCGAGCGTGACGCACGTTTCCAGGATCAGCAACAAAGCTAGGGACGGTAATAGTTTTGCCTTCATCCTGGATTTCAGTGTGAATGGAAGCTACTCGTTGGTAGTGTTAAAGCTCGCGTGTCCCTACTTCAACTTATCCGCGACCTTGGCGATGCCGGCTTTGGCCATGTTTTCGTCTTCGTCCCAGTTGGGGCCGCCGCTGACGGCGATGGCTCCGATGGTGTCCTTATCCACGATGATGGGGAGTCCTCCGCCCATGGCGATGGTGCCTTCTACGGGAGGCGAGGGAAGCGTGCCTTCCTGCAGCGGAATTCCTTCCTGCGTTTTCTTCGACCAGTTTTGCACCTGATCCTTGGACGGACGGCGATAGACGAGCGCGGTGTAGGCCTTCTTGTGAGAGACCTCGATGCGATGGAGGCTGGCTCCGTCGTCCTGCAGTTCGATGATGGTGCGTCCGGTGGCGTCGAGCACGGTGATGGCGCACTTGTAGTTCATCGCGCGGCATTTGTCGAGAGAGCCGTGGGCCATGGCGAGCGCCATGTCGAGCGAGAGCGCTTTGTGCGTGATGAGTCCCTGGTCGGCGCGCAGGGCGGGGACAAATAGAGAGGCCAGCGCGAAAAGCGACGTGGCTTGGATTTTCAACATGGGATGGTTCTCCTTTGTGCGATTGCTATGCTAACGCATTTTGTTGGGTGGTGATGTGGCGCACGCACTCTTGCGTGCCGCGTCGAGACTCTTCTCGACGCCTGCCGTTGCCGTGAAAACTTCTGAAGGTATCGACACGAGTGTCGATACGGCACGCAAGAGTGCGTGCGCCACATCGAAAGCGAAGCGGTTCGGTCGAGGTGCGCGGCTCGCTAGAATAAACCTGTGAAGACATTCTTTCTCGGAATGCTGATGGGGTGGATCATCCTCCCCGCAGCGGTGTTCTTGTATCTGCGATTCGGATATGTGCCGGTGGCCGTGAATGGTCCGGTGATTCCGCTGGAGCAGATGCTGGCGGGCGCGGCGATTGAAGCGAAGATCGCGCGCGAGGCTCCGACGAACGAAGGACTGCCGGCGACGGAAGAAAATTTACTAGCCGGCGCGAAGATCTATCGCGAGCAATGTGTGGAATGCCACGGACTGCCGGGAGGCACGAAGAGCGTCGCGGCGAAAGGGATGTTTCCGGATCCTCCGCAGTTCTTCGAGCGCAAGGTGATGGGCAACGATCCGGTGGGGCAGAATTATTGGGTGGTGGCGAACGGCATCCGGCTGACGGGAATGCCGGGATATAAGGAATCGCTGAGCGAAGAGCAGATGTGGCAGGTCAGTCAGTTTTTGTCGAAGCGGGGAAAGCTGCCGGAGAGTGTGGAGAGATCCATCCATTAAATAGAAACCGGCCACTAAATAGAAACCGGGCCAGCGCAGAGCGCCGACCCGGTCAAATCACTCCAAGTCAAAAACAAATTAACCGCGGCAGTATTTGTTGAACCAGCCGATGGTGCGGCTCCACGCGAGTTGCGAAGCTTCTTTGTTGAAGCGCTCGGGCGTCGCGTCGCAATTGAAGCCGTGGACGGAGTTCGGATAGATGTAGCCTTCGTGCGGAGCGCCCGCCGCGGTGAGGGCCTTGTCGTAGCCGGGCCACGTGGCCGATAGACGCGTATCGAGAGCGCCGTGATGGACCAGGATCGCCGCCTTGATCTTGGCGATGTCGGCGTCCATGGGCACGCCACCATAATAAGGAGCAGCAGCCGCAAGATCCGCGCCCAGGCGAACGGCCATCGTGTTGGAGACGCCACCGCCGAAGCAGAAGCCGGTGATGCCGATCTTGCCGGTGCAATCCTCGCGAGCCTTCAACCACTGAGCGGAGGCGACCATGTCTTCCATCATTTTCTTGCCGTCCACTTTGGCGAACATCAGGCCGCCTTTGTAGTCGTCGCCGGGGAAGCCGCCCATGGAGGTGAGTCCATCGGGCGCGAACACCATGAAGTTTTCGAGCGCGATGCGGCGCGCGATGTCCTCGATGTGCGGATTCAGTCCGCGATTTTCGTGGACCACGATGATGCCGGGAAGCTTCGTCGGCTTCGCGTCGCGCGTATCGGCGCTGATGGGGCGAACGAGGTAGCCCTTGATCGTGCCGTTGCCGTTCGGCGATTGCACGACTTCGTAGCTGGTCTTCAGGCGGTCGTCATTCTTGGCGACCTGTTGTGCTTCGGCGTACTTGGGCATCAACATGTCCATAACGGTGGCCGCAGCCAAGCCGGAAATGCCGAGCTTCTTGATTCCATCGCCAAATGCACGGCGGCTGATGGCACCGTGGATAAAGAGGTTGTAGAGTTCTACGGCTTCGGCTGGCAGTTTCTGCTTGCCGGCGGTTGCGTCGTCCATCGTTGCGCGTGCTTCCAATGTTTCCATAGTCGGGGCTCCTTCCTGGAGAATATATCACGTCTGCGGATCGCAAACGTGAGCCTGTGCCGATCCACTAAGTGATTTCCTTAAAGGCAGACACCATTTATGCCGATGAGCTAAGTGGATGTCCTCAGTACCCGCTTCTCCGCTTCGCGTCCTTCGCTCGTCGTCCGACGAGCCCGCGCGTAGTCCGGAGCTCGCGCGCTTGCAGTCGTTGTTTCAAACGACTTTGCATCACCAGATCCGCACGCCACTGTCCGGCCTGATGGGGATGACGGATCTGTTGCTCGAAACTGCCTTGACGGAAGAGCAACGCGATTACGCGATCACCGCGCGGCAGTGCGCGGAGGAGCTTCTGCACACGCTGAATGAGACTTTGCAGTATGTGGCGCTCGAAGCCGGCGATGTGAAACTTGAAGCATCAGAGTTTAACGTCCGGGAGCTGGCGGAGTCCGCCATCGATCTGCATTCGGCCAAGGCGCAGACCAAAGGCGTTCGTTTGTTCTCGACACTGGAGACAGGACTGCCGGGGACGGGCCTGCCGGCGACGCTGGTGGGCGATGGCCATCACATCAAAGAGATCCTCGGGTATTTATTGGATAACGCCCTGAAGTTTACCGAGCAGGGGATGATCCAGCTTTCCGTGTCCTACAAGGATGAGGCGCTGCAACTCGCGGTGCGCGATACGGGCATCGGAATTGCGCCGCAGCAGCGCGAAAAGATTCTGCAATCGTTCCGTCAAGCGGACGTAGCGTTCCCGCGCGAACAAAGTGGCATCGGGCTCGGGCTGCTGCTTGCGAACCGGCTCACGGAATTGATGCAGGGGCGCCTGTCGTTCGAAAGCGAACTGTCGCGAGGATCCATATTTACGGTGGAGATTCCGGTTTGTCCACCGGGCGTTTCGACGAAAGACGACGCGACGAAAGACGTGGAGCCGAGAACTTTTCCTGCGCTGCCGTTGGTGCTCGGCGTGGACGATAATCCCGTGGGAACGGCCGTGCTGCGGCACGCCATGAAGAACTATCCCCTCACGTTGCATTTGGCCGCGAGCGGCGAGCAAGCCGTGGAGTTCGCGTCGCGCCACAGGTACAGTATGATCCTGATGGATCTCCAAATGCCCGGCATGAGCGGCTGGGATGCCACCGCCGCGATTCGTCGCCTGCCGGGTTACGCTAACGTCCCGATCCTGGCGCTCACTGCGGATGTATCCGATATCGGTCGTCATGAGTGCATCAGCCGCGGCATGCAGGGGTTCCTCACGAAGCCCATCCAGCCGGAATCGTTGTGGACTTCGATCGCCAGCCAATTGAAGATCGAGCGCTCCTAGGCTTCGTCCCTACTTCTCAGGTCCTACCTCCGGGCTCCTAACTCGGGCTAGGAATCATCGGGCAACATTTCGATTCACGAACTGCTCTTTCGGTCCCTTACATGCATTTGTGGTTGCGGCATGTTGGATAAAGTCACCGCACCTCTAGAGCGTTACATGGACTTGTTGAGCACGCGCCAGAAGCTGGCGACGGCCAACATCGCCAACGCGGATACGCCTGGCTACAAGGCCCAGGACATTGATTTTCAATTCGAATTCACCACACTCACCCAAGGCCAGCAGCCGCAGATTATTCAGACGCCGGGCCTGACAACGAAGGCGGACGGCAACAACGTGGACGTGGATCGGGAGGCTCGCATGCTGGCCGAAAACGCCATGCGTTTCAATGTGGCTTCCACTTTGGTGCGCGGCCAGCTCAAATCGATACAAGCGGCGATCTCAGGAGGTGGCTCATGAGTCTTTTTTCGGCGATTCAGGTCAGCTCCTCGGGTATGTCGGCGCAAAGAATGCGCGCCGAGATGCTGGTGGAGAACATGGCGAACGCGGAAACCACGCGTACACCCGAAGGCGGTCCCTACCGGCGCAAGGACGTGGTGTTCTCGACGGATGTCCAGTCCTCGCCCTTCTCCGCCGTGTTCCAGAGTGAGCTCGGGACGGGAGTGAAGGTGGCGGACGTCATCACGGATTCCAGCGCTCCCGATATGCGCTATGTTCCAGGCCATCCGGATGCCGATGAGAACGGCTATGTGGCGTTCCCAAAGATGAATCCAGCGGAGGAGATGGTGGATTTGCTCAACGCGTCACGTTCCTATCAAGCGAACGTTTCGGCCATGACCGCGGTGAAAGATATGATAACGAACTCCATTGCCATCATGAAGTAAGAGGTAAAACTTAAACTATGTCCTTGCCTATTTTGCCCGCATCCTTAGTTATGCCTTCGGTGGCGGGGGCTTCGTCTGCACTATCGGCGGCAGCGGGGGCAACGACTGCTTCCGGACCCAGTCCGTTCGGCTCTGTGCTACAGCAGGCGATTCAACAAGTGGAGTCTTTTCAAAACAATGCGGATGCTTCTGTAAACCGGTTCCTCAGTGGCGAAGGAGAGGAACTTCACAAGGTCGCGCTGGCCACGCAGCAGGCGGATTTGTCCTTCCAGTTGTTCATGCAGGTGCGCAATAAGGTAGTAGCGGCCTATCAGCAGGTCATGCAGATGCAGGTATAGGCGGAAATTGTCGCGCGGTTCCGTTCTCGAAAGATCTTTGAATCAGCTAGTTGTAAGTTGCAATGGAAGTAACATCGGGCGACATTTCGACCGTGAGTTTTAGTCCTCTCATAATTAATGGATCAGATCACGCAGCTTTGGAACAGATTGAGCTGGACCCAGCGCATTTGGATCCTGATTGCCGCCCTGGCAGTGGGCGGGGGCGTCACGGCTTTCTCGCGGTGGAATGAGGAACGCGACTTCAAGCCTCTCTATTCGAACTTATCGGCCGAAGACGCCGGAGGTTTGGTCCCGAAGTTAAAGGAAGCAGGCATCGACTACCGGCTGGGGGATAACGGCTCCACCATTCTGGTGCCTTCGGCCCGCGTTGCCGAGGCTCGTTTGGCGATGGCTGCCCAGGGACTTCCGAAGTCGGGGCGCATTGGATACGAGCTTTTCGACAAAGCCAATTTCGGCGCCAGCGATTTCGCAGAACAGGTTAATTTTCATCGTGCTATCGAGGGAGAGCTCGAAAGATCCATCATGTCGATTCGTGAGGTGGAGCAAGCGCGCGTGCACCTCACCATGGCCAAGGACTCCATCTATACGGAAATGCGGCAACCGGCCAAGGCCAGCATCCTGATTAAGCTGCGGGGGAACTCGCGGCTTTCTCCGGCGAACATTGCGGCCATCTGCCAGTTGGCGGCGAGCGGGGTGCCGGAACTATCGCCAGAGCAGGTTTCCTTGGTGGATACCAGTGGCAACCTGCTGAATCGCGCGCGCAAGGCCTCGTCGGGCGACGACGACAACGAAGCGGCCTTGGATTATCGCAAGAGCGTGGAGAGGGACGTCCAGAACAAGATCGCCGCCACCCTCGAACCGCTCCTGGGTGCGGACCATTTCCGGGCGGGCGTTTCCGCCGTAGTGGACCTTACCAGCGGGGAGCAAAGTGAAGAGACGTACGATCCGCAGAAATCGGCGGTTCTGAGTTTGCAATCGTCGGAGGACGGTCCGGCGCTGCCTGCGGCATCGGGCACGCCGGGGACGCCGTCGAGCGTGCCACGTCCTACGGGAAACGCGGCGGCTGCTGCCACGGGCTCGGCCAATTTCGCGCGCAAGACGTCGAACACCACCTATCAGCCCAGCCGCGTCGTCCGGCACACGAAGCTGCCGCAGGGAACCGTGAAGAAGCTCTCGCTCGCCGTGTTGGTGGATCATTCTCTGCGGTTTGAAGGCACCAAGCGCGTGGTGGAGCCGCCATCCCCCGAGAAGCTCAAGGTGATTCACGATCTGGTGGCCGCGGCGGCCGGGTTCTCGATGGATCGCGGCGACGAGCTTGTGGTGGAGGCGTTTCCGTTTGAATCTACGTTGTCCGCCGAACCGCCTAGTTTGCAGGCGGCGCCGGCGGAGCCGAAATCGTCGATCCCGTTACCGCCGTGGCTCCAAAAGCTGATGGGCGCGAAGAACTTCATGATGGTCGCGGGGATTGGCGCGGGCGCAATGTTGTTGCTGGTGGTTGGCGGCGTGTTCTTCTTCCTGAAGAGCCGTTCGAAGAAGAAAAAGATAGCGGCCGAAGAGGCGGCCAAGTCGCTGGCAGCAGCGGAGCAATCGAAAGATGCGGCCATGACGCCCGAGGATTTCCAAAAACAAATCGAAGGGCGGATGGCCGAGCAAGCCGCCAACCAAGCGAAACAGCAGGCCGAGGAGTTGATGAAGCTGCAACTCCCGGCGGTCTCCACGAAGAAGACCGAAGTGCTGACCAAGCATATTTCGTCGGAAACGAAGAAGGATCCGACGGCGATGGCGCAAGTGGTAAGGAGCTGGCTCAGTGGTCAAAACTGACAAGCCTGAAGTGGAGCAGCTCTCTGGTCTGCGCAAAACGGCCGTGCTGATGATCATGATCGGCGACGAGGCGTCGAGCGAGATTCTGAAGCAACTGGACGAAGACGAAGTACAGGCGATCAGCCGCGAGATCGCGCGCGTGCAATCCCTCACCTCGGAGCAGGCCGAAGGGGTGCTGGAAGAGTTCTATCAAATGGCGGTGGCGCACGACTACGTCGTAAAAGGCGGCGTGGATTACGCGCGCAAAGTGCTGATTAACGCATTCGGGCCCGATCAGGCCAAGCGCATGCTCGACCGCCTGATGAAGTCGCTGGGCAACGAAACGCTGAGCTTCGACGCATTGCAAAAAACCGATCCGCAGCAGCTGGCCAAATTCATCCATAGCGAGCATCCGCAGACCATCGCGCTGATTCTTTCGCACCTGAATCCTTCGCAGGGCGCGGGCTTGCTGTACTCACTGCCGCAGGAAATCGGCGCGGATGTGGCGCTGCGCATGGCGTCGCTCGATCAGATCTCGCCGGAGATCATCTCTAAAATTGCCGGGGTGATCGGGTCGAAGCTGAAATCCATTGGGGAACTGAGCCGCGAAGCGTACGGCGGCGTGCACGCGGTTTCCGAAATGTTCAATCGTCTGGATTCCAACACGAGTAAGGATATTCTCGACACCATCGAGCAAACCAATCCGACGCTGGTCGAAACGATCCGTCATATGATGTTCGTCTTTGAGGACATCCTTTTGCTGGACGTGAATGCCGTGAAGGAAGTCCTGGCCAAGGTGGATCGCAAGATTTTGACGCTGGCGCTCAAGGGCACCAGCGATCAAATGAAGAACCATATGCTGCAGGCGATGAGCGCCCGTGGCGCGGAAATGTTGCGCGAAGATATGGACGCGCTGGGGCCGATCAAGATCAAGGAAGTGGAAGGGGCGCAGCAGCAAATCATTGCCGTAGTGCGGCAACTCGAAACCGAAGGCGTGATTAGTTTGAAGGGCACGGCCGGAGAACAATATGTCGTCTAGAATTCTCCGGGCGAACGACTCGCCGTCGACGCATCCGCAGTCGCCGGGCCGGCTGGATGCGCAAGCCGCGCACGATGCATTACAGGATGTGCAGCCGATCGTCTGGCGGCGCGCGGGCGGAGCTCCGCCCTCTGCGGCGCGGCAAGCAAACCGGCATGCGAACAACAACCACGCGCCTTCGCCCGAACAACTGGCCGCGATCGAACAGCAAACGCAACAACGTGTGGCGGCAGCGAGAGAGCAGGGACGGATGGAGGCAGAGGCCGCTGCGCAACAGCGGGCCATGGCGATCGTCCAGCCGGTGGTCGCGTCGTTGCAAGCGCTCATCGCGGATTTGTCCGGACAAGGGCATCGCCTGCGCAACGAAGCGGAGCGCGACACGGTAAAGCTGGCCGTCGCGATTGCGCGGCGGATTCTGCATCGAGAAATCGCGGTGGATCCGGAAGCCGTGCTGGGTCTAGTGAAAGCCGCGTTTTCGAAAGTGGAAGCGCGCGAAACGCATCGGCTGCGCGTGTGTCCAGCAGATGCCGCGCTTTTGCAGCAACGGCGCGAGGAGTTGCATTTGCCGCATGCGCTTGAAATTGTCGCCGACGGATCCCTGCAAGCAGGCAGCGCGATTTTCGAAACATCGCGCGGAGAGTTGGACGCGAGCATCGACACACAACTGGCGGAAATCGATCGCGGTTTGGCGGATGTAGTTCGCAGGCGAATCAAATGAGCTGCGTAAAGAAAGCCCGCAGGCGAATGAAATGAGCTGCGTAAAGAAAGCCCGCAGGCGAATGAAATGAGCTGCGTAAAGAAAGCCCGCAGGCGAATGAAATGAGCCTCGCCGATTACATCAACGCCGTCCCCTCCATGGAGCCCATGTTGTGGACCGGCCGCGTCCGTGAACTGGCCGGATTGCTGATCGCCTCGCAAGGTCCGGCAGCGGCAGTCCACGATTTCTGCGAGATCTACACGGCCACGGGGCAGCGCATTCGTGCGCAAGTGATTGGCTTTCGCGATGGCCGCGTTCTGCTGATGCCGCTAGAACAAACCACGGGATTACAAGCCGGAGACACGATCGTCGCGCGGCCTGAAGCATCGCGCATAGAAGTCTCACAACGTTTGTTGGGACGCGTGTTGGATGGCTTCGGGAAGCCGATGGATGGCGGTCCGGCGATTGATGCCGATGCGCTGTACGATTTGTACGCGCAGCCTCCGGGTCCGCTTCAGCGCGAGCATATCACCGAGCCTTTGGTGACGGGCGTTCGCGCCATAGATAGTCTGCTCCCCATCGGCAAAGGTCAGCGCGTGGGGATTTTCGGAGGCTCCGGGGTAGGGAAGAGCACGTTGCTGGCGTCGATGGCGCGGCACAATTCGGCGGACGTCAGCGTGATCGCGCTGATCGGCGAACGCAATCGCGAAGTGCGCGAGTTCATCGAAAAAGAATTGAGCACCGAAGGGTTGCGCCGCAGTGTTGTGATCGCGGCGACCTCCGACATGCCCGCGCCGCTGCGCATCCGCGCGGGTTTTGTAGCTCTGGCGGTGGCCGAATATTTTCGCGACAAAGGCAAGAGCGTACTGCTGGTGATGGATTCGGTGACGCGGCTGGCCATGGCGCAGCGTGAAATCGGACTGGCGGCGGGCGAGCCTCCCAGCCAGAAAGGTTATACGCCGAGCGTCTTCGATCTGCTGCCGAAAGTATTCGAAAGGGCGGGGAACTTCGCGCAAGGATCGATCACCGGATTTTTCACGGTGTTAGTCGAAGGCGACGATTTCAACGAGCCGATTTGCGACGCCACGCGCTCGATCTTGGACGGCCACATTATTCTGTCGCGCCACTTGGGCGCCATGGGGCACTATCCCGCGATCGACGTTTTGAATTCGGTGAGCCGCCTGGCGGGCCGCATTTCGACGCCTCCGCAGAAAGATGCGGCGCGAAAGATTCGCGAAGCGCTGGCGGCGTATTCGCAATCCGAAGATCTGATCAATCTTGGGGCGTATGCCTCGGGCGCCAACGCGACGCTCGATGCCGCTATCAAACTCCGGCCGAAATTGCTGGAGTTTTTGCGTCAAACGACGGACGAAGCGACTCCCGCGGCAGATACTGTCGCGCGCATGGTGGAACTGGCGGGTAGTGTTGCGTGAAGCGCTTTGCATTTTCTCTGGAAAAGGTCCTCTCCTGGAGAAGCATGCAAGCGCGGATGGAGCGCTTGCGATGGGAGCAAATGCGCGCGGAGCTGCGCGCGATTGATGACGAGCGCAGGCAGTTACAGGCGGAGAAAGAGAAATCCGCGGGACAGTTGCGGTCCCAGGGATCGGCATACGGCCTGGACCTGCATGCGCTCGAGAACTTTCGTAGGCACCTAGATGAGGAAGACGGCCGGCTGGAACGCAAACGCGCGGAGTGCGAACAACGCATCATCGCGCAAATGAAAGTGGTGACCGCGAAGGAGCGCGAGGTGAAAGTGTTGGAGCACTTGCGCGCCAAACGCCTGGACACGTGGACGGTGGAGCTGGCTCGCGAAATCGAGCAACAGGCATCGGAAGCATTTCTGGCGCGATGGCGCTCACCGGGCGGGGAAGGGCGGCGGTAACATTGGGTATGGCTACTCGACGAATCGGGATATTGACGGGCGGCGGTGACGTACCGGGCTTGAACGCTGTTCTCAAGAGCGTGACGTATCGCAGTGCCGCGCAGAACATCGGAGTTGTGGGCATCCGGCGCGGCTGGGAAGGCTTGACGCACGTCAATCTGGACGACCCGGCGAGCCAGCAGCATTACATTCTTCCGCTGGATCGCGAGAACACGCGCGACATTGAGAATCGCGGCGGCACGATCCTGCACTCCAGCCGCACGAATCCTTCGAAGATGAAGTCGCTGCCGGAATTCCTGCAAGCCTCGAGTTTCCCAACCGATGGCAAGACGTGGGATGTGACGTCGCAGGTGGTTAAGAATTTAGAGCGCCTCGGCATCGACGCCTTGATTGTCATTGGCGGCGACGATACGTTGAGCTTCGCGGCACATTTGGATTCGCTCGGCGTGCCGATTATTGGCGTGCCGAAGACCATGGATAACGATGTGCAAGGCACGGAATATTGCATCGGCTTTTCCACGGCGATCACGCGCGCGATGGATGCGATTGAGCGGCAACGCACCACGGTGGAATCGCACGAACGCATCGGCATATTTCGCGTGTTCGGACGCGACGCGGGGCACACGGCGCTGTACACGGCGTTCGTGACATCCATTCGCTGCGCAATCCCCGAGTACAAGTTCAGTCTCGAAAAAATGGTGGAGCTGCTGGTCAACGATAAGCGTTCCGATCCCAGTAGCTATGCGCTCGTCGTGCTTTCTGAGGGAGCGTCCTGGGAAGGTTACGAAGTGCAGCACTATGGACAAGCCGACGCTTTCGGCCATCAGAAAAAGGCCAGCGTGGCCGAGGCGCTTGCCAGCGAGATTACCAGACACACGCGCGCGGAAACGATCGCCAGCGACTTGACCTACGACCTGCGCAGCGGCTCGCCCGACTTCATGGACAAGCTGGTTTCGAGCGTCATGGGCACGATGGCATTCGAGGCCATCGTAGCGGGACGCAGCGGAGTGATGGCCGCGGTGCAAGAGGGCCGTTACGCCATGGTTCCGATTCCAGATCCGAAACTGGGGCCCCGTCAGGTGGATGTCGCGACCATGTACAACACCCAGCGTTATCGTCCGAATTACGAGCAGAAGCTCGGCTTGCCGGTGTTCCTTAGCAAAGTGTAAGCTGACGTAAGCTTGGCCGGATGGGTGAAGGGCCACAAACGCCGTGGGATTTTTCTCGAAATTCAAAAGGACGACTACGCCCGTGCCTGTGGCCTCGACTCCGCTCCAAGAGATCCGTGAGTTCTTCAATCAGGCGGCGGCCGACGAGGAACATTTTCCAACGACGATCGATCCGCGGATCTATCACGTCAAGTTGGTGCTGCAACATATGGGCGATGTTGCAGGCAAACGCGTCGCCGACCTCGGCTGCGGCAAAGGACGTTTCGCAAGGCTGATTCAGGAACGTTATCCTTCGGCGCAAGTTTACGCGCTGGATCTGGCGGAAGCCATGCTGGTGCATGTGCCCGAAGGGATCCATCGCGCGGCGGCGACCTTGACCGCGTTGCCGCTGGCGACGGCTTCCTGCGATGGCGCGTATGCCACCGAGTCCCTGGAACACGCCGTCGATATCGAAACAGCGGTGGCGGAGTTGTGCAGGATTGTGAAGCCCGGCGGCAAGATCGTCATCATCGATAAGAATGCCGAGGCCTGGGGACGCCTGAAAACTCCGGAGTGGGAACGTTGGTTCGGACGCAAGGAAATGGAAAAGCTCTTGCGGCGCCATTGCCGCGAAGTTTCCAGCCAGCCAATTTCCTATTGGGAAGACGTTGCGCCCGACGGGTTGTTTCTGGCGTGGCTTGCGGTAAAGTAGCTTGCCATAAGGTGGCGTTCTGTTGGCGTTCTGTAGAGAGGCGCTCCGTAAATTAGCGCAAGGTACCACGCCCCGTTAGTACTCCTCTCTCATTCCGTACCCCGCCTTGGTACCGGCACAAAACAGTAAGGCTTGGCTATTCCTGTGGTGCGCCGCGGTCCGTAATATGAGACTGCGATGCCACTCCCTCAAATCGGACAATATCAGGTACAGATTTTCGTCAGCCTGACGCTGGTGCTCGGCGGCGTTCTGGTTGCCTTGATTTGCGACTATCTCAAAGGCAACAACGAACTGTTGCGTGAAGAAAATCGTGTGTTGAATGCACTGGGAGCGGGAGGTCGGCGACGAACTATGGCCGCGACGGCGCCAAGCACTCTTACGCGTCAACGGGTTATCCAGCAGCCCGTCCTGCAGCAAGTCGCGATGAACCAGCCCGCCGCGCAGGCATCGCCTGAAGTCGCAGCTGTGGCTGAAGTGGCACAGCAACCCGCGATTCCGGTTTCCGCTGGCGCCCCGGTTTTTGCTGTTGCGATGGCTTCCGCGCCATCCGAACCCGCGCGTGAAGTTTCGCAGAATGCTCCCACTTCGTCAGCACGTGCGGCGCGAAGAATGATGCGTTCGAACGGAGCCGCTCGCCGTCCGATTTCCGCGGATGCCTTGGCCGTGATGCAACGCGGAGCCGCCATGGCCACCGCCAAGCGTCCTGCGACCAACATTGCAGAGGATTCCACGTTCGTTGTTGCAGAGACGCCGCTTCCGGTTGGCGTCACGAAACTCGAGAGCGATGAGCTAGTGCGCGCCGAAGTTGCCGGTGCGTCCAGCCCGGCTGTTTCCGGCCCTGTTGTCTTCGATAATGCTTCGCCGGAAAATGTGTCCACTATTTCCTCCGGACGAAAGAGAAATTGGAGCGACCTGCTGGCGCAGCGTCGCCAAAAGAATTCCCCTGCGGCGGTGCGCCCCTCCTCGCCGTCGCAACTGGGCCAAGCGGTGTCGCAGTCGGCTCCCCAAGCCATCGATGCTCCCGTGCCCGCCGGCTTTTACGATGGCTACGTACTCACGCGCTTGGTGCAAAGTCACAAGCCTGTCAGCGGACTTGTGGTTTCCATCGGCGTCAGCGCCGCGCAAGAAAATGGCGAGGCGGATCTGGTTGCCGTTCGCACCATGATTCAATCTTGGATGGGATCGCACGATTTCGCGGCGGCCTCCGCCCCCGATGAATACCTGTTGATCTTCCCGCAAGAGCGCGGAGCCTCTGCGCAAAAGCGCTTGAGCGAGATTGCACAACGCTTGTGGGACTTCCAGTTGAGCGCGCGCACCGAAGCCTCCGTCCTGTTTAGTTGGGGCGGCGTGGAGGTACGCGGCGAACTGATCGAAGACGCCATCGCCTCCGCCAGCGAGCGCATGCAAGAGAGGCGCCGCGGCCGCGCGGCACGGCACTTTGATTCGCGTTCCTACAAAATGGCCGTCTAGCGGACTGTAGCAAACAAAACGTTATCGTTCTGTCCGCTCCCTAACGGTCGCGGTTCGGTGCGGAACGCTGGTCTATCGGCAAAACCAGCACCGAAATCCGACTGTAAAGGAGGGGACAGGGCACCGGTTTCGCCGCTGACAGTTTACGCGTGCGAACGGCGGCAGCGATCGGCCGCGCTAAGGAAATCCGCCGCATCTGGGTGCGCCGTTTTTGAGCAAAGCTTTTGGTGAGCAACGCTTTTTCTTGAGAAAAGTCTGGTCCTCGCCGCACGAGTTTTCGTGGCCGGACGACCTCTCAAATTTCTAATCGCCAGCTCCTTGGCCGATGAAGCTCCCCGGATCGTCGAACTGTTACAACAAGGCGGCTACGAAACCGAGTGGGTTCAGGCGGACAAAGGCATTGACCTTCCAGGATCGCTCTCTCGGCAGCCCTGGGATCTTCTGTTTCCCGATTATCGCCGGCAATTGCGCGCTATCAACGCCGAGTTGCGCGACAAGGTCAAGCAGCTGGAGCGCTCCAACGCCGATCTCGAACAGTTCGCCTGGGCCGCCAGTCACGATCTCAAAGAACCGCTGCGCACCATCTCCAACTACACGCAGCTCCTGGTGCGGCGCCGGGCGAAGAGCGATCCCGGCGTTGAAGGCGATGCCGAGCAGGAGACACCCGAGACACAAGAGACTGAGGAATTCGCACAGTATATTCTGCAGGGTGTGGAGCGCATGGGCGCGTTGATCGATGCGCTGCTGGCGTATTCCCGCGCCATGCACCAGCCGCTCGACTCGCACCACATTACGGACGCGAATCACGCCGCCGAAGAAGCGGCGCAAAGCCTGCACGCGGCCTTTGCCGAAGCGGGAGCCGTGGTGGAAATCGATCCGTTGCCGATGGTGTGTGCCGAACTGGCTCCCTTGGTGCAGGTGTTCCAAAATCTGCTGGCCAACGCCGTGAAGTATCGCCATCCCGAAACCCCGTCACGCATTCACATCTCGGCCGTCCACAGCGGCGCCGAAGTGCGATTTTCCGTAAAGGATAACGGCATGGGGATCGAACCGCAGCACTACGACCGTATCTTCGAAGTGTTCCGCCGTCTGCACGGGGAAGATTACGAAGGGCTCGGCATCGGCCTTGCGATCAGCAAGCGCCTGGTGGAACGCTACGGCGGACGCATCTGGGTGGATTCGGAGCCCGGCGTCGGCTCCACGTTCTATTTCACGTTGCCCGCGGCGGGCGATGCGAAAGTCGCCCGCGCGACGGCTTAAAGAGCTCACCTGGGCGCTGTGTCAGCGGTTCCGCGTGTTCTGTGCCTCGCCGTCTCGCGGATTTGAGATAGAATCGGACGCTATGCCATGGGTCGACGGAACGCGCTTCGCCCGCATATAATGAGGGGGCTCAAGACAGTTTCCATGGCGCGATAGGAGAAGGACGGATGCGCAATCGAGTCACGAAAGTTGGCCTGCTCTGTGTCGCAACGCTGTTGTGTGCGCACGCGCAGTGGTTGGATTATCCAACGCCCGGTACGCCACGCACGCGCGGCGGCAAACCGGATCTCACAGCAAAAGCGCCGCGCGCCTCCAACGGAAAGCCGGATCTCTCCGGAGTCTGGCAGACCGAGTTCTCGCCCAAGGGCGAAATCAATCGCTTGTACGGCACCGAGTTGAGAGACTACGCCGTGCCCGGCGACGATCCCACCGAGTTTCCGAAATACCTCTTTAACATCCTGGTGGATTTCAAGCCCGAGGAATCGCCGTTGCGGCCGGAGTTTGCCGAGTTGTATCGGAACAACGCTGCGAGGAAGGGAACGGAGAGCCCTGTCGTCCGGTGTTTGCCGCAGGGCCTGCCGCGTGCCGACATCTCGAACTACGCTCCGTTCAAAATCATTCAAACTCCCGGCTTGATCGCGATTCTCTATGAGATCGACAACACGCATCGGCAAGTCTATCTGGATGGCCGTAAGCTGCCCGTCGATCCGCAACCCGCTTGGCTCGGCTATTCGGTCGGCAAATGGGAGGGCGATACGTTAGTGGTGGATACGGCGGGTTTCAATGACAAGGGCTGGCTCGACATCAGCGGCCATCCTCACAGCGAGGAGATGCGGATACAAGAACGCTTCCATCGCCGCGATTTCGGCCACATGGATTTGAGCATTACGGTCGACGATCCCAAGGCCTACTCGAAGCCGATTCCGGTCAACGTCGTGCTGGTCTTGCAGGCAGACAGCGATATTCTGGAGACCGTGTGCAATGAGAACGAGAAAGATCGCGTTCACATCGTGAAACCGTAAGCTTGCTTGCTGCAGCAGGCCACCCACTCGGCGGGCGTGCCTGAAAACGATAGGTATTGCGGCTTATGCCTTCAGAAACGCTTCGCCCATGTGCAGTACGGCGGACATCGCGCGTCCGTAGTTCATGCGCATCGGACCCAGTACGGCGACCACGGCCGATAACCCGCCTGCCAGCGTCACCGGCACGCCAATCAGCGATAGTTCGCCCATCGAGGGGTGCATTTCGCCCAAGCCCACATGTACCGCGAGCTCGCCCGTCGGTTGTGCCAGGAAGCGGTCGACGAGTTCCAGGACGCGTTTCTTCTCTTCCAAAGTGCGGAACAACTCGCGCATTTTTTCCTTGGTGAGATGCAGATCCAGTCCCAGCAGGTTGCTCGCGCCCTCGGCGTGGACCTCGGGTTCGGAATCCATATCCAGCAATCCCTTGGAATAGAGCAGTGTCAACTTGCGCAGAATATCGTCGTAGGTGGCGCTCGCTTGTTCCAGCCGTGAGGTCAATTCACGGCGCACGGCTTCGAGCGTCCAGCCTTCGAAGTTGCGATTCACATAATTGCGAATCGATACCAGTTCGTCGGGCGAGACCAGTTCGTCCAGCGTCACCACGCGATTGCGCACTTCGTGATTGCGCGTGACCACCACCATCAGCACGCGGCGATCAGGCAACGAAACCAGTTCAATATGTTTCAGCGAAGGGCTTGCCTGCGGAATCGCGGCGGCGATTCCTACGCCGCGCGTCATGCCCATCAGTGCGCGCGAGGTGAATTCCACGCGTTGCTCGATCGTTTCCAGGCGTCCGATTTCGCTGCGCAAGCGCTCGAGCTCGGCCACGGCCATGCGCCGCAAGGTCAGCGATTGCACGTAACTGCGAAACGCTTTTTCGGTGGGAATGCGTCCGGCGGACGTGTGCGGCTGGCACAGGTAGCCTTCTTCGTCCAGGTCCGCCATGATGTTGCGGATGGAGGGCGCGCTGAGTCCTTGTCCGCGATGGCGCGCAATGGCGCGCGAGGCCACCGGTTCACCAGTCTCGATGAACGTTTCGACGATCTCGTGCAGGAGTTCGCGGGTGCGGGGAACCATAGTCAGTGAACAACGAATCAGCTACCAACTACCTTCTCACAATTTTAAGAGCAATGCTTTCGTGGGTCAAACACTATATGAGGAAACACTTTTCCCGCTGCCACTTGGGGGCTCGTCGTAGGACGGCATATGCCCTGGTACATGGTACGATCCCCGCTCTTTCCCTGTTACGTTCCCCCTCTTCGGGCTAAAGTATTCCGGAATCCGTGACGATCTTAGCCCGGATAGGATTATGTTCGGCAATCTGCGGCTCTTCAGCTGGGCGACCGAAAAACCGAAGGGCAAATCCCCGCTCAAGGGTGCGGGAGCCAACGGCAATACGGCCGCGGGCAAAGGCGGCAAGCACGCCAAAACTCCGGGTGGATGGTTCCTCGATCGAAATTGGGATCGCTCGGAAGGCGAGCGCCTGATGGGCGCCAAGAAATACGCCCAGGCGGAGACCCATCTGGCGCGTGCCGTGGCGGAGGCCACCACCAAGAACCAGTCCACGTCCAAGCGCATTCATCTCACGTTGATGCTGGCCGAAGCGCAGCGCCGCCAGGTGAACTCGACGCCCGACGCCGTCGATCTCAGGAAACTGATCGATGCGGAGCAAAGCGTCCGCGGCGCGTTGCAAATCGCCACGCAGACCCGCGATCGCGGCATGTCGCTCCAGTGCCTGGATATCCTCTCGGAAGTGCTCGCGCAGCAAGGCAGATTTGATGCCGTGGAAAAAACCACGCTGGAGGCGATTAAGCTGGATGCTACTGTTCGCGGAGATCACCTAAGTTCCGCACGCCGCACGGTCCGGCTGGGTGTGGCCCGCCATCGCATGGGACGCGTGAAGGAAGCGATTCCGGTGTTGGCCAATGCCGTCGAAATGCACGAAAAGGCGTTCGGTCGGGATCACCTGGAGACGGCCGAACAGATGGTGGAACTGGGCGGCGCGCTGCGTGCCGACGGGCGCCATCCGGAGGCCCAAATCATCCTGCGGCGCGCGCTGGAAATTCACAAAACTTTACGCAACTCGGATTCCCCCTCCGCTATTCAGGCCCTGCATCAACTGGCAGGATCTTTGGAAGACGTGGGCGATCTGGAAGCCGCCGCCGAACAATACGAGACGGCTCTTATCTTTAAGCAACGCACCATTGGGAGCAG
>CAITIX010000020.1 GCA_903892565.1 uncultured Acidobacteriia bacterium
GCGTGGTCGGTTCGCTGGCCGGATTCTTTACCAATCCGGAACGCTTTTTCCGTTCCTATCTGATCGCCTTCGCGTACACCTCGTTCATCGGCCTGGGCGCGTTCTTTTTTGTGATGGTGCAGTTCCTGACGGGATCGGCGTGGAGCGTCACGATGCGCCGCATCATGGAAAACATCATGTCCACGCTGCCGTTCGGACTGATTTTGTTTGTACCCGTCGCCTTCGGTTTGCGTTACCTCTATCCGTGGATGAATCCCGCGGTCGTCGCCGCGAGCGAGGCCCTGAAGGCTAAGGCCGGATTCCTGGAGCCGAATTTCTTCCTGATCCGCACCGTCGTGTACTTCGTGTTGTGGTCGATCTGGATCTTCGCCATCTACGGGCAATCCACGAAACAGGACAAACAACGTTCGGTCCAACAGATGTACGTCATTTCCAGGTGGAGCGCGCCGGGATTGTTCCTGGCCGTAGTGGTGGGATCGATTGCATCCATTGACTGGATCATGTCGGTGGAGCCGGCTTGGTATTCGACGATCTTCGGCATGATCTCGCTGGCGGGTGGATCGCTTTCGTTCTTCTCCGTCGTGACGCTGATTTGCCTCGGTTTCCGCCGCTCGGGAATCCTGGCCAACTCGATTACGAAGGAACATTATCACGACCTGGGGAAATGGCTGTTCGCGCTCACGGCGTTTTATACGTATGTCGCGTTCTCGCAGTATATTCTGATGTGGTATTCGAACCAGCCGGAAGAAACGGTTTGGTACCGCAATCGGATGGTGGGTCCCTGGTTCTACATCAGTTTGGCGATGCCGTTTCTGCGGTTCCTGATTCCGTTTTTTGCGCTGTTGTGCCGGCCGGCGAAACGCAGCCTGAAGGTCATTGGATTTTTCGCGGTGTGGAGTTTGCTCGTGGAATACATCGACCTGTACTGGGTTGTGATGCCGGTGTATTATCCGCAGGGTCCGCAACCGCATTGGTTGGATTTGACGACGCTGGCCACCACAGTAGGTATTTGTGGTCTGGTGTTCTGGTACCGCATGAAGCAGCACGCCATTGTTCCGATTGGCGATCTGCGTTTGGAACAGAGCCTGCATTTCGAGAACGCGTAAGAGGAATCTATGAGCCACGCAGACGAAGCTTACGAACATCCGCTACCGCCGCACGATCCTAAGGAAGGGTTTGACCGCAACGATCCCGAAGTTGCGAAGATCTTCATCTTTACGGCTGTCAGCTTGGCGGTCCTTGTCCTTGTGATCGTTGCGATCGCCGGGTATTTCGAGGATATCTACGCGAAAGCAGTTTCGGAAAAAATTTTGACGGCCCCGAGCGAGCAATTACAGGATGTGCGTAACCGCGATGCCTGGAATTTGTCGCATTACATGTACGGCGATTTGAATGCCAAGAGCGGCCGCGTACGAATTCCATTAGACAAGGCGATTGAGTTGAATTTGGAAGACGCGCAAGCGGGGAAGACGTTTTATCCGGCGAAGCCCGAGCCCGTGAAGCCGTATTCGCCTCCGCCGGCGCCGACGCCGAAGTATTACTGATTTGAGAAAGTGTGATTCGATGAGACTGGCAGCACGCCAAATCGCGTTCGCGGCACTCGCTCTAGCGAGCCTGTCCTTGTGCGTGCAGCCGGTCCTGGCGCAGAAATTCGATCCGTTACAGAAGCCCGGCGTGATGCCCTCGAATGTTCGTCCCCGGCAACTGGAAGGCGTGGGAATCGTCGAAAAGCTTGGCAATTCCATCGATCTGAATCTGCAATTCATCGGGGAAAACGGATATCCGGTAGCCCTGAGCGAGTACTTCCACAGAGGCCGCCCCGTTATTTTGAATTTGGTGTATTACACCTGTCCCATGTTGTGCACCCTGGTGCTGAACGGGCAGACGGAAGCGTTGCGGGCGATTCCATGGACGCCGGGAAAAGAATATGAAGTTGTAACGATCAGTATTGATCCCAATGACAACTTCGACACCGCGCGGAAGAAGAAGGCGCTGTATCTGGCAAGTTACGACCATCCAGCGGATGGTTGGCATTTCCTGGCGGATAAAGATGGGAACGCCAAGAAACTCGCCGAGATGGTCGGGTTCCGCTACCGTTACGACGACCGAATCAATCAGTTCGCGCATCCCGCGGCGATCATGATTCTGACGCCGGAAGGAAAGATGGCGCGCTATTTGTATGGCGTGAAATACTCGCCCCGCGACATTCGCTTTGGCCTTGCTGAAGCGTCCGAGGGCCGGAGCACTATGGCGCTCGAAAAGATTCTGCTGTTCTGCTATCACTACGATCCCACGGTCGGATCGTATACGGTGTTCGCGATGAACTTCATGCGCGGGGGCGGTATCCTGACGGTGGTACTGCTCACCTGGTACATCTCCTGGATGTTCCGCGCCGAAAAGAAGAGGATGGCTACGATAAAGGAAGGTCTGGCTTAGCATGTTGGAATGGCTTCGTACAAGTATGCTTCCGGTGAATCAGGGTTCGGACTTCGCGAGCGAAGTCGACTTCATCTACATGACCCTGTTCTGGGGAAGCGTTGTATTCTTCGTGGGGATTGTGGGCGCTGCGGCCTATTTTTCCTGGCGTTATCGCTATAAGGCCGGGCGGAGCACACCGCACCAAACGCACAATACTACGCTCGAAATCGTGTGGACCGTGATCCCGACGCTCATCATCGTCGTGATCTTTTTCTGGGGCGTGAATGGTTACATGAAGTTCGCCGTGCCCCCAGGTGAGGCGCTCGAAGTCCAGGTGGTGGGCAAGCAATGGTTGTGGACGTTCGAATATCCGGACGGCACCCGCAGCGTGAACGAGCTGCACGTGCCGGTCAACAAGAACATCCGCTTCGTGATGTCGAGCGAGGATGTGCTGCACGATTTCTACGTGCCCGACATGCGCATTAAGCGCGATATCATCCCGGGTCGCTACACGCAGATCTGGTTCCGGGCCAATGAAAAGGGCCTGGGAGAACATGTGACCACCTGCGCCGAATACTGCGGCAAAGGCCACTCCGACATGCACGCCAAGCTGTTTGTGGATACGTCCGCCGACTACGATAAGTGGATGGCGACGGGCGGCACCGAATGGGAAGATTATAAGACCCACATGGAAGATTGGGGCAAAATCCAATGGGATCGCAAAGGCTGTTCGACCTGCCATTCGGTGGACGGCAGCGCCAGCAAGGGTCCCACGTGGAAGGGCATTTGGGGAACGATGGTGAAGTTGACCGACGGCAAATCGGTGCTGGTGGATGAAGCGTACCTGCGCGAATCCATGATGCTGCCGCAGGCTAAAATTGTGGCCGGCTTCGATCCGATTATGCCGACCTTCCAAGGTCTATTGCGAGAAAATGAGATCAACGGCTTGGTGGCATACATCAAGGCCTTGAAGTAAGGGTGAGAGGCATGGAACATACACTCACACATGGCGCGACTGCCGGCGGACATAGTCAGCCGGAGAAGAATTACCTGAACGAGACGACCGGCATCTGGAGTTGGATGACGACGGTCGATCACAAACGGATCGGGTTGATGTACCTAGTGGCGGTGTCCGTGGCGTTCGCCTTGGGCGGGACGTTCGCGCTGCTGGTGCGCTTGGCGCTCCTAAATCCGCAGCACACGCTGTTCGGCAAGCACTGGGTGGATCAGGAACTGTACAACCGCTTTTTCACAATGCACGGCATTGTGATGGTTTTCCTGTTCATCATTCCGTCAATCCCAGGCTCGCTCGCGAATTTTGTCTTGCCCCTGATGCTCGGGGCCAAGGACGTCGCGTTTCCGCGACTGAATTTGATGAGCTTCTATTTGTGGGTGATCGGTGCGGTGCTCGGCATCGCGGGCATCCTCGGCGGCGGCGTCGACACCGGTTGGACCTTCTACACGCCCTATAGCACCACGACCACAACCGGCGTGACGATCATGCTGATGGCCGCGTTTATCTTGGGCTTCTCGTCGATTTTCACGGGGCTCAATTTTATCGCGACGGTTCATAAGCTGCGCGCTCCGGGCATGGGCTGGTTCGATATGCCTTTGTTCATCTGGGGCATCTACGCGACGGCGGTCATTCAGATTCTTGCCACACCGGTGCTGGCGATTACGCTGGTCCTGCTGATGATCGAACGGAACTTCCAGATTGGGATCTTCGACTCGCGGCTCGGCGGCGATCCGGTGCTGTTCCAGCACTTCTTCTGGTTCTACTCGCACCCTGCGGTCTACATCATGATTCTGCCGGGCATGGCGATCATGAGCGAGATCGTTCCTACGTTCTGCCGCAAGACGATCTTCGGATATCGCGCGATCGCCTACTCCAGCATTACGCTGGCGCTGCTGAGCTTCATCGTATGGGGCCACCACATGTTCGTCGCCGGCGAATCGGATCTGGCGAACGTGATCTTCTCGGGCCTGACGTTCCTGGTCGCGCTGCCCTCGGGCGTCAAGGTCTTCAACTGGCTCTCTACGATGTACAAGGGCAACATCTCATTTGAGACGCCCATGCTCTACGCGCTGAACTTCCTGGTGCTGTTCACCATCGGTGGATTGACCGGAATCTTCTTTTCGACGCTGGCCACCGATATCCATTTGACCGATACCTACTGGGTGGTGGCGCACTTCCATTACACAATGATGGGCGGCACGGTGATCGCGTTCTTCGGCGGCCTGCATTATTGGTGGCCCAAAATGACCGGCAAGATGTATCAAGAAAAGTGGGGCCAGTTGGGCGCCGTGCTGGTATTCATCGGCTTCAACGTGACCTTCATTTCACAGTTCATCATGGGTGGACGCGGCATGCCACGCCGTTACTTCAATTACCTGGATCAATTCGCTCCGATGCACATGTATTCCACGATCGGCAGCTGGATTCTGGCCGTAGCGTTCCTGATCACCGGGTTGAATCTGCTGGCGTCGTTGAAGTTTGGCGCCAAGGCCCCCGATAATCCGTGGGGCGGCACCACCATGGAGTGGGAGACTTCATCCCCGCCCATCACGCATAATTTCCACGATCAGCCTGTGCTCACGCACGAGCCCTACGATTACCGGAATCGGGAGGTGACACACGTATGAGTAGTTCGACCGTAGATGTGGCGCACAACCCGCACGGTGAAGGGCCGGAGAGCGATCCGCACTTCCAGCACCACTTCACCACGATGGAGCAGCAGTTCGATACCAGCAAGATTGGTATGTGGCTGTTCCTGGTTACGGAAGTCCTGACGTTCGGGGGCTTATTTGTCGGCTTTGGGTTGATGCAGAATCGTTATCCGCAGGAATTCGTGGAAGCGCACGAACACCTGCAGCGACTGGCCGGCGCGGGCAACACCGTTGTGCTCCTGTTTTCGAGCTTCACGATGGTGATGGCTGTCTTGGCGGCGAAGACCAATCAGGGTGCGAAATGCGCTCGTTACTTGTGGCTGACCATCGGTTGCGCGTGCATCTTCATGTGCGTCAAAGCCTACGAATACAATCACAAGTTTGAAGAGGGTTTGCTGCCGGGCCGTTTTTATCACCACACCGGAGATCTAATCGCCGGTAGTCACGGCTACGCTACGTTCTTTAGCTTCTACTTTATGATGACCGGCCTGCACGGATTGCACGTCGTGATTGGCGCTGTCCTCATGATCTGGTTGGCGATTCGCGCGAAGCGCGGCGAATTCAATGAAAACTATTACACCCCGGTCGATCTCGTGGGCTTATTCTGGCACTTGGTCGACTTGGTCTGGATCTATTTGTTCCCGCTTTACTACTTGATCTCATGAGCACTCACAACGGACACGCAGTTGACGAAAAATCGGAAGCACGCGGCCACGTTTTAACGCTGGTTGCCTTGCTCTTCCTCACGGTGGTCACCGTGGGAGCGTCGTATATCGACTTTGGGCAAGGTAACGTCGTGATCGCACTGCTGATTGCGACCGTGAAGGCGACGCTCGTCTCGCTCTTCTTCATGCACCTGGCTCATGACAAACCGGTCAACGGATTGATCGCCGTCGCGGGATTTATTTTCCTGGGCCTGTTCCTGATGTTCGATCTGATCGACGTCACGTCGCGCCGCGATCCCAATCCACAGGTGCTTCATCCTGCAGCGGTTCAAACCGCGACGCCGCCGGCTGCACCCGCCGGTGCCGCGCCGGCCGCCAAGAAGGAATAGGATCCGTAGGTAGTTTGCCGCTTCGGCCTCCGGGCGGAGGCCCGCAAACCTTCTTTGTGAAAATATTTCGGCGAAGCTCTTCGTCCGGGTAAGCTCACCGGGTAAGATCAAAGAAATGCCCGACGAACATTCGCACTCGAAATACTCGAATAACCAACCAGACGAAAAGCGCGTCGACGTAAAACACGCCCACGTAAAGCGCGTGGACGTCAAAAG
This sequence comes from uncultured Acidobacteriia bacterium, assembly GCA_903892565.1. GTDB lineage: Bacteria > Acidobacteriota > Terriglobia > Bryobacterales > Bryobacteraceae > Palsa-187. The sequence continues at coordinate 6,356 of CAITIX010000020.1, forward strand.
AGTCGACGAGTGCGACACGCTGCATGATCTGCTGACGCACTGCTTTCCGGCTTTCGGCGGTGCATTCTTACGTCGCATTTATACCATCCTGGACAATGCCATCGGCCAGGGCTGTCCCCTGACCCTGGCGATAGCCGGGCCCGTAACCGTTTCAGGCCAGCATCAGGCCTGGTTGATTCCGTTGCTCGAGACCGGATGGGTGGCCTATCTCAGTACTACCGATGCCGTTTGCTATCACGACGGGCACCGCAGCCTCGATGAACATCGCGAAGGCCCCGTCTTCGAAGTCCCCATATGGGGCGACGATGGAGCTCTGCGCGACGAACACACCATCCGCGTCACGGACATGGCGTTTGACGAAGCCGTCCTGCTGGATCAGGATCGTTTCCTGACGGCGGTATTGTCCCGCCCGGAGTTCCAGCGTCAGATGACCGGCACCGAGCTGCGCTATCTGTTGGGAGCCTTTTATGCCGCGCAAGAACACACCAGCCGCGTGCGTCCGGGCTTGTTGGCCACCTGTCATCGCCTCGCGATTCCCGTCTTTGTGGGCGCGCCAGGAGACGGCAGCGTCTTCCTGAACTCCATGAAGCTGTGGGCCATGCAAAAGGCCGGATTGATTCCGTCCTACAAGTTCGAACTGGACTTGCACGCCGAAGTCTTCGAAGCCTGCGCCTATCATCGTTGGGGATTGTTCGATCAGGATCCCTTCGCCTTGGGCACCGTCATCCTGGGCGGCGGCGTTCCCAAGAATTACAACTTGCAGCCGGAACCCGCCTTGGGCCAAGTCCTGGGGATTCCGAACGTCCGCGGATATAACTTCGACGTGCAGATCGTCACCGCTCCCGTGACCGATGGATCACTGTCGTCTTGTCCTCCGGCAGAAGCCGTCACGTGGGGCAAAGTCGATAAAGACACCTATCTGCAGACCACCGAGAGCATGCAGGCGGATTATTCCACGCTCATGCCGTTTCTGGTCAAGGCGCTGCTCGAAAATCGCAAGCGGTATCAGGAGCGCGCAAGACAGATCGGCGTAGAGCAGCTCATCGCCGAAGATCCCAAGGCGAAAGGCTATTTGCGGGACGCCGCGGGATATCGCCTGTACGAGAAACGCCACGATCTATGCGGCAAGTTGACGGAAAGCGTCAAAGAGAATCGTGAGTGGTTGCTGGAAACGCTGCGCTATCCTTTGGCGAGGGCGTAGGCGCTAGAGAAAACGTTCAGTATATCCCGCGCTAGTAATGCATTGGCTCTGATAGTTCATGCAAAGCATGAATTCATAAGCCGAGCCGTGAGAGGAAGTTCTCGGCGAATGTTAGACCGCGGCGTGGTGCCCCAGCGAGCCCACGATCAGCGCCGCAAGGTTCCAGGTGACCACCAAGGCGAATAGGATGTTGATGCGTCCCAACAGGCGCACCTTTCCGAAACGCCAGCAGTAAACCCCCAGGCCCAGCGCTGCGAGCTTCACCAGCAACAGTCCGCTGAGAGGCGATGGACCATAGTGAATGGCCATGCGAACCAGTGGATTTCCCTCCCGGATTCCGTTGAGCAGAAACGCGATAGTCGTCATAAAATCAAGCACTTGCAGGTAGGAGTACTGAAGGATCTGCTGCGTCATGGTCTCGGTGGTCAAGTGATTACCTGACTTACTCTAAACGAAACGCCTTAGCCGGTAAATAGTACTTTTTGTCCAAATCGAACCGGGCGCTTGGTTTGCTCTCACGTAATCATAGGTTTCCGACGATAGTACCTCCGTGCCGGATTCCGTTTCCCTCAACGATACTTATCCCAAGGATTCAAGTCTCAAGGACTCGTATTTGAAGGTCCGCTTGGATGCGCTGCGTGAGTCGCAGAATGCGGACGGCGGCTGGGGCTACTTCTCGGGCGGATCTATCTCAGGCGGATCTTTGTCGGGCAAAGACGCCGGGAATCGCGACTCATGGCTCGAACCAACCGCCTACGCGGCCTTGGCGTTGCTCGGAGAATCGGCCGGCGACCGCGCCTGGAAATTGCTCTCGTCCTGGCAGCTGCCTGACGGTAGCTGGAAGCCATCGGCCAACGTCGGCATCTCCAGCTGGGGCACGTCGCTCTGTGTGACCATCGCGATCGCGCGCAACGAATGGGGCCCCTCGACGCGCAAAGGAGTCGACTGGCTGTTGGGATCCTACGGCGTGGAGTCGAGCTTGCTCAACACCATCGCCGCCAAGATCGGCCTTCTGAAAAGCGAACGAAATCTGACGTTGAAGTCGTGGCCCTGGAAGCCGGGCACCTCCGGCTGGGTTGAGCCGACCGCGCACGCGATTGTGGCGCTGAAGCGTGTCGCCGCCAAGTGGCCGAGTTCCGAACTCGCCGACCGCGTTCGCATTGGCGAACAGCAACTGGCCGACACGCGTGGACGCGACGGTGGCTGGAACTACGGTAGTCCGATGGCGCTGGGTGTCGACTTGCCGTCGTATCCGGAAACCACGGCGCTGGCCTTGCTCGGCTTGCAAAAGAAGAAGGGCTTCGAAGGCGCCTTCGATCTTGCGTGGCGCATGATGCACGACACGCCTTCGCCCCTGGCGCGCGCGTGGCTCTTGACGTCCATGCGATTGCACGGCATGACACCGCCCGAACCCGTGGGAGATCCCACGCAGGACATCATGATCACGGCTGTCGAAGCGCTTTCCGCCGCTGAAGGAAATTGGAAGCTAATGAGCACGGGAGATGCTGCGTGAGCAACGACAACACTAGCAATAACAACTCCAAGCAGGATCAAGTCAACGTCGATCACTTGCAGGAAATCGACGCGAAATCCAGTCGCCGTGAATTTCTCGCCATCGGTGCAGCGGCCGCTGTTGCGGGCTTCGCCGGCTTCAAGGGCGGAACGTCCACGCGTAAGAACGAGTTGCCGCAGTCCGCGTTGACGTTTCCCGGAAGCAAGCCGTCTGTGGCCGTGGTCAAAGCCGAATCCTATTCGCACGATCTGGAAGGCCGCATGCGCGAGGGCATTCGCGCCTGTGGACTCGACGTGCGCGGCAAGTCCGTTCTGCTGAAACCCAATTTCGTGGAGTTCGATCCCAACACGTGCATCAACACGGACGTGGCTGTGGTCGCCACGGCGCTCGAAGTATTCCGCTCGCTCGGGGCCGCGCAAGTGCGCATCGGAGAAGGCCCCGGGCACCGGCGGGATACCTACGCCATGGCGGAACTCACGCGGTATCGCACGGAAATCCCCAATTTTGATTCCGTCTTTGTGGATTTGAACCGCGACAACGTGAGCAAGGTGCAAAACTTTGCGGATCGTCCCGAGTTCTATTTTCCGAATAGCGTGCTCGGTGCCGACCTAATCGTGTCCCTCGCCAAGATGAAAACGCATCACTGGGCGGGCGCTACGCTGTCGATGAAGAACTATTTCGGACTCGTCCCCGGCTCCATCTACGGCTGGCCCAAGAACGAGCTCCACTACATCGGCATTCCCAAGGCGATTGTGGAACTCACACGCCAATTCGGGCAGAAGAGCTTCGCGATCGTCGATGGCATTGTGGGGATGGAAGGCAACGGTCCCATTCAAGGCACGCCGAAGAAAGTGGGCGTGATGGTGATGGGCTCGAATCTTCCTGCAGTCGACGCTACGTGCTGCCGCATCATGGGCATCGATCCCACGAAGGTCGAATATCTCACGATGGCGGCAGAAAAGTACGGCGTGATCGACGAAGCCCGCATCGAACAGCGCGGAGAGAATGTCGCTCCGCTGCGCAGCGATTTCAAGTTGATTAAAGAGTACACGTCGCTACGGCTGGCGTAGTGGGCTGAAGGCTGAGAAAGTTCACGGTAAGAGTTTTGCATGCAATACATCGAACCTGTCGTCGGCCTTGTTGCCTTCCTGTCGATTTTGGTGGGTTCCTTTCTAGTTGCCAGGAGGGTCGGAACATGGCAAGCGAAGGCCCGAGTGCTGATGAGCCTGTGCGGCACAATCCTGTTCGCACTCATTCTTTATGGAGAGCAGCCACGTGCCCATGAGTTCAGAGGGCCCAAGATGTTGTTGGCCGGAATGACGATTGGGATATTCGTGGCGCTCTGGCTGGAAGGCTCGCTTAATGTAATGACTCGACCGAAGGGCGGGCGAGTTCGAAATCTTTGAACGACCTGTCCGTAGCACCTTCTCTACGCGACGCGGAGTTCGGCGGAGCCGCGCTTCCGAGGCTTTACAACAATCTCGACGTCGTGTCCCAGCGCGACCAGGAACCGCATCAGGCGTTCTACCGAATATCCTCGGAACTGCCCGGCGAGCATCGCTGACACTTTGGGTTGATCGATACCCATGAGTACCGCTGCGGTCGCTTGTGTCAAATGCCGCTGACGAATGGTGCGATCGATCTTGACGACTAATCCCGCCTTAATGAGGTGTTCTCCGGCGTCGGCTAGGCCGAGGTCCGCGAACACATTGCCCGAACTGGGCTCTTGTTCAAGACGTTTTCTTTTGGGCATTAGAGCATCTTCCTAGGTCTTTGGGTGGGGCGGAGCAGAAGCTCGGGCTGCGGGTCGGAAGACCCGCCCCACATAGGCTGCATGCGCGGGTCATGCCTATATTGGCATAAGTGAGTTGACCCGTCAAAGCAGGGCGACTTGATAAGCTTAAGTATGCGCACACCAGTCATGGCCGGCAATTGGAAGATGTACAAGACGGCCGCTCAAACTACTGAATTCTTTTCGCAATTCGCGCCTGCTGTTGCCTCGGCCACGCATGCCGAGGTCGTCATCTGCGCGCCCTTCGTAAACTTGCCCGCTGCTGTCGAGGCCGCGAAGTCCACCAACATCGGCATCGGGGCCCAGGACGTTTTCTGGCTCAAGGAAGGCGCCTACACGGGAGAAGTCTCCGCGCCCATGTTGGCGGCCATCGGATGTAAGTGGGTCATCATCGGCCACAGCGAACGCCGTCAATATTTCGGCGAGACGGAAGAAACCGTGTTGAAGAAAACCGTCGCGGCGCTGGAAGAAGGACTCACGCCCATCGTCTGCGTCGGGGAGCGTTTGGAAGAGCGCGAGGCGAACGCCACGGAAGAGGTTCTCGCGCGCCAATTCCAAGGCGGCATCCAGGTCCTGGACGCGCAACAGTTCGCGCGCATCGTGATCGCTTACGAACCTGTCTGGGCGATCGGGACAGGGAAGACCGCGACTCCGGAAATGGCCGAAGCCGCGCATGCGTTCCTGCGCTCGCAAATCGCCGGGCACTTCGGACAAGCCGCTGCGGACGCGTGCCGCATTCTTTACGGAGGCAGCGTGAAGCCCGACAACGTTCGTGGATTGATGGAGCAGCCGGATATCGACGGAGCTCTGGTGGGCGGCGCGAGCCTCGCCCCGGCGTCGTTCGCGGGGATCGTGAACTACCTATAACGCGCTGCGTCCTTTAACGCGCTATTTGCCGATGGGCACTTCGTAATAGAAGTAATCCTGCCCGGTGGCCGCGTCCTTCACGCCTGTGAGATAAATGCGCGAACCCGGCTCCAGCGCCGTTTGGAAATAGAAGAACCCTGAAACGCTTTCTCCCGGCGGCAATAGTTTCACGCCGAACGAGTGGCCCGTGATTTGCCATTCGTTCAGAGGACCTTTCTTATCGCGCTTGGGGAACGCCACAGCAATGGGATTCGGATTGTAAATCTTCGGAGGCTTCTGCACGCCGTCGAGATACGTCACGTCCTCGGCCGACGTGGCTTCGATATGTTTGCCGTCGGCACGGATGAATTCGGCTTTCAGATTCAGGCGCAGCGCTTTCCCCGTGCCGTTATCCATCACCACCAACACCGGTAGCACGCCGTATTTATTGGGATTGAGTTTGTCGAACGCGGCGCGTGTGTCTTCGTCGCTGGTGTAAGGAATCGCCGCGATGGTGATCTTGTCGAGCGTCTCGTGCCCGGGATAGGTCTCTGCGCGGCCCGGCGCAAAACGGGTCGGCTTGTCTTTGTCGGCAGCCGTGGCGCGATCCACGGCTACAGCGTTGTAGATCGTCCCGGCGACCGCTATACTAAGTAAAATTAACGCTACACGCCTCATCTACTTCCTTTACCAGCTGATTGAAGTTATCGCATCCCCGCTGGTGCTCCTCTATCTACTGTACAGGGGTTCCCGGAACCGCAGGTATTTCACCGGCATGGGCGAACGGTTCGGATTCCTGCCTGCCTCATTTGAGTCGACGGCAGGTGGTTCCATCTGGTTACACGCAGTTTCCGTCGGCGAAATCATGGCGTCGGTCGAGCTCCTGAAACGCTTGAAGGCGGAGCATCCATCGATCCCGATTTTTGTTTCTACGGCCACGCTTGCAGGGCGCGAAACAGCGGAGCAAAAACTCCGGCCGCTGGTGGATGGAGTCTTCTCCGCGCCACTGGATTATCGATCCGCCGTACGCCGCGTGTTGCGAACCTTGCGCCCTGCGCTCGTCGTTGTGATGGAAACCGAGATCTGGCCCAACCTTTTTCGTGAATCGAAATTGGCAGGCGCTGCGCTTCTGATCATCAACGGGCGTATTTCCGATCGTGCGCTGCCGCGCTACCGCCAATGGCATGGATTCTTTCGCCACGTCTTGCGCTGGCCTGACGCCATCCTCACGCAAACCGAAGTGGATGCGCAACGCTTTGTGCTCGCGGGGGCGCCACTTGGGCGCGTTCGCGCCGCGGGAAATTTAAAGTACGATTTCGAAACACCGAGCGAGGGCATCGCTTACGAGGTCGCGAGTTTCATCGATACGGTGAAACCGTCGCAAGTGTGGATAGCCGCTAGCACCATGGCGGCGAATCCGGAAAGCGGAGCCGGCGGCGTCGTTGGTTGCAACGTGGACGAAGACGACGCCGTCATCGCCGCGTTTCAGAAGATCGCGAGGCCAGGCCTGCTGCTGGTGCTGGTTCCTCGTAAGCCGGAGCGCTTCGACGTTGTTGCGGCGAAGTTGAAGCAGGCTGGCGTTACATTCGTTCGCCGCACATCGCTTGCACCTCTTGCACTGCCAGGAGTCTTGCTGCTCGATTCGATCGGCGAGCTCGCGGCGTTGTACGCGCTTGCCGACGTCGTGTTCATGGGCGGAACGCTGGCCGCGCGCGGCGGACACAACGTCCTGGAGCCGGCATACTTCGGTAAGCCCATCATCGCCGGGCCGCATATGGAGAACTTCGCGGAGATTGCGCGCGAATTCCAAAGCGCCGGCGCGTTGCGCCGTATCGACGATGCGCAGGAGTTAACCGCTGCCGTTGACGGACTGCTGAACTATCCCGAGGCGTGTTCCGATATCGGAGGCCGAGGCAGGGAACTCGTCCGCGCCAAACGCGGCATCACGGGACGAATGGGCTGCGAGATCTGGATGGCCTATGCGCAGGGCGTCGTCACACCGCCGAATCGCTTGCTCGCAACACTATTCCTCGGGCCTCTCACGCTCTTGTGGCGCGTCGGCCGCGCGTTGGATTCCGCCAGATCGCATGCCTTGCGCCGGGCGCTCGAAACGCCCGTCATCAGCATTGGCGGATTGACCATGGGCGGCGTCGGGAAATCTCCGATGGTCGCGCATTTGGCCAAACTTCTTGCAGGAGCCGGCCGCAACGTTGCCATCTTAACTCGAGGATATCGGCGTAGTTCGCACGAGCCTGTCGTGATTGTGGAACGCGGCCATCAGGCACCTTCCGCACTGACCGGAGATGAAGCGCAGATTTTCATTCGCGGCGGCGACGCGCACGTCGGCATTGGTAAAGATCGCTTCGCCGTCGGCAAGCGGATGGAGCTGCAGCTACAACCAGATGTATTTCTTTTGGACGACGGATTTCAGCACGGTAAACTTCTTCGCAAACACGACATCGTTTTGATCGACGCATTGAATCCTTTTGCCGGGGGATTATTTCCGCTGGGCCGCAGCCGTGAGTCCGCCGAAGCCCTGCGCCGCGCGACGATTCTTATGGTCACTCGCTCTGAGCCGGGCATTCCCATCACGGGACTGGAAATGCTGCTGCGTCCATATAACACGGAGGCTCCGATCTTCCGTTCCTGGGTGAAGCCATTGGCATGGACGGATCTGGCTACGGGCGAGACGCGGCCTGCGAATGATTTGGGCGTGAAGCGAGTCGCCGCCTTTTGCGGTCTCGGGAATCCCCGCTCGTTTTGGAAGACACTAGAAGGATCGGGATTAGAAGTGACGTTTCAGTGGGCCTTCAGAGATCATCACGTGTACAGCTGCGAGGAGCTCGTTCGCTTAGCGCAGCAGGCTGCGTCAGCTGGTGCCGAAGCACTGGTGACCACCGAGAAAGATATGCTCAACCTGTTTGCAGGAGCTGCGGACGTAGTGGCGCCGTTGAAATTGTATTGGCTCCGCATTGGGATTGAAATCGAAAACGAGGCCGCACTGATGCGGCTGCTTTCATAGGGACGGCGGAATAGATAAGGGCAATGAAGACCGCGATTTTTGGAGGAACGTTTAACCCAATTCATTCGGCGCATCTGGCCATGGCCCGCATGGCTGCGGATCGCTTCGCGCTGGATCGCGTGCTGTTCATCCCCGCTGGCCATCCTCCTCACAAAGAAACGGCGACGCCCTTTGAGGATCGCTATCGCATGGTGGAGCTCGCCTGCGCCGTCGACGCTCGCTTTATGCCATCGCGTCTCGAAGAAGGCAACGCGAAGAGCTATTCGATTTTGACCATCGAACGTGTGAAGGTAGCGATGGAACTCGCGAACGCACATGCGCTGTACTTCATCATCGGAGCGGATGCGTTTGCCGAAATTACCACGTGGTTCCGATGGCAGGACGTCATCGCCGCCGTCGAATTTATCGTTGTCGCGCGGCCCGGGCACGTGATCCAACCTCCGTCAGGCGCGAAGATCCTGCGTTTGGACGACGTATCGCTGAACGTGTCTTCGTCGGAAATTCGGCGAGCTCTCGGCCGGGGAGAATCACCAGTGGAGCTTCCCTCAGCGGTGGCGGAATATATCCAAAAGCACGGGCTCTATCGCGAGGCTTAGCCGCGAGTTTGGGCCGTGAGTCCTAGCGATCGCGTGCGGTGACTAAATCGGTGACCGACATGAGCCCTTTTTGGCAGGGCGATTCCGGGAACTCCATCATGATCTTGCGCGCCTTCTCGGTGTACGAATGCGCCAGCTGTTGTGCGCGCTCAATGCCCTTGTTCCGCGTCAGGATCTGCAGAATCTTGCCGAACGGCACTTGATCGTAATTGCCGTCTGCGAGCACCGTTTCCACAAGCTTGCGCTCCTGTGCGTCGGCAGTCTCCAACGCGTAGATCAACGGCAGCGTGACTTTGCCTTCGCGTAGATCGTTGCCCACGGGCTTGCCGAGGATCTTCTCGCGCGACGTGAAATCGAGGATATCGTCCACCAGTTGGAACGCAATTCCCAAGTTCCAGGCGTATTCGCCGAGGCGTCTCTCCGTCGCTTCGTCCGCACCCGAGCTTAAGGCACCCAAGCGTGCGCACGCGGAAAACAGACTGGCGGTTTTCCGATCGATCAGCTCCATGTACTGATCCTCGGCCACCATCTTGCCGATCGACTCCAACTGCATGAGTTCGCCCTCCACCATCATTTGGGTCAGGTTGATGAGCACGTCCAAGAGAGGGAATTGGCGTTCGCGCAGCGCAATTTGAAACGCCTGCATGTAGAGCCAATCGCCGGCCAGCACCGATGTATGATTTCCCCACACCACGTTGATGGCGGGACGTCCGCGGCGCGTCTTTGCAAGATCGATCACGTCGTCGTGCACCAGCGTCGCCGTGTGGATCATCTCCACAACCGCCGCCATACGAATCAGCGTCTCGCTGGTCTCTCCCAGCAACCGGCCCGAAAGCAGCACGAGAATCGGACGCAAGCGCTTGCCGCCGCCCGACTGCAAATATTGATTGATGTAGTTGACCGCTTCGACGGCGGAGATCGACTCCAGTCCGATTTCGCGTTCGACCTTGGACAAGTCCGCGCGGACGAGGTCGAAGATTTCCAACGCAGAGAGAGTTTCGCCGATTTTTCCGAAAGCCATGGGGATTTTTCAGTCTAGCGCATCGCTACCATTTGGTGACAGCAGGACGATTTCGTCAGACCGAGCCTGGCGATGCCTCTGCCAGGAAGAGCCTTTCGAAATTTGCGATCGTGATTGCCGCGATGTCTTCCACCGGCGCGCCGCGCAGCCCGGCGACCTTTCTTGCCGTCTGCACCACGTACGCCGGTTCGTTCCTCTTGCCTCGATGCGGAACGGGTGCCAGGAATGGTGCGTCGGTCTCCACCAGTAATCGGTCCTGCGGCACGATGCGAGCCGCCTCCTGAACGCCCGTGGCTTTCGCAAACGTCACGACGCCCGAAAAGCTGATGTGAAAGCCGAGGTCCAAGGCTTCCCGTGCTTCGGCCGGACCTTCCGTGAAACAGTGAATCACGCCGCCATACGCCGGGTTCCAGTGCTTGCGGACCAGCGTCATCGTGTCGCTCCATGCTTCGCGCGAATGAATGATGATCGGCTTACGCGCATCCGACGCAATTCGCATCTGCTCGGCGAAAACGTCGCGCTGCACGTCGCGCGGCGAGTGGTCGTAATGATAATCCAGGCCGATTTCGCCCACCCCAACAACCTTCGGGTGCTTCGCAAGTTCCGCGAATTGGCGATAGGTCTCGACGGTCGCCTTAGATGCATCATGCGGATGAACTCCGATGGACGCATACAGCATGGGATAACGATCCGCCAGCCGAATCGCCACTTCCACATCCGGAGGACCGTCGCCGGAGCCGATCGCGAGCATGCGCTCTACGCCCGCCGCCAGCGCGCGTTCGATCACGGCCTCACGGTCTTCGTTAAATTGGTCGCTGTCCAGATGACAGTGCGAATCGATCAGTTTCACGAGTTATTTCAACCGCGCGCCCACCGGAACATCTTCAAGAAAACTGGCGAGCACCGGCAGATCGCCTTCGCGCGATGCCGCAACGATCATGCCGTTCGATTCCAGTCCACGCAGTTTACGAGGTGCTAAATTCGCCACCACAACCACTTTGCGTCCCACCAGTTCTTCGGGTTTGTACGCCAGAGCCAATCCCGCGACGATGCTGCGCGGTTCGGCCTCGCCCAGATCGACGTGCAAGTGCAGCAGTTTATCGGCTCCCTTGACGCGCTCCGCAGTTTTCACCAGACCAACGCGCAAGTCGACCTTCCCGAAATCGTCAATCGTAATGAAGCCGTCCTTTGTAATCGCCTTCGCAAGCGAAGGCTCGGCTGAATCGGAGGACGTCTTGGCCGCCGGCGGCTCTGGTTTCTTTCCGAGAATTTCCAGCTGGCGCGCGACCTCTGCCACTTCGAGTTCCTGCATTTGCGGAATCGCGATCTTCGCATCCGCGCGCGGGAAAATCGTGCTGGGAATTCCCAGGTGCTGTCCGCCCTCGAGATGTCCCCAGTTGAGCTCCGCGGTTCGGAGGTCATCGAGCGGCTTGCGGCAACCTAGTTGCGCCCAAATCTTCGCAGCAGACTCGGGCAAGATCGGCCACAACAATCCCGTGGCGATGCGTAGCGCTTCTGCCGCCGTGTAGAGCACCTCGTTCAGACGATCCTGCTCGTCTGGATTTTTTGCCAACTTCCATGGCGCGTTATCCACGATGTATTTATCGACCGCGGAAATCAGCGACCACACCGCTTCCAGCACCTTCGAGAACTCGAAGCGTTCGTAGGCTTCGAGCGCGGTTTCCGTGATCACCGTGGCCACTTGTGCGATCTGCTGATTGCTGGCGCCTTCGGGAATCACGCCCTCGCGATATTGCGTGATCATCGCGAGCGTCCGGCTCGCCAGATTGCCCAGACCGTTCGCAAGGTCGGAGTTGTAGCGGCCAACGAGCGCGTCGTAGCTGAAGCTGCCATCCTGACCGAACACCACTTCGCGCATTAGGAAATACCGCAGTGCGTCCGTTCCCAATACTTTCTGAATCGGGGTGGCGCGCACGATGTTGCCGCGCGATTTGCTCATCTTATCGTTTTCAAACAACAGCCAGCCGTGCGCGAAAATGCGCTTCGGCAGCGGCAAGCCGGCGGCCATCAGGAATGCGGGCCAGTAGATTGCATGGAAGCGAACAATTTCTTTGCCGATTAAATGCAGGTCGGCCGGCCACAAGGATTCGCCGTGGATCTTTTCGTCGTGCACCGCGCTCATATACGTGGAGAGCGCGTCGAACCACACATAGAACACGTGCTTCTCTTCATTCGGGACCGGGATGCCCCACTTGATCGTGGTGCGGCTGATGGAAAGATCCTGCAGCCCCCCTTTGACGAACGCCAGCACTTCATTGCGGCGTGTCTCGGGCAAAATGAAATCGGGCTGCGTTTCGTACAGCTCCAGCAAACGATCCTGAAACGCGGAGAGGCGGAAGTAGTAGTTCTCCTCGGTCACGGTTTCCGTGGGGCGGCCGCAATCGGGGCAGGGATCTCCCGGTTTCGCGTCGTTTACATACAACTCGTCGGAGACGCAGTACTGGCCGGTGTAGCTTCCTTTATAGATGTGGCCGTTCTTAAGGCAGCGTTCGAACAGGTCCCGAACAACCGCTGCGTGCGACGGGTTGGTGGTTCTTTGGAAGCGGTCGATGTGCAGGCCCAGATCGGACCACTGTTTCTTGAACTCCGCTGAAATCAGATCCGTGAATGCCTTGGGGGATTTCCCCGCGGCGGCTGCGGCGCGCTCGATCTTTTGGCCGTGCTCGTCGGTTCCTGTCGTGAGGACGACGTCGTACCCCTGCATCCGTTTCAATCGGCGGATCGTATCGGCCGCGATCGTAGTGTATGCGTGGCCAATGTGCGGCGCGGCGTTGACGTAATAAATAGGAGTCGTCAAATAATATTTCATCGGTATACCTTCACTTTTCTCTAGCTTCTCGTGCGCGCGTAAGCGTCCGCTGCCGCGGCCAGGATCACGCGCAGCGGCTTTCCTTCGCGCGCCGCGATTGCCTTGCAATCTTCGTATTCTGGAGCAAAACTTCCGTCGCTCGTGATCTTGCCATGCACTTTGCCGAACGCGGTTTCCACTTCAATCACTTGGCGATCCTGCACACGACGTTCCGCCGTGTGGATTCGTAGTCCCAAGGTGGACGTCTCGGCGAACACGATCTGCGCGAGCGCTTCCTGATCCTGCGGCCGCGCGATCACGCGCAACAACGCGCCCGGGCGATTCTTCTTCATCTGCAGCGGTGAGAACGACGCGTCGAGCGCGCCTGCGTGCATCAGACGTTCCAGCGTATAGCCCAACACCTGTGGACTGGAATCATCGATGTTGGCTTCGATCACACTGACCGACGTGGCCTCCA
>CAITIX010000021.1 GCA_903892565.1 uncultured Acidobacteriia bacterium
GAGGCGATCGCAGACAACAAAATGCCGGAACGCCCCTGGTAAGAAATAAAATTCCTCCGAAAATAACTTCATTACAGCGCATCGTCGGTCGTTTCTCAGGTCGAGCCGATTCATGACCATTGCCTGACTCCACCAATGTTCGCCGAAACGTTGGCAGGTGGTGCAGCATCCCGACAAGACGTTTATTGGTCGTATCGAAAGGAGGGGGGTGTTTTTTCAGGCTATCAGTTTGGGCTGGGACCGATCAGAAAAATGGAGCCAGTTTCGGTCATAGAGACGGCACCATTTTGACTTTGGCGGGGCTGTGCTCTGTGTCAGTGCGTGCGGGAGCTTGCTCGTCACGTGTTTTATTGAAAACGCGGAGTGATGGATTTGGTCGGTGATTTGGGGTGACGCAGTTTGTTGCATCGCCGAGGGAAGAGTCCCGATGTTTCGGGAATTCACGCTGCGGAGTTGGTCGTGAGGTACGGGACCACCGCCGATTGGATGTCACGGTTAGCCGAGAGCCGCGACAGGATGTCGAGATTGTCCGAACAACTCCCGGGGAATTGGGGAGGTCGGCGGATCATGATCAGAGCCTGGGGCTGCTGGGAACGCGCAGACGAAAGAACCGGCCGCTGGAACCTCTTCGGAGTGCGGAGAAGTTCCAGGGTGGACTGGGTATCCGATACGGATCACGGCAGGCGGACTCGAAGGCGTGGAATGTCACTGCCGCCGGTGCAATGCAGAGAACGACGGTCACTCGCTGGGCGGGTCGAACGGTTTATCTTTCATTCGATAGCTCTCTCCTTTGATGACGAGTGCCTCCCCGTGATGCATCAGCCGATCGATCAAGGCCGTTGCCAAAGTGTTGTCGACATCGAACAGGGTGCCCCATTCCCGGAAGGGTCGATTCGTGGTCAACACGATCGATCCGGTTTCATAACGAGCGGCAATCACCTGGAACAACAGATCGGCCCCGCGCTTGTCGATGGGCAGATAACCCAGTTCATCGAGCAGGAGGAGGTCGGGACGGGTATAGGACTTCAGGGCCTTTCCCAACAGCCCATTGATTTGAGCCGTGGTCAGGTGATTAATCATATCCACGACACGCACGTGACGTACGCTGTGTCCCTTTTCACAGGCAACGTACCCCAATGCGGATAACAGATGCGACTTTCCAGTTCCCGTTGGGCCAATCAAGACGGCACAACCGTGTCGCGGGATGAAGTCGCAGTCAAACAACCGCACAATGGCAGTCTTGGAAATGCGTTTGGGGAACTGGAAGTTGTACTCGGCCAGTGTCTTTCGCAGGGGCAGCCGTGCCTCGCGCAGCCGCCGTTCGAGAGCTCGTTGATCGCGGGCCGTTCGCTCGACGCCGATCAGGATGGCCAGGACTTCGAGCATCGAACTCCCTTTGCGAGCCGCGTCGTCCAGGATTTCCTGATAGCGTTTGGCGATTTCAGGGAGCCTTAACTGGTCCAAGTCACGGTCGAGTTGTGAAGGAGACGTGTTATCAGGTTTCGTCATGGATGTCCTCTTGGGGCTCTTGGCAGAAGCGGTCGTAAAAGCCGGGATCGGCGGGGTCCAGTTCGATCTCTTCGATCAGTTCCCGTCGTTGAGGCGTGGGGAGGGTGGGCGAAGGAAGTTGCCGACGACGGCGCTCGGCCATCAGCAGGTTCTCGACGTAGGCGGCGTCGTAAGTCTTCAGTTCCACAGTCCGCGCAAGGGCTGCGAGCACTTCGGTTCTTCCATAGACCAGTGCCAGTTCCACGAGTCGCCGCAGATGGAGAGTCGTCTTCACTGGACGCTGGCGAAGCTGGAGGTGGAATTCGCGGGCGGCAGGTCCCCAGGCATTGAACTCCTGTGCCAACCCATCAGGTTGCGCGCGTTGACGGAGGGCAAGTGCCTCCAGGCGATGCGCGGGTTGAAGGATCAACTGATGCCGGTCGTAACAGCGGGGGTGGCGGGCCACCTCGTGGCCTTCGTAGAGCACACGCAACTCGTCACGATTGGCACGAATGGTGACCGCTTTTCGCGCGAACTGCGGCGGCATCGAGTAACGGTTGCCTTCGAATTCGATGCGGGCCATCGGACTGACGATTGCCGAGGCGATCTCGTCCGTGTCGAAGGGAATCTCAGGAAGCCGGCGCAGCAACGACCGTTCCTGCGAGAATCGGTCGATCGGTCGTTCCCGAGTGGTCTCATGCAATCGCACGTTGGCGATGTTGTCGCGCCAGTAAGTGGCTAACTCCAGATAGTCCTCGAAGCGTTGTAATTCCTCGGATCGGCCCGCCAGGGCGTTACGTTTGACGTAGCGCACTCCTGCTTCCGTGATCCCCTTCGATTCGGGATCGCGCACTTCGCAAGCGATCGGTTGCAGGCAGAAGTAGCCGCACAACGCCAGAAACTCGGGATGCAGACAGGCATGCCGTCCCGATCCATTGAGTACGGCCGTCTTCAAATTATCGAAGATCACCTGCCGCGGACTTCCCCCAAAAAAAGTGATGGCATTGGCCAGGCTGCGGTAGAACTCCCCCTTCCGCTGCGAGAGGGTGAATTCGATATAGATCATTCGGCTATAGCAGAGCACAGCCACAAACACCGAGACCTTGCGCGATGTCGAGCCGACCTGCACGCGGCCACATTCTCCCCAGTCGATCTGCATTGCTTGGGCGGGATCGTAATGAACCTCTTGATAGACCCGGCCTGGTGTCGGTCGAATGGTTCGCAAGTAGCGACGCAGGCTGATCGCGCTGCCGGCAAAGCCGTTGGGGCCTCGAGAGATCTCCTCGTGAATCCGCACGGCCGATAGTTGCGGATGCTTGACCAGCAGGGCCTGAATCTGGTCCACATACGGATCAACCAACCTGGTGCGTCGAGACGCTTTGCTGGCCGGCGGTTGCGACAGAGCCAAAGCCGCGACGACCGTGCGTCTCGAACACTGCAGCTTCTGAGCAATGGCACGGGCGGAGAGTTCTTCCATCTCGGACAGACGACGAATTTCGGCCCACAGTGCGACTTTCATGGTCCCTCCTGGCCTGGATTGTGAGAAGCAGGCAGGCCCGCCGCCTCCCTGAGAATGTCCCGCATCAACGACAGGCCGTGTCCCGGTGGCGTCTGACCGGGCGGCGTCTGACTCGGTCGCGTTGGACGCCGCTGATCGATGGCGGGTAGCGACAGCACTTGAGTCAACGGCGGCTGATAAGCAATGAGATCTCGCAACAACAGTTCCTCTCGCGCTGGCGCGATGGCGGTGTCGCTTAGTCGCAGTCGCGCGGCCAGTGTGATGTCACCGTAGTACGATAAGCCATGCTGGTCGGCTACGGCACACAGAAAGAAGTACAACAGGAGAGCATCGCGCGAGAGACGGTCGGCCTGTTCTCGCACGAAACGCCGGTCAACCCACGACCACCCGGTCTGGGGAGGATGTCGCACGCGATCGCGACTCAAAATGCGTTTTTGGATCATGGCGTATACTCCAGAAATAACAGGAATTCTTACAAGATCCCGGCAAGCGGATGATCAAAAGGTACTCGTGCTCGAAGAGGTCGGTCGATAAGTGACGACCGGCGCGCCGCCCGGGGGGATCACAGTCGCGGGCGTGGTGGAGGACTCGGCCCAGAATTGCCACCAGACGCTTGAACGCGTCTCTGATGAGCGGCCCGATATTCAAAAGCCCGCTTCTGTTGTCCCGTGAAAGTCTGTCGGGATAACCACTTTCGCTCGCGATCCTCAACGTTGCGCACCGCCTGACGACAGGCCACACCGCAGTAGCAACCGGGGTTCCTCGGCGAACTCACCGGACTGTCAAAGCAACCCGGTCGACCGCATAAAATTCCCGAAAAAAACTTTGAGTTGCGTGACCACGCGCACACGCAACCCGTTGGGGATTTTCTGGTTGAGACACGGACTTGGCTCGGCTGCGGCGCGCCCTCTCCGCTTGGGCATGCTCGGCTTTCGCCGCCGCATCCTGGCGTCGCCTAGCCTGTCGGCGTGCGGCCTGCCATCGAGAAACTTCGCGTTGGCAAAAAGGGTCCTGGCAGTAACGCTGGTTCCACTGGCGAGGGATGTATCGATGTTCGCACCCTTTACGCAAGCACAAACGCGTTCGAGGGCGTCGCACTCTGGCACAGCAGCGGTCATCTTGTTTATCGTGGTTGGTGCCCACGGGAGTCGTCGTGTTATTCCCAAGGGAAGTCCGGGGAGAATGCTTGAGACATTCTCCCCGGGCGTTTTTCAAAACAGGAACACGAGAACCAGTCTAAAAACGCCACCCAAGAGCGAGCAAGACGAGGAATCCCGAAAACGAAACTTCAGGAAAACAAAAACGGGGAAGAAAACGAAGGAAGAAGAGGAAGGAAACAAATTGAGAGAGCTGCTTCAAAAGAAAGAGCAGAAAAAACTCTAACGTAACCGACCTCCAGATGGCTCCCGCCATCTGATCGAAACTGGTGCCGTTTTCCTGATCGGTCCCATCGAATCGATTTCTCCTACTGTTTTGTGGGATGCAACCAACGCCACAGGCTGTTCCAAGTCCAATCCTCGGCCCGTTCGACCATGGTCGGTCGTACGGCGTTCCGTTCCACGTCACGCAAAACC
>CAITIX010000022.1 GCA_903892565.1 uncultured Acidobacteriia bacterium
CGCCGCAGAAGGCGCGGCTGGTGATCGATCTGATCCGCGGCCAGCGGGCCGGTGACGCCATCAATATTCTGCGCACCACGAACAAGCGCATTGCGCCGTCGATCGAAAAGGTTTTGCGCTCGGCCATCGCCAACGCGGAGAATCGCCACAACGATGTCGACGTCGACAAGCTGATCGTCACCGAGTGCTACGTGAACGAAGGACCGCGCATGAAGCGCGTGCGTCCGGCGCCCATGGGCCGTGCGTATCGTTATCAACGCAGGATGGCGCACATCATTGTGCACGTGGGCGATGGAGTGAAGCTAGTAGCCGGAGAGAAAAACTAAATGGGCCAGAAGACACATCCCTACGGATTCCGGCTGGGCGTCACGAAGACGTGGCGTTCGCGCTGGTTCGCGAAGCAGGATTACGCAAAGCTCCTGCGCGAAGATTTGGAATTGAAGGACGCCCTGCGCGAACGGTTGAAGTCCGCCGGCATCAGCGCGATCGAAGTGGATCGCCCGGGCAACAAGCTCCGCATCACGATTCAGACGTCGCGTCCGGGTATCATCATCGGCCGCAAGGGCGCCGAAATCGAGAAGCTGAAGAGCGATCTCGCGGCGAAGACCAAGCGCGAAGTTTTCATCGACATTCAAGAAGTGCACAAGCCGGAACTCGACGCCCAGTTGGTGTCCGAGTCCATTGCGCTGCAGCTTGAAAAGCGCGTGGCGTTCCGCCGTGCGACGCGTAAGGCGATCGACTCGGCTCTGCGCTTCGGCTGCAAGGGAATCAAGGTTCGCGTGTCGGGCCGTTTGAACGGCGCCGAAATCGCGCGTACGGAATGGCAGCTGCAAGGTCGCCTTCCGCTGCACACGCTGCGCGCGGATATCGATTACGGATTCACGGAAGCACACACGACGTACGGCGTTATCGGCATCAAGTGCTGGGTCTACAAGGGCGAAATTCTGCCTGGCCAGCGCAAGAGCATGCGCAATGAACCGGAAGCGCGTCGTCCTCCACAGCGTGACCGCGACCGTCGGGATCGTGATCGGGACCGCGGTCCTCGTCAGGCTCCTTCGGCCGACGGCGGCGCAGTGCAGACGGCACCGGGTGAAATGCGTACCGCTCCGATTCTGCCGCCGATGGCTTCGCCTACGGCACCGAGTTGGAAGCAGGAAGTGAAGCCTGAGGTCGAGGCAACTCTTCCGGTGACCGAACCGATCAAGAATGAAACTCCAGGGGGCAACGAGTAATTTATGTTGATGCCCAAGAAGGT
This sequence comes from uncultured Acidobacteriia bacterium, assembly GCA_903892565.1. Lineage (GTDB taxonomy): Bacteria > Acidobacteriota > Terriglobia > Bryobacterales > Bryobacteraceae > Palsa-187. The sequence continues at coordinate 1,256 of CAITIX010000022.1, forward strand.
CAAGTACCGCAAGCAGCAGCGCGGTCGGATGTGTGGCAAGGCATGGCGCGGGTCGTCGCTCGCGTTCGGCGATTTCGGTCTGAAGGTCATGGAATGCGGCTGGATCACGGATCGCCAGATTGAAGCGGCTCGTGTGGCGATGACGCGTTCGATCAAGCGCGGCGGCAAGGTGTGGATTCGCTTGTTCCCGGACAAGCCGATCACCAAGAAGCCGGCTGAAACCCGAATGGGTAAAGGTAAAGGCGCACCGGATCAATGGGTGGCTGTGGTTCGTCCCGGCAAGATCCTGTTTGAGATGGAAGGCGTAAGCAAGGACGTTGCCGCAGCGGCAATGCGCCTGGCGGCCGCGAAGCTTCCGCTGCCGACGAAGCTCGTGACGCGCGAGGGAACGGCGTAAAGCTGGAGGCATAAGGAATCAGGTATGAAGGAAAACGCGGATAAAGCACGAGCGCTGGACGCCACTGAGTTGGCGAAGCAGGTACGCGATGGGTCTGAGCAGATGTTCCGGCTGCGGTTCCAGTTGCGTATGGGGCAGACCGACGGTGTCACCAAGCTGCGGACCTTGCGGAAAGAACGCGCCCGTTTGTTGACGGTGCAGCGCGAACGCGAATTGGGTAAGACGGAAGCTCCGGCGGTCGTTGCGCCCAAGGCCAAGAAGGCTGCTGCTCCGGCGAAGAAGGTCGCGGCAGTGAAGAAGGCGGAAGCAAAGCCCGCGGTGAAGAAGGCGGCGGCGAAAAAGCCGGCGAAGGCGAAGGCGTAAAAGGCCATGACGGAAACCAAAAAGGTAGTGAAGAACGAAAAGATCGGCGCCGTCGTTTCGAACAAGATGGCGAAGACGATCGTGGTGGAAGTGACGCGTCGCGTGCCGCATCCGCTGTACAAGCGAATCGTCACCAAGCGCAAGAAATTCTATGCGCACGACGAAACGGGCCAGGCGAACGTCGGCGATGTGGTGAAGATCATCGAATGCCGTCCTATGAGCCGATTGAAGCGCTGGTCGCTGGGCGAAGTGCTACGCAAGGCTGTGCAGGTGGCGACGGACTTGAGTTCGATTGGAATCGAAACGGGTCCCGAAAAGCGCGTGACTAAGAAAAAGGGCAAGCGCTAAGAAAAAGAGCGAGGCTTACGGAACGTAAGCTGAGCGCGGGTTTCGGGCGGGTAGCGAAGGAGAACGAATTATGATCGGAATGCGGACAATTCTGGAAGTCGCCGACAACAGCGGCGCACGGAGACTGGCCTGCATCCTGCCGCGCGGAGGCGACCTGGGGCTGAAGGCTGGGCTCGGGGACATCATCACGGCAAGTGTCAAGGAGGCGGCGCCGGATTCGGCGGTAAAGAAGGGGAAGGTTGTGCGTTGCGTAGTGGTTCGCATGCGCAAAGAAACCCGCCGCAAGGACGGCACCTATATTCGCTTCGATACGAATGCAGCCGTGCTGATCAACGAAATTGGCGAGCCGGTAGGAACGCGCGTGTTCGGGCCGGTGGCTCGTGAACTGCGCGACAAAAAATTCATGAAGATCGTCTCACTTGCCCCGGAGGTTATCTAGTCGGATGGCATCGAAAATTCAACAACGGCATCAGAACGACCCGCGCCCGAAGATCAAGGTGAAGATCAAGAAGGACGACACCGTAAAGGTGATCGCCGGCAAGGATAAGGGCAAGACGGGACGCGTCCTCGATATCGATACGACGAAGGGCCGCGTGCTCATCGAAGGCGTGGGCATGATTAAGCGCCATACGCGTCCGAATCCCGCCAAGCAGATCAAGGGCGGAATCGCGGAACGTGAAAGTTCCATCGCGATTTCAAACGTGATGGTAACGACCTCGGGCGGAGTGGCCACGCGCGTCGGCTACCGCATGGACGGCAAGACACGCGTACGCGTCGCCAAAAAGGGCGGCGAGATTCTGGATAAGAAGTAGGATTCTATGGCAGCACGGCTCAAGGAAGCATATCTGAAGGAAATTATCCCGGCGCTCACCAAGGAGTTCGGTTACACGAACCCGATGGCGGTGCCGAAGATTGAAAAGATTTCGCTGAACGTCGGCATGGGCGAAGCAACGCAGAACGCCAAGCTGATTGAAGGCGCGGTGGCGGAGCTCACGGCCATCTCCGGACAAAAGCCGGTGGTGACGAAAGCCCGCAAGTCGATCGCGGCGTTCAAGCTGCGTGAGAACATGCCGATCGGCTGCGCGGTAACGTTGCGCGGCGACCGTATGTACGAATTCCTGGATCGCCTAGTGAATGTGGCGCTGCCTCGCGTCCGCGATTTCCGCGGCGTGTCGACGAAATCGTTCGACGGGCGCGGCAACTACACGCTGGGCTTGAAGGACCAATTGATTTTCCCGGAGATCGACTACAACAAGGTCGAGAAATCGAAGGGTATGAATATTAGCATCACGACGACGGCTAAGTCCGACGCCGAGGGAATGTCTCTGCTGCGGCATCTGGGTATGCCGTTCAGCAAGTAAGGATTCGAACTCATGGCAACTACCGCAAAAATCGCCCGAGACGAAAAGCTGGCCATCGCCAAGCTAGCGAAGAAGCCGAAGCTGAGCTGCCGGCATCGTAACCGCTGCTTCCGCTGCGGCCGCCCGCGTGGCTTCATCCGTAAGTTTCAGCTGTGCCGAATTTGTTTCCGCAAGCTGGCGCTGGCGGGAGAAGTGCCCGGCGTCGTGAAGGCCAGTTGGTAGGGGGAGGGAATAACGAATGACGACATCCGATCCGATCGCCGATATGTTGACGCGCATCCGTAATGCGCAAGCCGCGCGCCACGCGAAAGTGGACGTGCCCTCATCTCGGATCAAAACCGACCTCGCGAAGATTCTCAAGGACGAGGGCTTCATCGCCAACTACAAGCTCACCGAAGAAGGCGCGAAGAAATCGATCCGTATCTATTTGAAATACACCCCGGCGAACGTGCCGGTGATCTCGCACATCGAGCGTGTTTCGCGCCCGGGCAACCGCGTTTACGTGGGCTCGCGTGAAGTGCCTCGCGTGCTTGGCGGATTGGGAATCAACATCCTGACCACGCCGCGCGGCGTGATGACGGGATCGTCGGCGCGCAAAGAAGGCGTGGGCGGCGAAGTGCTGTGCCACGTTTGGTAGAGCTGGCGTTGCGAGAAGCCGCCGGTAGGAGCAAAAGATTATGTCACGAGTAGGTAAAAAGCTGATTCCGCTGCCCAAGGGTGTGAAACTCACCGTTGGCGATCAGTTGGTAGTCGAGGGGCCGAAGGGCAAGCAGACGGTTCCGGTTCCGCCGGGCATCACGATTTCGCAGAAGGATGGCGTGGTGGAGATTCTGCGCGACGGCGACGACAAAGCCGCGCTGCATGGATTGACGCGCGCTCTCACCGCCAATGCCGTGCAGGGTGTTTCGACGGGATTCACGCGGGAACTGGATATCGTTGGCATCGGTTATCGCTGCGATATGAAGGGCCGGATTGCGAGTTTCACGCTGGGCTATTCGCACGCAATCGAGTTCTATCTGCCGGACGGCGTCGAGATGAAGGTCGACAAGCAGACGCACGTGGTTCTCACCGGATCCGACCGTCAGATGCTCGGTCAAGTCGCCGCGAAGATGCGCGGCTTGCGTCCGCCCGATCCGTATAAAAACAAGGGCGTGCGTTATACGGGCGAAGTTCTGCGTAAGAAGGTTGGCAAAACGGGAGCGGCCGGTAAGTAACGGGCTCGTTCTAGAGCGACGTAAAAGGGAAGCAGGATTATGGCAACGACTTCGAAAGATCAAATCCGGCAGCGCATTCATACGCGCATCCGCCGCCGCGTTAAGGGTAGCTCCGAGCGTCCGCGCCTGGCGGTGTTCCGCAGCGTGAAGCACATTTACGCGCAAGTCATCGACGACTCGCAGGGGCAGACGATTGCCGCCGCGGGTTCGCTCGAAAAGAATGGCGCCAACGGCGGCAACATCGCCGGCGCCATCGCAATCGGGAAACTGGTGGCAGAGCGCGCGCAGGACAAGGGCATTAAAACCGTGGTGTTCGACCGCGGAGGGTATCACTATCACGGCCGCGTGAAAGCGCTGGCCGAAGCGGCTCGTGAAGCCGGTCTGAAGTTCTAGAAGGAATCTATGTCGACAACTATTGCGAAACGTATCGACGCCAATAGCCTGAACCTCAAGGAACAGGTGGTTTCGATCAACCGCGTGACCAAGGTCGTCAAGGGCGGTAAGAACATGAGCTTCTCGGCTCTGGTGGTCGTGGGCGACCCCGGCGCGAGGATCGTGGGCTTTGGCACGGGTAAGGCGAAGGAAGTGCCTGCGGCCATCAAGAAGGGCATTGAGGCTGCTAAGAAGAATCTGCGCCGAGTGCATGTGTTGGCGACGACGATCCAACATCCGGTCGTTGGCGTGTTTGGCGCGGGCCGTGTGCTGTTGAAGCCGGCTCCGGCTGGAACGGGCGTGATCGCCGGTGGTCCGGTTCGCGCGGTCATTCAAGCTGTGGGCATTCCGAACGTGCTGACGAAGTCGCTCGGTTCGCATAATCCACACAACGTAGTGAAGGCGACCATCGACGCTCTCGAAAAGCTCCGCGACAAGGCCGAGACCGCCGAACTGCGCGGCTTGACTATCGAAAAACTTGGCTAAAAGCCGGTCGAACAAAGCGAACGAAAAGATTGGATAAGAATTATGCCGGGAACCATCAAAATTAAGCTGATCCGCAGCGTGATCTGCACACCCGAGAAGCACAAGGTGATCGTGCGCGCGCTGGGGCTGAAGAAGATGAACCGCATTGTGGAGCGTCCCGATACGCCGGCCTTCCGTGGCATGGTGAAGAAGGTGCCGCACCTGTTGGCGATCGTCGAGAATTAGTTGGAAGCTCCGGCCTCGGGCAACGCCGATTGCGGAGCACTGAAGTGTTGAGGGCCCGTGCCGCAAGGCCGGGAAAAGTGAGACAGGAATATGAATCTTAGCCAATTAAAGCCGCCCGCCGGACAGAAACAAAAGCAACAGCGTATCGGTCAGGGTATGGGAAGCGGACGCGGTAAGTTCTCGGGCCGCGGCGCCAAGGGCGCCAAGTCCATCTCGGGCGATTCGCGTCTGCGCGGATTTGAAGGCGGCCAGATGCCGCTGCATCGCCGATTGCCAAAACGCGGATTCAATAATATCTTCCGCAAGGAATTTGCGATCGTAAACGTTGGGGTTTTGGAAGCGCTCGATGGCGACACGTTCTCGCCCCAGTCGTTGATGAAGGCGGGCGTGATCCACAAGCTGAAGGACGGCCTCAAGATTCTGGGCAGTGGCGAACTGAAGCGTAAGATCACCGTGCAAGCCAACCACTTTACGGAAGCCGCGCTCGAAAAGATTAAGGCCGCAGGCGGTACGGCGACCGTCATCGAGAAGAAGTCGGCTGGGCCGAAGGAATCGAAGTAGTTGGGAGTCGGATTCCCCGTGGGGAGTAAAAGGCAATGAAATTCCTCGAAGCCATCTCAAACGTTTTTCGGGTGCCGGACCTGCGCAAGCGTCTTTTGTTTGCGCTCGGCCTGCTCGCGGTTTATCGTCTGGGCGGACATATTCCGACCCCGGGCATTGACACGAATCGCCTCGAAGAATTCTTTCGCCAGAACCAAGGCACGCTGTTTGGCTTCCTGGATCTATTCAGTGGCGGGACCTTTAGAAGGTTGACGATCTTTGCTCTCGGCATTATGCCGTACATCACGGCGTCGATCATTTTGCAGTTGTTGACTGTTGTTGTTCCCACGCTCGAGAAGCTCCAGAAGGAAGGCGAACTCGGACGCCGGAAGATCACGCAATGGACGCGTTATTTGACCGTCATCCTGGCGCTGGTGCAGTCTTTCGGAATTGCGACCGCGCTGCAAAGCGCGCAGCAGGGATTTGTGACGAATCCCGGGTTTGGGTTCATTCTGATGACGATGCTCAGTCTCACGACGGGCACGGCGTTCATCATGTGGCTGGGTGAGCAAATCACTGAGCGCGGCATCGGCAATGGCATGTCGCTGATCATTTTCACGGGTATCGTTGTAAACCTGCCGAATGCGATTTACGAAATCGTGACCAAGGTGCAGACGGGCGATTGGAATATCTTCCAGGTGCTCGTGATTCTGGTCATGATGGTGTTCGTGGTGGGCTTCATCGTTTTGGTGGAGCGTGGCGAGCGCCGCATTCCGGTTCAGTATGCCAAGCGCATTGTGGGACGCCGCATGATGGGCGGCCAATCCACGCACCTGCCGTTGAAGGTGAACGCGGGCGGCGTGATTCCGGTAATTTTCGCAAGTTCGCTGCTGGCCTTCCCGCAGACGCTGACGCAAGTTCAATTCGTGAAGGATTCTCCGGTGCTGAGCAACATGCTCGGGGCGATCGGTGGCGCGCAGCCGCTGTATTATCTTCTCTACACCGCGCTGATCATCTTCTTCTGCTTCTTCTACGTATCGATCATTTTCAACCCGAACGAAGCGGCCGACAATATGCGTAAGTACGGCGGATTCATTCCGGGTATTCGTCCTGGCAAGAACACGGCGGATTACATGAATAAGATCCTGACCCGGATCACGGTGGTCGGCGGTCTGTACTTGGCGATTCTCTCGCTCCTGCCGCAGATCATGATCTCGGGTATTAAGCTGCAACGTTTGCCGGGAATCGGAAACTGGATCGACGCGAATTTCCCGCGCTTCCTGTTGGATGGCTTGGGTGTGAATTTCTACTTCGGCGGCACGAGCCTTTTGATTGTGGTGGGCGTTGCCATGGATACCGTGAACCAGATTGAAGCGCAGTTGATCATGCGCCATTACGAAGGATTTACGCCACGGGCGGGCCGTATTCGCGGTCGCCGCTCCAGCGTTTGACCAGAGGATTCCGCTGGAGATGAGTCAGGTTTGTCTGGTTTTGTTTGGTGCGCCCGGGTCGGGTAAAGGGACCCAAGCGAAGCTGTTAAATAAGGCTCTTTCGCTGGCTCACATTTCCACCGGAGACATGCTTCGGGAAAGCGTCCAGCGTGGCGATGAACTGGGGCAGAAGGTAAAGGCGATTCTCGCGTCGGGCGCTTTGGTGTCCGATGAAATCGTGAACGCTTTGGTTGCCGAGCGAATTGGTCGTCCGGATTGCGCACAGGGATTCATCCTGGATGGATATCCGAGGACGGTGAATCAGGCCAAGATCGTCAGCCAGATGCTGAACGAGCGCGGCGTGAGGGTTTTGGTGGTCCACTTGAAAGTGGATTACAATGTTATTGTGGATAGGCTTGCGGTCCGCCGTCAATGTCCTGTCTGCAAAACGGTTTACGGCGCGACGGAAGCCGGGTTGCCGGTTATGAAGTGCAGCGCAGATGGTGCGGATGTCGCGATTCGGGATGATGATCGTCCCGAGGTTGTGCGGCAACGGTTGCAGAATTATGACAACCAGACCGCCCCTGTTCTAGCGTTTTGTGTGGAAGCGGGTTATGCTTGCCTGGATGTGGATGGTGACGCTCCGGGTGGTCCCGAAAAGATTTCCGAGGGTGTGGTGGCTTCGGTGAGAAAATTTCTCAGCAGTTCTGGTCAGGGAGCTTGAGCGCACATGATCGTGCGTAAAAGTCTTTCGGAGCTCGAAAAAATGCGAGCCGCCGGGTTGCTGGTTTATGAAGTACTCCAGGTTCTGAAGGGCTTGGTGAAGGAAGGCGTTACGACCCAGGATTTGGAGGTCGTCGCCGAGAAGTTGATTACGGATGCGGGGGCTCGTCCGGCGTTTAAAGGCTACGAGAGCGCGGCGGCGGGATCGAAATATCCTTACGTGCTGTGCACCTCGGTGAACGAGGAAATCGTTCATGGGATGCCCTCGGCGAAACGAGTTCTAAAGCCGGGCGATATCGTGTCGATCGATACGGGCGTTCAGCTGCAAGGGTATTACGGTGATTCGGCGATTACGGTGCCGATCGGCGAAATTTCCGCGGAAACGCAGAAGCTGATCGATGTGACCCGCGAGTCGCTGGAGTTGGCGATCGAGCAGATGCGGCCGGGCAACCGGTTGTTCGATGTCTGCGGTACGGTCGAACGCCATGTGACGACGAACGGTTTTACGGTGGTGAGGGAGTTTGTGGGGCACGGCATCGGAACACAGATGCACGAAGAACCCCAGGTCCCAAACTACATCGATCGCCGGAATGAAAATCCGCGATTGAAAGAAGGCATGGTGCTGGCGATCGAGCCCATGGTGAACGCTGGAAAGCCGGGCAGCCGGGTGAAGGCGGATAAGTGGACTGCGGTGACCGAAGATGGCCGCTACTCGGCGCACTTCGAGCATACGGTGGCTGTGACGGCCAACGGGCCGTGGGTCCTAACGAGGCCCTAGGGCCGAGAGTTATTAGGTGACGAGGCCCTAGGGGCCGAGAGTAGTAGGTTGATGTGGCTGTGAAGAGCGGGGCAGAAGAAGCGGTCGTTGTAGATTTGCTTCCGAGCGCGGCTTACCGGCTGAAGCTGGCCAACGAGGATTTGGTCATTGCGCACGCGGCGGGCGCGGGCGTCAGGAATTTTGAGAGATTGCGGCCGGGAGATAAGGTCCGTGTGGAGCTTTCACCGCACGACCGGACGCGAGGCAGGATCGTAGAGTTGCTGAAGTAGCGGCGGGCGGCCACAGGGTGCGTCAGCCGGCAAAGGCCGAAAGAAGGATTTTATGAAGGTTCGAGCGTCGGTAAAAAAGATTTGCGACAAGTGCAAGGTGATCCACCGCGAAGGCGTGGTGCGCGTGATCTGCACAAATCCGAAGCATAAGCAGAGGCAAGGCTAGTCGCGTCAGCGGCGGCTTTATAAGGAAGCTAAGAACAATGGCACGATTAGCAGGCGTCGATTTACCGGCGAAGAAGCGGACCGAAATCGGTCTCACCTATATTTATGGCATCGGGCGAACACGCAGCAAGTCGCTGTGCCACCGCGCCGGCATTAATCCGGATAAGAAGATCGCGGAACTGACCGAAGACGAGATCAATCGCATTCGTCTGATCCTGGAAGCCGAAGGCTCGGTCGAAGGCGATCTGCGCAAAGAAATCTCGATGAACATTAAGCGTCTCATCGAAATGGGCGCCTATCGTGGACTCCGCCACCGTCGTGGACTTCCTGTGCGCGGCCAGCGGACCCACACCAACTCGCGTACCCGCAAGGGACCGCGTCGCGGAACTGTGGCCAACAAGAAGAAAGCGTCGGCAAAAACCTAGTCGGGGAAGCGGTCTTAGAAAAACTATATGGCAACCAAAGCTCCGGCCAAAGCCGGCAAGAAAAAAGCCTTCAAGAAAAAAGAGAAGCGCAACGTACCTGTGGGCGTCGTCCACGTGCAGGCGTCTTTCAACAACACCATCGTCACGATTTCCGATCCGATGGGCAACACCATCGCGTGGTCCAGTTCCGGCTCGCTCGGCTTCCGCGGTTCGCGTAAGGGAACTCCCTTCGCAGCGCAGCAGGCGTCGTTGACGGCCGCGAATAAGGCCAAGGAATCCGGCTTGCGGACGGTCAGCGTCGCGGTAAGCGGTCCTGGCGCAGGTCGCGAGTCAGCGGTTCGTGCGTTGTCGACGGCCGGCCTCGATGTGCGCACCATCAAGGATCGTACGCCGATCCCGCACAACGGTTGCCGCCCGCCCAAAAAGCGCCGCGTCTGATGTTTCGAGTTTGTAGTTGATTGTTGTAATTGAGAAGTAAAGAGAAGTAAAGCAGGACGAAAGGCGCTAGAGCGCCCGTAAACTGCACCTTTGAACAACCGGCCGTTGGTTTCTGACCCGGCCCCAGAAAGTAGGAGGTTCGATTTGGCTCGTTATATTGGTCCCGTGTGCCGTCAATGCCGGCGCGAGGGCATGAAACTGTTTTTGAAGGGTGAGCGCTGCCACACCGACAAGTGCGCGGTCGAAAAGCGCAACTTTGCTCCCGGCCAGCATGGCCCCACGGCGCGCAAGCCGAAGATTGTGGGCTATGGCCTGCAACTCCGTGAAAAGCAGAAGGCTCGCCGCTACTATCAGATCCTGGAAGGCCAGTTCCGCAACCTGTTCGAAAAAGCCAGCGGGATGAAGGGCATCACCGGCGACAACATGTTGAACATGTTGGAACGCCGCTTGGACAACACGATTTACCGCATGGGTATCGGTACCTCGCGCGCCCAGTCCCGTCAGTTGGTGCGTCACGGTCACATCAAAGTCAACGGCCACCGCGTGGACATTTCATCGTTCCTCGTGAAGCCGAATGACGAGATCGAAGTGGCCGAAGGCAGCAAGAAGAATCCCACGATTTTACACGCGCTCGAAGCGACGGCCCACACGCCCAGCCCTGCTTGGCTCGAAGTGGATCGTGAAAACCTCAAGGGCCGTGTTATTGCGCAGGCCAAACGCGAGGATCTCGTCCAGATCCAGTTGAACGAACAGCTCATCGTCGAGTTGTATTCGAAGTAGTCCGTTCGCGAAAGGAGTTCATCACTTATGTTTAAGGGATTCCAGAAACCCAAGCGGTTAGTCGCTAATACGGAAACGCTCACGGATCGCTATGGCATGTTTACGGCCCAGCCGTTCGAGCGTGGATTCGGTTCCACGGTTGGAACCGCTCTCCGTCGCGTGCTTCTCAGCTCCATCGAAGGTGCCGCGATTACTGCGGTGCGGATCGAAGGCGTGGCGCACGAATTCAGCCCCATCCCGGGCGTCACGGAAGACGCCACGGACATCATTCTCAACCTGAAGCAGGTTCCCTTCATGATGCGTGAAGAGGGCGTGCGTACGGTTCGCGTGAAGGTGGACGGCGCGGGCGAAGTGCTCAGCGGACAGATCGAGTGCGATCACGATATCGAAGTTCTCGATCGCAACATGCACATCGCCACGGTCGGCGAAGGCGGCAAGCTCAATATTGAAATGCGCCTGAAGAGCGGCCGCGGTTATGTCTCCGCCGAACGCAACACGGAAGAGGATCTGGCGGTCGGCTACATTCCGATCGACTCGGTTCACTCGCCGGTGCGCAAAGTGAATTTCTCGGTGGAAGCCGCGCGTCTCGGTCAGATGACCGATTACGACAAGCTCACCATCGAAGTGTGGACCAACGGCGCCATTTCGCCGGCCGATGCCATCGGGCAGGCTGCGAAGCTCGTGAAGGACCACATGGCCATCTTCATCAACTTCGAAGAAGTGGCGGAGCAGACGGAAGAGCCGGCAGAGCGCGCACTGAGCCAGATGAACGAAGTGCTCAATCGCTCGGTCGAAGAGCTCGAGCTCAGCGTTCGTTCTTACAACTGCTTGAAGAACGCCAACATTCAGTCGATTGGCGACCTGGTGCAGAAGTCCGAAGCCGAAATGCTGCGGACCAAGAACTTCGGCCGCAAGTCGCTGAACGAAATTAAAGAAATCCTGGCCAGCCTTGGCCTGACGTTCGGAATGAAGTTCGATGGGCAGGGTCGCTTGGTTTCACCGAGCGGTGCACCGGCCTCGATCGGAACTCCGATTGCCGTGGACCTCAGCGGCGGAGACGACGAAGAAGGCGAAGAGGAGAACGGCGCACAGCTGTAGTCTCCGCCAAGGAAATATCATGCGACATAAGAGATCCGGTTATAAACTCAAGCGCGACGCAGGCTCGCGCAACTCCCTGCTCAAGGGCTTGGTTACCAGCGTCATTGAGCAGGAACGCATCATCACCACCGTGCCCAAGGCGAAAGCCGCGAAGCCGCTCGTGGAGAAGATGATCACTTTGGCCAAGCGCGATACGCTTCATGCGCGTCGTCAGGCTGCGGCCTTCCTCGAAACGCCCGCTGCGGTGAAGAAGCTTTTCGATAAGCTCGGAACCCGCTTCGGACAGCGTCCCGGCGGTTACACGCGCGTCGTGAAGCTCGGCTGGCGCAAGGGCGATGGCGCGGAGCAGGCCATGCTGGAACTGGTTGGTTCGGAGCTCGTGAAGCGCGCTGCAGAGCGTGCCAAGCGCCGCGAAGAACGCCTCAATCAACTCCGTCAGGGTCAGCACGGCGAAGGCGAAGCGCCCGAAGAATAACGGCGCGGTTTGCTTCAGCGATAGAAATAATGTTCGGAAGGGGCGGCTCGCAAGAGTCGCCCTTTCTGTATTAACGGCGGATGTTTTATCGACGATTGAAGAGCCACATCGCGAGCGAAAGAGCGGCACTCAACAGCAGGCTGGTCACGACAGGAAAATAGAACACGCTATTCTTGCCGCGGATGACGATGTCCCCGGGCAGGCGCCCTAGTTTGATCGGCAGCTTTTCTCCCAGGACCACAAGAACGCCCACCGCGACGAGCACCAGTCCGAAGATAATCAGAGTTCGCCCCACGAGTGCCCCCACGAGTCCATCATAGAACGCTTCTGCAAAAAGCCCGACCTGTCCACGCTGCTTCGCATTTAGCCATAATTGTTTACGGAGACTCACACCATGCTCGTGGAAAGCCCACCCGTCCAGCCCTACTTGCACGACCCCGAACTCAATCCACTGTTGTCGGCGGAAGCCCGCTTCGATGCGGCCGCGCAATTGCTGGGACTCGATGACGGCATGCAGAAGGTCCTCCGCTCGCCCTCGCGAGAAGTGACCGTTCATATTCCTGTGCTCCTTGACGACGGACGTATCGAAGTCTTCACCGGATATCGCGTGCAGCATTCCATCGCGCGCGGCCCGGCCAAGGGCGGTATTCGCTACGCGCCCGATGTTTCGCTCGACGAAGTGCGCGCGCTCGCATCTTGGATGACGTGGAAGTGCGCCGTCACGAACATTCCATTTGGCGGTGGCAAAGGCGGTATCATTTGCGATCCACTCATTCTTTCGCCCGGCGAATTGGAACGCATGACTCGCCGCTATACGTCGCAGATTTTCGAATTCATCGGGCCTGAAGTTGACGTCCCCGCGCCCGACATGAATACCAATGAGCAAACCATGGCGTGGATCATGGATACCTATTCCATGCGCTCCGGCCACACGCAAACCGCCGTGGTCACAGGGAAGCCTATCGATCTGGGCGGCTCTCGTGGACGCCCCGAAGCCACCGGACGCGGCTGCATGATCGTCACGGAACAAGCGCTGCGCCGCTTCGGCCTGGATCGCTCCACCGCGAGCGTCGTTATTCAAGGCTTCGGCAACGTCGGAGGCATGGCCGCGAACCTGATGGCAAACGCCGGATTCAAAATCATCGCGCTTGTCGAATGGGACGGGGCCGTCCACAACGACAAAGGTCTTGATATCAAAGCTCTCGCAAAACATCGCAAAGAGACCGGCTCGATCCTCGATTTCGCGGGCGGTGAGAACATCGATCGCGAGGAAGCATTCTTCATGGAGACCGACGTTCTTCTGCCTGCCGCAAAAGAAAACGTCATCACCTCGCACAACGCGTCGAAGATTCGCGCGAAAATTCTCTGCGAAGGGGCGAACGGCCCCACGACTGCCGCCGCGGATTCCATCTTGCGCGACAAAGGCATTTTCGTCATCCCAGACATTCTTGCCAACGCCGGTGGTGTGACGGTCTCGTATTTTGAATGGGTACAGGATCGCCAGGGCTACTTCTGGAACGAGCAACTTGTGAACGAACGACTGCAGGAAATCATGATCGGCAGCTTCAACGACGTCGTCGCGTATGCGGAGAAACACAAGGTCGACAATCGCACGGCGGCCTACATGCTGGCGCTCGATCGCGTGGCGTTTGCGATTAAACTACGAGGCATTTACGCGTGACGGCATCCAATACGGCGGTCGAAACGCCACAGCATAGCGGCAAGGCCCTCACCCACGCTGCGATCATCATCATCGTCGGCGTTTTGTCGACCACGCTTGCGCAGACGTCGGTTCTGGCCCGTATTCCCATCCAGAATCTCTTGAAGAACGAACTGCATGCGGATCGAGCGGCAAACGCAGCCTTTTTTTTCTGGGCGACGCTCGCCTGGTACTTCAAGCCCCTTGCTGGAATCGTAACGGACGCATTCCCATTGTTCGGTAGCCGCCGGCGGAGCTATATTTTCGCAAGCTCCATCTTGGCTGTTTTTTGTTGGATTGGGCTTGCCTTCACACCACACGAATACAACAAGCTGCTGTGGGTGGCCATCGTGATCAATACCTTCATGGTGATCGCGAGCACGGTTGTCGGTGGCTATATGGTGGAAGTCGCGCAGGCTACGTCCGGTTCCGGACGTCTTACCGCCGTTCGCAACACCGTACAAAATCTTTCAACGTTTATCGCCGGGCCCGCAGCGGGATATCTTGCCAGTGTTGCTTTCGGATGGACGGCCGCCGCCTGCGGTGGCGTCATGTTCCTGCTTGTCCCAGTGACGATGCTTTTCTTGCACGAGAAGCGCATCAAGATCGATTCCGATCAGCTTCTCGCCAACGCCGGCCAGCAGCTGCGCAATATTGCTGCGGCCAAGACCATGTGGGCTGCCGCCGGGCTGATGGCGCTCTTTTATATCGCCCCTGGCTTGAGCACGGCTCTTTTCTACAAACAGCAGAACGAACTGCACATGAGTACCGAGGTGCAGGGCTATTTGCAATTGGTCGCGAGCGTTTGCGGCGTAATCGCCTCTGTTGCGTATGGCTTCGTCTGCCGGCGCATCGGTCTTCGTACGTTGCTTTTTGGATCTCTCATTGTCGCCACCGTTTTAAACCTTGGCTACATGTTTTACACTTCCTTCGGGCGTGCGCAGTTTATCGACGGGTTTAACGGCTTCGGCTATAACCTCGCCGAACTCGCGCTGATGGACCTCGCCATTCGCGCCACTCCTAAAGGCAGTGAAGGTATGGGATTTTCTTTGATGATGAGTGTCCGCAATCTCGCGCTGGGCGGCACCGACTGGCTGGGGGCGAAACTCATGGACGCGTTTCATGTCTCATTCAATAGCCTTGTTGTCGCAAACAGCTTGACCACACTCATCGCCGTGCCATTGATCTTCCTGTTGCCTCGCTTGTTGATCAGCAAAAAGGACGCCGAGATTTACGAAGACGCACCGGCACCCCGCAACGCAATCCAGCAGTGACTTCGGATGCAGGTCTTTGCTGCGGGATAATAGAACTTTTCCATGTCATCTGAGTCTTCTACCCCCAGCACGCCGCTCATGCGTCAGTACCACGGCATCAAGCAACAAGTGCCGAATACGTTACTGATGTTCCGGCTCGGGGATTTTTACGAGCTCTTCTACGAAGACGCCGTCACCGCCGCCCGTGAGCTTGAGATCACGCTGACCGCCCGCAACAAAGAAAAAGGCCAGCCCATTCCGATGTGCGGCGTTCCGTATCATTCTGCCGAAAATTACATCGCGCGGCTCACGCAAAAAGGCTACCGCGTCGCGATCTGCGAGCAGATGGAGGCGCCGTCGGCCGCCACGAAACTCGTAAAGCGCGAAGTCACGCGCATTGTGACTCCCGGCACCACGATGAACGCGTCCCTGCTGCGCTCGCACGAGAATAATTTCCTGGCGGCGGTCATGCCCAGCTCTTCATCCATGAATCCGCCGTCGGCCAATCGCGCAGGCTTCGCTTACACGGACGTAACGACCGGGGAATTTCGAGCTACGGAAATGGATCTGGCGGACGTTCCTGCCGCGCTCGAAACTCTCAATGTTCGAGAGGTGTTGCTTCCCGCTGTGAGCACTCAGAAATTCTCGTGCCTCCGCACGGATGTCGAAGATTGGATCTTCGGCACGGATTATGCCGCGCGCAGTTTGTGCGATCACTTCAGGTTACTTTCGCTCGACGGCTGCGGCCTCGAAGGGCGACCTCTCGCCATCGGCGCCTCGTCCGCCTTGCTGCATTACGTGCGGGAGACGCAGAAAGCGTCGGTCGATCATCTCGAACGCCCCGCATTCTACGATCGCGCCGAGGGTATGGTGCTGGATGCCACCACGGTGCGAAACCTGGAGCTGGTCGAGCCTCTCTTTGCCGGCGAATCGAAGGAGTCCACACTGCTTTCGGTGCTGGATCGCACTCGAACGGGCATGGGGGGGCGGATGCTGCGTCGCCGCCTTCTGGCTCCGTCCATGGATGTTGTGGAGATCAACGCGCGGCTCGACGCCGTGGCCGAACTGCACGCCGCAACGATTGGACGCACCGAACTCGGCAAGGAACTCGCAGCGATCCTTGATTTGGAGCGCCTGCTCTCTCGCATCAGTGTTGCTAGTGCCGGGCCCCGCGACGTCGCGGCGCTCGCCCGCTCGCTCGCTATCATTCCCGCTCTCAAGAAGCGTCTCAGCGAAGCGAAAGCTTCACGCCTTCGCGATCTCGACACGCGGTTGGATGAAATTGCCGAGGTTCGCGATCCTATCCTGCATACACTTGCCGATGAGCCGCCGGTGAATCTATCGGACGGAGGAGTCATCCGCGATGGTGTGGATCCGCGGCTCGATGAACTTCGCGATATTTCCCGCAATAGCAAGACATATCTTGCACAGATTGAACAACGCGAGCGCACGCGTACCAACATCGCGTCATTGAAGATTCGCTTCAATAACGTCTTCGGCTACTACATTGAGATCTCGAAGGCCAATCAGCATCTCGCGCCTGCCGATTACGAGCGCAAGCAGACTCTAGTCAACGCGGAGCGTTACACTACTCCCGAGCTCAAGGAACTGGAAGGCAAGATCCTCGAAGCGGAGGACAAGATCCTCACTCTGGGGCGCGAACTGTTCGAGCAGCTTCGTGTCCTTGCAGTCGCACACGCGCAGCGCATCAAAGCGACAGCTTCCGCGATTGCGGAACTCGATGTCACGGTCGCGCTCGCAGATGTGGCTGCCGAAAATCGCTATGTCAGGCCGAGCTTCTCCGAGGGAGAGATGCGCGTGGTTGCCGGTCGTCATCCCGTCATCGAGAAGCTTGCCGAACGGGACGCGCAGCGTTTCATCCCCAACGATCTTTACTTTCATCCCGAGACGGAATTCATCTCTGTGATCACCGGACCCAACATGGGCGGTAAGTCTACGTATCTGCGGCAGGCGGCTCTGCTCGCGATCCTCGCACAGTCCGGATCGTTCATCCCCGCCGATTCCGCTTTGTTGCCGATCGTCGACCGCGTCTTCACTCGCATTGGCGCTGCCGATAATCTTGCGCGTGGACGTTCCACGTTTATGGTGGAGATGACGGAAACCGCCGTGATTCTCAACACCGCGACGTCGCGCAGCCTGATCATCCTCGACGAAATTGGGCGTGGGACGTCCACCTATGATGGGCTGGCACTCGCGTGGGCCGTTGTGGAACATATTCACCGCAACATCCGCGCCAATACGCTATTCGCCACTCACTATCACGAACTCACGGAGCTGGCCCAGCAGTTAGAAGGCGTGCGGAATCTCCATGTTTCCGTGAAGGAGTCCGGCGATCAGATTTTGTTCCTGCGTCGCGTCGAGCCTGGCGCGGCGGACCGCAGCTACGGTATCGAAGTGGCACGGCTTGCGGCGCTGCCGATGAGCGTGATTGAACGAGCTCGCCAAATCCTTGCGACGCATGAATCCGCGGAGCACACGGTTACCGAAGAACTCGCCGGCGCGGCGCCCGGCGCGATGCAGATTCAATTGTTCGAGCCCGTCAACGGAAACATTGCCGAGCGCATTCGTCGACTCAACGTCGATGAACTTCGTCCTATTGAGGCATTGCAATTGCTCCACGAATTGCAGCAGGACCTGAAAAGATCATGATCGTTGCCGGCGTCATGAGCGGAACATCGCTGGACGGCATCGACGTCGCGATTGTCGATCTCCACCGCGAGCGCGGACGCCTCCGCATTGAGCCTTTAGCGTTTCGCTCGGATCCGTATCCGAAACCAGTTCGCGAGGCGCTCCTCGCGGTTTCGAACACGATGACGCACACCGCGTCCATTGCCCGCCTGCATTTCTTGCTTGGCGAGCTCTACGCGGACGCTGTCCAGCGAGCGTCGCGCAAGTACAAGCCGGAACTCATCGGCCTGCATGGGCAAACGATTTTCCACGAGGGTGCGCCGATTGAATATTTGAACCACCGCGTGGCCAGTACCTTGCAGATTGGTGAAGCGGCAGTTGTTGCGGAACGAACCGGAGTTCGCACGATTTCTAATTTCCGCGAGCGCGACATCGCCGCAGGAGGGCAGGGAGCACCGCTTGTTCCCTACGTGGATTACTTGCTATTTAGCGATGCGCGTGAAGGGCGGGTCGCGTTAAACATTGGCGGAATCGCGAACATCACAGTGATTCCGCCTCGCGCTATTCCAGAAGATGTCATTGCCTTCGACACAGGCCCCGGCAATATGGTGATCGATGCGCTGATTCGGCACCTGACCGATGGCAAGCGGGTGTACGATCGCAACGGCGCCGTCGCACGGAGCGGCGTTGTCCACGAACGTTTGCTGCAGTCCATGTTGCAGGATCCGTATCTCCATGAGAAGCCTCCGAAGTCCACTGGCCGTGAGCGCTTTGGGCAACAATTTGTTGCCGGCTTAATTGCCACGGGAATATCGTTGCCAGATTTGATCGCGACTGCCACGGAATTCACAGCCGCGTCAATTGCGCACGGCCTGCGGCTGGCCGCCGATTTCTCGCGTACTCAGGTGATTGCCTCCGGTGGAGGTGTTCACAATCGATGGCTGATGAAACGCCTCGCGATCCACTTGGATGCAATGCCGCTCGCAACCAGCGCAGAATTCGGCATCGATCCCGACGCGAAGGAAGCGATCGCGTTCGCCGTGCTCGCGTTTGAATCTGCGGCGGGCCGCCCTACGAACTTGCCATCGGCTACGGGTGCTCGCCGTAGCGCGATCCTTGGTAAGTCTTCACCGGGACAACCACCGTGCCGGAAAACGTCAATTAGCTGAGCTTCTGTTGCTCGAACGCTTGTTGGTCCAACTGGCGGACACGTTCAGCGGGATCTTCGGACAGAATCTGATTTTCGAGGTCCGTCGGCAGCGGAGGGAGCGGCTTCTTGTTCAGGTCGTCGAGAATTTCGCGGATGAGTTTCTTCATGCCTATTCCATCGCATGGAAAAATCTGCGCGGGTGTGCTCGCAACACGGCACGTCGTTCAAAAGGCAGAGGAAAAAAAGAATGCGCGATGAGCAACCGCTCACCGCGCATATGAAAAATGCCGAACTGTTTTAGGCGAGTGTGTTGACCGAATCCTGACGCTTGGCTTCGTAAGCGGCGATGGCCGCTTCTTGATTGAGCATGTATCCCAGTTCGTCCACGCCATTCAGCAAACAGTTCTTCGAAAACGCGTCGATCGGAAATTCTACCGAGCGTCCGCCGGGGAGAAACACCTTCTGCGAAGCCAGGTCGATCTTCAATACGATGCCCGGCCACTTGAGTAATTCCGCGTGCACATCAGCGGGAACGATCACCGGAAGCAAGCCGTTCTTCAATGAGTTGCCGCGGAAAATATCGGCGAACGAGGTGCTGATCACGGCGCGAATGCCGAACTGCGTTAAAGCCCACGGCGCATGTTCGCGGGAGCTGCCGCAGCCGAAGTTGTCACCGACGACGAGGATATGCGCTTCTTTCGCGGCGGGCTGATTCAGCGGAAAATCGGCCTTCGGCGATCCGTCTGGATTGTAGCGCCAGTCGTAGAATAGCCCGTCTCCCAGGCCCTCCATCGAGGTTGTTTTCAAGTAGCGCGCGGGAATGATCTGGTCCGTGTCGATGTTCTCGACAGGAATCACAACGGTTTTGCTTTCAATGATGTCGATCTTCATGATGTTCTCCCTTACGCTAATTTACGAGGATCAGCGACTGCGCCCGCGATGGCCGATGCTGCCGCTGTCAACGGACTGGCCAGGAACGTACGCCCACCCTTGCCCTGACGGCCTTCGAAGTTGCGATTACTTGTAGACACGCTGTATTGCCCGGGCTCCAATTGATCGCCATTCATCGCCAGGCACATGGAGCAACCTGCTTCGCGGAACTCCGCGCCCGACGCGCGGAAGATTTCGTCGAGGCCTTCGGCAATCGCCTGCTTGCGAACTTGCTGCGACCCGGGAACCACCAGCATCCGAACTTTCGGATTCACCTTGCGGCCCTTCATCACGGCGGCAGCGGCGAGCAGATCGGAGATGCGAGAATTCGTGCAGCTTCCGATAAACACCACGTCGATGGGATGTCCTGCGAGCGGCTTGCCCGGCTCCAGAGCCATGTACTTGAGAGCCTTTTCCAGATCCGAGCGTTCGATGGGATCCGTTGTGGCCGCAGGCGTCGGAATCGATCCGGAGATCGACATGCCCATGCCCGGATTCGTTCCAAACGTGACCATCGGCTCGAGCGTGTTCGCGTCCAGCACCAGTTGCTTGGCGTACGTTGCGCCCGGGTCCGTCGGCAATTGCTTCCAGCGAGCAACGGCATCGTCCCACGCTTTGCCCTTCGGCGCGAACTCGCGTCCGGCTAAATATTGGTAAGTCGTGTCATCGGGCGCGACCAGGCCTGCGCGTGCGCCGCCTTCGATCGACATGTTGCAGATCGTCATGCGCTCTTCCATCGAAAGAGAGCGAATGGCCGATCCCGTATATTCGAATACGCAGCCCGTGCCGCCGCCAATGCCGATCTTTGCGATCACCGCGAGGATGATGTCCTTCGCCGTGACTCCCGGCTTCAGTTGTCCATCGACGCGGATTTCGTACGCTTGCGACGGAGTCTGCAGCAAGCATTGCGAGGCCAGGACGTGCCCGACCTGGCTGGTGCCGATGCCGAATGCCAGTGCGCCGAATGCGCCATGCGTCGCCGTGTGGCTA
Source organism: uncultured Acidobacteriia bacterium (assembly GCA_903892565.1). Classification (GTDB taxonomy): domain Bacteria; phylum Acidobacteriota; class Terriglobia; order Bryobacterales; family Bryobacteraceae; genus Palsa-187. Next base: position 21,874 of record CAITIX010000022.1, read on the forward strand.
TCGCCGCAAACAATCGTCATGCCGGGCTGTGTCAAACCCTGCTCCGGTCCGATGACGTGCACGATGCCCTGGTGATCGCTCATGCGATTGTACAGGCGCAGCCCGAACTCTTTACAGTTCGTCTCCATCTGCGCGATCTGCGCTGCCGCGATCGTATCCACAATCGGAAGATCGCGCGACGTGGTCGGCGTAGAGTGATCCATCGTAGCGATGGTCAAATCCGGACGGCGCACTTTGAGGCCGCGCTCGCGCAGCATGGAAAATGCCTGCGGAGACGTCACTTCATGGCACAAGTGCAGATCGATGAAGATCAGCGCCGGAGCGCCGGCCTGCTGCGCCACAACGTGGTTGTCCCAAATCTTGTCGACGATGGTGCGTGCTTTCGCGTTGCCGCTCATAATGCCTCACTCACTGCCTTGCCAACTTCAGAAGTCGTCAATGGCTTGCCCTTCGGTTTCAAATCCGCGGTGACCTGTCCCGCATCCAGAACTTTGCTGACGGCTGCGTTGATCGCCGCCGCTTCTTTCACGAGCCCGAACGAATACTCCAGCATCGCCGCAGCCGATCCAATCGCGCCGAGCGGATTTGCCTTGTTCTGGCCCGCGATGTCCGGCGCCGATCCGTGCACCGGCTCGTACAAACCTTTCTTCTCGCCGAGCGATGCCGAGGGCAGCATGCCGATCGATCCGGCCAGCACCGCTCCTTCGTCGCTCAGAATGTCGCCGAACATGTTCTCGGTGAGGATTACGTCGAAGCGTTTGGGATTCAGCACCAGCTGCATCGCGCACGTGTCGACCAGCATGTGTTCTAGTTCGACATCCGGGAATTCCGCGCCGATCTCCGTCACAACTTTCCGCCACAGCTGCGAGCATTCCAGTACGTTTGGCTTATCCACGCTCGTCAAATGTTTGCGGCGCTGACGCGCGAACTTGAACGCCATTCGCGCAATGCGCGAGATTTCCAAGCGCGAATAATTCATCGTGTTGTACGCACGATCGCCCGCGCCGCCGTGTTCCGTATCCCACACGATGCCGCGCGGCGTGCCGAAATACAGGCCGCCCGTGAGCTCGCGCACGATCAGCAGATCCACGCCTTCCACTAAATGATTCTTCAGTGGCGAAGATTCGATCAACGACGGCCACGCCTTTACCGGACGCAGATTCGCGAACACTTCCATCCCGCCGCGCAGGTCGAGCAATCCGCGCTCCGGACGTTGCGAAGGAGGAGTATTGTCGAACTCCGGCAATCCCACGGCGCCCATCAGCGTTGCGTCGGCCGCCAGCGCTTTCTTCATCGTGTCTTCGGGGAGCGGCTTGCCAGTCTTGTGGATCGCGGTACCGCCGATCAGACCTTCGGTGTACTCCACCGTGTGTCCGAACTTCTTCAGCGTGGCATTCAGGACCTCAACGGCCGCACTGGTCACTTCGGCGCCGATGCCGTCGCCGGGCAATAACAAAATTTTCAGATTCATCTTTTCTCTTTGTTTGGACTAACGCAAACCACGCGCATGCGCGGTGTGCTGCAGGCGTCTTTTTAGTTTACCGAACCGGCGCGCGCCGAAGAACGCAATCGGCCTACTTCTGTAATCCGGCCACTGCGGCGCCTGCCGAAACCTCTTGTGCTAGTTTCAAAATCTCGTCGTTGCGAACGCCTTTCTTGCGATCCGCCAACGTCGTGAAGCGGTGGTACATCACGTCGAGCTGTTCCTTCGTCAGCGCGATCCCCAGATCCTCGCAGCGCTTGGCCAGCGCGTGACGTCCGCTATGTTTGCCCAGCACCAGCTTGCTCTCCGGCACGCCGACGCTCTTCGGATCCATAATTTCGTAGGTCGTTCGCTCTTTCAGGAAGCCGTCCTGGTGGATGCCCGCCTCATGCGCGAACGCGTTTTCGCCCACAATCGCCTTGTTCGGTTGCGGGCCGAACGTGATGATCGACGACAGCATCTGGCTCGCTTCGAACAAATGCTCGGTGACGATCTTCGTCTCGTAAGGATAATGATCGTGACGCGTTTTCATCGCCATCACGACCTCTTCGAGAGCGGCATTGCCCGCGCGCTCGCCGATGCCGTTGATAGTGCACTCCACCTGACGCGCGCCCGCCCGCACCGCAGCCAGTGAATTCGCGACCGCGAGGCCGAGATCGTCATGGCAGTGGACGCTCACAATCGCCGAATTTCCCAGCGCCTTCGCCATGCGCCCGATCATCGCGCCGTATTCTTCGGGAACCGAATAGCCCACTGTATCCGGCAAGTTCACCGTGCGCGCACCCGCAGCTACTACCGCGCGCGAAATCTTTTCGAGATAATCCCAATCGGTGCGTGTGGCATCTTCCGCCGAAAATTCCACGTCGTCGCAATATTGGCGAGCTAGGGTCACGGCCGCTACCGCTTCGTCCAGCACCTGCTGTTGCGATTTCTTCAGCTTGAACTTCAGATGGATATCGCTCGTCGCGATGAAGGTGTGAATTCGCGGACGCCGCGCGCCTTTCAACGCTTGTGCTGCGCGTTCAATGTCCATTTTGTTGGCGCGCGCCAGAGCAGCCACTTGCACCCAGGGGAACTCGCGAGCCACCGCTTCGACGGCTTCAAAGTCGCCATCGGACGCAATCGGGAAACCGGCTTCCAGGATGTCGGCGCCGAGCTCCACCAGCTTTGCTCCCATGCGCAGCTTTTCGGGCACGGTCATGCTGCAGCCGGGCGATTGCTCGCCATCGCGAAGAGTCGTGTCGAAGATGTATACTCGATCCGCCATGTGAATCCTGTCTCCGCTTTCATTATCCGACCATGCCTTTGGATTTAGCAAATTGATAACATTAGCATGTTATATAATTGATTGTTATGGAGCTCCACTCGCTACGCGTATTCCTCACGGTTGCCAATGAGAAGAGCTTCTCCCGGGCTGCCGAAAAGCTGCTGCGGACGCAACCTGCTATCTCGCTGACAATTCAGCGTTTAGAGGCGGAGTTACAGGAAAAGCTGATCGATCGCTCGGCCAAAGACCTGCTTTTGACGGACGCTGGGCGCACGGTCCTGGAATTCGCCAAGCGTTTCGATAGCCTCCATTCAGAACTTGAAAACTCCCTGGCCGAGCTCCGCGACAAGTCCGCCGGACGCCTCATGATCGGCGCCAACGAGTCCTCGACGCTGTACTTGCTCGATCATATTGAGCGCTACCGCCGCAAATATCCCAAGGTGAAGGTGCAGATTCGCCGCAGCCTTTCAAGCCGTATTCCCACCGAGCTCATCGATGGCGAACTCGAGCTCGGCATTCTCACGTACGACCCGGAGGACGACCGCCTCATCTCTCGCGTGATCTACAAGGACCACCTTGCGTTTATCGTTTCGCCCGAACACAAGCTCGCCGCCCGCGCCGACGTTTCCATTACCGAGCTGGGCGATGAGAACTTCATCGCGCACAACGTGGTCTCGCCGTATCGCGCCGTGGTGCTGCGCGAATTCCAGCGCCATCATGTGCCCTTAAAGATGGATCTCGAGATGCCGACCATCGAGGCGATCCGCAAGATGGTCCAGCGCAACGAAGGCGTGGCGTTCCTCCCGCACATGTGCGTAGCCGACGAAATCCGCCAAGGCGTCGTGCGGGAAGTGAAAGTCCGGGAAATGACGGTGGATCGCGAAATCCGCCTGGCATATCCCGCGCGACGCGCGTTGAGCCACGCGGCACAGGCGTTTCTGGAAGTGGTGCAGGCGTAAGATCAACCGTCTGTTCTGCGGGTAGAATATTACTGTTATGAAGGTTGCGATCAGTCTTGTATTTACCATGTGCTTGATAGCTGCGCCCGCAAGCAATCCGTACGATTCACTTACGTCTGCCGAAATAAATCTCCTTAAGCCGCAGGTTGAGAGATGGATTCGAGATCAGGTCAAACACGATTGGTCTGACCTGTGGGCGATTCAAGACCAGACTCCCCAGCTAAAGAACGAGATTCTGCTCGGACATCGGGATGCCCCGGACTTGGACCGTAAACAATATGTTCAGGCGATGCGCGAAACGATAGGGGTCGGATACCCCGAAATCAAGGCATTTGCTTTGCACGAGGTTCGCAGGGAGGGCGGAGTATTTCTAGCGACTGGCTGCGCCAAGCAGCAGCGGGAAGCGTGGAAGCAGACAAGCATCGCGTCAGTTCGTATTAGGGTCGTTGACGGCAAGGCGCTTTTCGGGCTGCACCAGGGCACACCGGAGCCATGTGACTAGTAAATCGCACATATTAAGTGCTACACTGATCCTGTGCCGAAGCAAAACGTCACGCTGACCGTCGATTCCGCGGTGCTGAAGAACGCGAGAAAATACGCACTGGAGCACGATACATCCGTGAATCAGATCATCCGCGAAACATTGGCCGCGCTTGGACCGCAAGACGACAAGCGCGAGGCCGCTCGCATGGAACTCAAAGAGTTCTTCCGCAAGAGCCGTTTCAAGATTGGCAAACGCACCTGGACGCGCGAAGAACTTTATGATCGTCGCTGACGAGGGGCCGGCTTTTGTTGACACGAACGTCCTGGTCTATGCCTTTGCGAACGACGACAAGGAACGCGCCCCGATAGCGCAAGAGCTCCTCGATCACCTGATCACCACCCAGTCGCTGCGCACGAGCTCGCAGGTATTGCAAGAGACGTTCGTTACGATCACTCGCAAAGGGCAGCGAACCCTGACAATCGGGGAGGCCCTTTTCGCCCTAGATCGAGTGGCGGAAAATCCCGTATTTCAGACGGACTACGCAGCGATCCGTGCCGCGGCAGAGCTATCGGCCCAACACAAGTTCAGTTTTTGGGACGCGCTCATCGTCGTCTCCGCTGCGCGATCGGGGGCCGCAGTCCTCTACAGTGAAGATCTCCAGCATGGACGCACGATCGTCGGCGTCAAAATCGTCAATCCATTTCGTCGCAAAGAAAGTCGAACTCACTGACGAAGCTACGCGCTAGAGAATATGTAGATCCCGGCCCGTCATCTCTTTCGGTTGCGGGATTCCGAAGAGCCCCAGCAGCGTTGGTGCGATATCCTGCAGCGCGCCGCCTTGCCGCAGCGGTCTGCGCGCTTCGTCCACCACGATGAACGGTACTGGATTCGTCGTGTGATACGTGTGCGGCCCGTGCGTCACCGGATCGATCATCATCTCGGCGTTGCCGTGATCCGCAGTGATGATCCAGCGACCGCCCTTGCGTTTTAGTGCGTCGTAAATGCGGCCAAGTCCGGCGTCCACCGCTTCCACCGCTTTCACGGTTGGCGCGAATTTGCCGGAGTGGCCCACCATGTCGGCGTTGGCGAAATTCATTACGATCACGTCGAACTCGCGCTTCTCAATTGCCTTGGTGACGATGTCGCCGATGCCTTCGGAGCTCATCTCCGGCTTCAAATCATAGGTCGCGACCTTGGGAGACTGCACCAGTTCGCGCTCTTCTCCCGGATACGGCTTCTCGACCCCGCCGTTGAAGAAGTACGTCACGTGCGCGTACTTTTCGGTTTCTGCCACGCGCAGGTTGGTCCACTGCATTTCGGCCATCACATTCGCGAGAATGTGTGACGGCAACTCGCGCGTCAGCACGAACGGCACGGGAATCGACTTGTCGTACTGCGTCAGCGTCGTGATGTTTAGCTTGAGAGGCGACTCGGCCAAAGCCTGCGTCATCTGCCGTCCGCGATCCGCACGGTAGTTGAAGAACAGTACGGCGTCTTCGGCGCGAATCGATCCGGTCGGCTCGCCCCGGTCATCGACCATGACAATCGGTTCGATGAATTCGTCCGTCACGCCCTTCTCGTAAGAGCGTTTGACGGCGGCCACCGCGTCCGTCGCCTTTTCGCCGATGCCATCGGTCATGGCGGCCTTCGCGCGATCGATACGTTCCCAGCGTTTGTCGCGATCCATCGCGTAATAGCGCCCCGTGAGCGTCGCAATGCGCGGAGCATGCTCGGGAGATCCGCCAATCCGCCGGATTTCCTTCTGCAATTGTTCGATGTATCCTGCTCCGGTGTTCGGTCCGGTGTCTCGTCCGTCCATGAAGCAATGGATGCAGACGTCGGTGACGCCTTCGCGCTTGGCCATCTCCAACAGTGCGTAGAGGTGCGTGTTCATCGAATGCACGCCGCCATCGCTGAGCAGCCCCATGATGTGGAGCCTCCGAGACCCTCCTTGATTCCCGCGGGCATGCTTCATCGAAGCGAGCAGCGTTGTATCCCGAAAAATGTCGCCCGAGGCAATCATCAGGTCGATGCGCGTGACGTCCATATAAAGGACGCGCCCGGCACCGATGTTGAGATGTCCCACTTCGCTATTGCCCATCTGCCCTTCGGGCAAGCCGACGGCTGGGCCGGAGGTGTACACCAGCGTGTTCGGGAACTCGCGCAGCAAGCGATCGTAGGTCGGCTTGTTGGCCGCTGCGATCGCGTTGCCCTCTGCGCCGGTGGCTTTCGAGAAGCCCCAACCGTCCAGGATCGTGAGGATCACGGGACGCCCGTTCATTTGCGGTACGCCGCTCATATATAGCGCTCCTTGCACTCGCGCGGGCTCATCTTTAACCGCTCCGTGCAGTTGCGCGGGCTCATTGCTTGAACGCCTTCTTGCCGGCGTAACGCGCCGCAGCACCCAGCTCTTCTTCGATGCGCAGCAATTGGTTGTACTTCGCGATGCGATCCGTGCGGCTTGCCGAACCGGTCTTGATTTGTCCCGCGCTGGTGGCCACGGCCAAGTCCGCGATGAACGCGTCTTCGGTTTCACCCGAGCGATGCGACGTCATCGACGTATATCCGGCGTTCGTCGCCATCTGGATCGATTCCAGCGTCTCGGTCAGCGTGCCGATCTGGTTGACCTTGATCAGGATCGAGTTCGCGGTGCCGGTCTCGATGCCGCGTGAGAGGCGCTCGGTGTTGGTCACGAACAGGTCGTCGCCGACGAGCTGGATGCGCTTGCCGAGCCGGTCGGTGAGCATTTTCCAGCCCGCCCAGTCCTCCTCGGCCATGCA
>CAITIX010000023.1 GCA_903892565.1 uncultured Acidobacteriia bacterium
CTCCATAAAAGATTGGTAGCGCTAACGGGAATCGAACCCGTATTTAAGCCTTGAGAGGGCTCCGTCCTAACCGTTAGACGATAGCGCCGAACCGAGGGGCGCCAAACATGAAACGTGGCGCACTGAAATCAGTATATCAATCCGACGCAAGCTTCCGTTACGAATACGTCTCGATGGTCGGTTCCGGCGTCTGCTGCGCGTGTGAACGCAGGCCGAAGTGATAGACCAAGGCGCCGGTGGCAATCGTGACGATGGTTGCGAGCGAGATCCAGGGCTTGAGCTGCAGTCCCATGATGGTCATCCAAATCCCGACCACCAGGAATACGACGGGGAACAGCGGATAGGCGAAGCTAACGACGCGCAGCTTCTGCCAACCGGGCCGGCGGCGGAACATCATCAGCGAGACAACGCTCATCACCGCGAAAAAATTCAGAGTGAATCCAATGTACGTCACCAATTGCGGAAACGGCGTCATCGTCAACAGCATGGTACACACGCCTTGCGCGACGATCGCGACGACGGGCGTGTGATATTTCGGATGCACTTTCGCAGCCGAGCTCAGGAACGCTTTGTTCTTCGCCATGGCGTAGTAAACGCGCGGGCCGATGGTGATCATCGCGTTGACCATCGACATCAGCGAAAGTGCGAGCAGCGCGCTAAACATATCCGCGACTTGCGGTCCAAATAAGCGCGATGCGGCAAGCGCGCCGACCGCCACTTCGCCCTTCATCACTTCGAGTGGCGCGGCATAAATGAAGACGACGTTCAACAACAGATAGAGCGCGCCCACCAGCAGCGTGCCGACGGTCAATGCCAGAGGCAGAGTGCGCGCGGGCTGGCGCAGTTCTTCGGCGACGTACGTCGCGGCGTTCCATCCGCTGTAGGCGAAGTAAATCCAGAAGAGGCTGATGGCGAATTGTGCGCTGAGCGATGTTTTCGCGGTGCGCACCGCGTGCAGGGAGAAGTTGCTCCAAGAGCCGTGGCCCCCCGTAAACGCCAGCACAATGAATGCGATCAGGATCAGAATCTTCGCTCCGGTCAAAACATTCTGCAGGCGCGCGACGCGCACCACGCCGAAAATATTGATAACGGTGAAGACCAGCACCAGCGCGCAGGCCACCAATTGAGCGCCGCCGAACGACAACGTCCAATCGCCGGAGCCCAGCAACACGCGCGAATGCTCGCCGTGCAGGGCAGGGAAGAAGTGTCCCAAGTAATCGGCAAACGCGAGCGCGCCTGCGGCGATGGGCGCGGAGAATCCCGCAAAGAAGGAAACCCAGCCGGTCATGAATCCCCAGGTGGGGCCGAAGGCTTGTGTGAGGTACACGTATTCGCCGCCGGAGCTCGGCATGTTGACCCCGAGTTCGGAGTAGCAAAAAGCACCGCACAATGCGACGACCGCGCCGACGACCCAGATCCACAGGACAAGGTTCGGCGAGCCCAGATCACCCGCGAGAAATCCGCTGGTGGTGAAGATCCCGGTGCCGATCATGTTCGACACAACCAGCGCGGTTGCGCTCACAACGCCGAGCTGACGGAGAAGGGAAGTCTTCGGGGTGGTCACTATTGTCTATTTTAGGCGTCTCGCCCGCACGGCTCGTTACCGCGAAACGGAATTATGCCCCGTGGCACTTTTTATACTTCTTGCCGCTGCCGCAAGGGCAGGGATCGTTTCGGCCTGGCTTATCGGCCGCCGCCGCTGTCGCTGCGGGTGAAGTCCCGTTGCGCTCGTGAGCCGCGTGGGCGTGTCCCTCATGATCGTGATCGCCGTGATCATGCCCGTTATGCTCATGGCCGGCGTGATCTTGGCTATCGTGAGAGTGCTCCAAGGCACGCTCGGCTTCAAACACCGGACCAAGGCCATGCAAGCGGAGACGTTCATCCAACGCGAACTGCACCAGGTCCACTTCGTCCTGCGTGAGGTCGGCGAGTTCGTCTATCTTGCGCAGCATGCCTTTGACCCGCCCCCGCGTCGTTTCGCCGGGCATCGCGAGCGCATAAGCAAAGAGTGCATCCTCGCGCAGTTCGTCATAAGGCTCATCACGATCAAAGAAAGAAGCGATCTTGTCGATGTGCGACGTCAGGCGGAAATATCCCGCCCCGCGCAGCGCTTGCCGCAGCAGCAGAGTGTCTTGATTTTCCACAACCGACGTATCGAGATGGGCTCCGAAATATTTCGAATACGGCTGCCATAAAGAACGCCACATGGCGTCGAGCGCTTTCACGCGGCCCTTGCCGCCCTCTTCGTACAGGTCTTCGATTCCCTTGCGAACCTCGTCCTGATCGGCAACCGAATGCAGCCCGACAGCCGCTCCCCCGCGCTCTTCCACAGGCCGGGACTTGTCGAGCAATGCGGCAGTCATCTCCTTGCGGATTTTCTTGCCTTCCGCTGTCTCGTCGCCCACTGCGTCACCGAGCGCGGCCCATGCTTGGCCCCGCACGTTGGCATCGGGATCGGAGTGCGCGGCCTCGAGCAACGCCGCGCGGGACTTCGCGTTCAAGTCGAGATTGAAAAAGCTATGTGCGGCACCGGCGCGGACGTCTGCTTCGCTCGATCGCAACAGGTCGAGTCGCTCGGGCTCTTCCAGAACGTCGAACGGCGGCAGTGCGTGCTTGGGGAACTCTGAATAAATATCGAAGGGCTCGGGCTCGTACTGCGGCTCCGGCGCATTTAACTGCTCGATGGCATACGCGATTTCGCGGTGCAGTTCCACATCGCCCGCGGGAACTTCCTCGAGCATCTTTTCGAGCGCCGGGCGCGCCGCGGGATCTCCGTACAGTCCCAGGCAGAAGGCGCCGTCCGCAGCGTCGTATTCCAGGCGATCGAGCAGCAGCTCCAGCACACGAGGATCGCGTGCGCGCAATGTCGCCAGCAGGAACGCAATGTCCGAGCCTTGCTCTTCGCCGAGTTCTTCGTTCAATTCGAGCAGCGGATCAACGGCGTGTTTGCCGAACGGCAGCAGCGCCTGAATCAGGCCTTCGTCGACTTCTTCCGGATCTTGCCGGATCACGCCGATGTAGAAATCGAGGACGGCTTTGTCGTTGGCGGAAAGCGGAGCATCGCCCCGGGCTTGATTGCCATAGTGCCGGAACAGATCGGCCAGTAGGGGATCTAAATCAATAAGATCCTGCTCGTGAGAAGCCTGCGAAAAACGCAGGATCGCGGCAGGATCGTTTTGATCGAGGATTTGTTTCAGGAAGCGGTGGTCGACGCCCGTGCGTCCCGCTGCCGCTTCCTTGAGGAGTTCTTCTACACTAGCCACGGTCGGCTCGTCTCATATTGGCCTAAAAAGGCTAATCTTCGCGAACCACGTGGACCGGCACTTCGATGGTGACTTCCCGATGCAGGCGGACCGAGACCTTAAAGTCGCCCAGTTGCTTGATCGGCTCATCGAGATGCACCTTCTTGCGATCGATCGTGTAACCCTGCTTCTCGAGCGCGGTGGCAATGTCGCCCACCGTAACCGAGCCGAACAGGTGATCGTTTTCGCCGGCCTTCTGTGCGATGGTCACCGAGGCGGAGCTCATCAGTTTGGCGAGATCCTGTGCTTCGGAAACTTCCTTCGCTTCGCGGCGCAGGTGTGCTTGGCGTTCCTGCTCCACGATCTTTTTGTTGGATTCCGTTGCTGCCACGGCCAAACGCTTCGGCAGTAGGAAATTGCGTGCGTAGCCGGGCGCGACCTTTACCAGATCGCCGCGCCGGCCGAGATTTTCGACTTCTTCTCTTAGAATGACATCCATGACCAGTTCCTTTTATTCCTGCACCACGACTAGACGGAGGTCGCAAACGGCATCAGCGCGATGTTCCGCGCCTGCTTGATTGCTTCCGCCAACCGCCGTTGATGCGGCGCGCACACGCCCGAAATCCGCCGCGGCGTGATCTTGCCGCGTTCGGACATGAAGGAGTTCAGCAAGCGAACTTCCTTATAGTTGATGTCGTCGATTTTGTCCACGCAGAACCGGCACATCTTCTTGCGCCGGAAAAACTGCTTCTTCCCCGCTACGGCCTTATCGCCGCCGGTTGGCCTCTGGGAGGCACTCATCGGTCTTCCGCCTCTGGATTCCGCCATGGGTTACTCCTTCTCTCCCGGCAATCCCGGAGCGGGCGCCGCTGCTACAGGTTCTGCGGGCATGGCCGGAGCCACTGCCTGGGCCGGAGCCGCTACGGGCATCGGCGCGGGTTTGCGCGCGGCGCGCTTATCGCGAGCCTTCTTGCGCTTTTCAATCTTCTTGATCTTTTCGTCGATGCGCACCGTGATGAACTTAATCACCGCGTCGGTGACGCGCATACGGCGTTCCACTTCGTGCACCAGCGCCGGAGTGGACGTAAACTGGATCAGCGTATAGTTGCCTTCCGCGAATTTCTGCACGCGGTAGGCCAGCTTGCGCACGCCCCACTTGTCGACCTTGTCGACGGTTCCTTTGCCGTCGGTAATGACGGCCTTAATCTGCTCGATAAAGCTATCGACATCCTCTTCCGAGGTGTCGGGCTTTACGATGAACAACTCTTCGTAGACTCTTGTCATTCTTCCTCTGTTTTTAAGCCTTGGGCGCGACGGTTAAAGACCGTCATGGACTTTTCGACGCCTTCAGCGATTATGGATTCCACGGCCTGAGCTCCTCGCCCCACCACTTCATCCAATTCCTTCTGTTGCCCGCGCTTGAACGGCCCGAGCACAAACTTTGCTGCATCCCCAATCGGCCGGGCGGCCCCTGTTTCGTCCACGGGGCTGATTCCCAACCGAACCCTGGCGAACTCTTGCGTTCCCAGGCTTCCAATCAAACTCTTCACGCCGTTATGGCCGCCGGCGGACCCTTTCGGGCGAATCCGCAAATCCTGCCACGGTAGCGCTAACTCGTCATACACCACAATCAAACGATCCGGTTTCAGCCCGTATCGTTCGAGCAACCCCTTTACCGGCGGGCCGCTCCGATTCATAAACATCTGGGGTTTGGCCAGCGCCACTTTCTTAGCGCCCAGCGTCCCCAATCCTACGAACGACGAATCCTCTTTTCGAGTGACCCGAATGGAATTCGTTTCCGCCAACCGATCGATCACCAAGAATCCGAGGTTATGCGGCGTGTTCTCGTATTCCTCGCCAGGATTCCCCAGCCCGACCACCAAAAAATCGACCAAGGAAGCGATGGTCCGTTCGATCTCTTGCGGCATGGGACTGGCCTGGCAGCGAACTGCCGGCTATTACTTCTTTTTCTTCTTGTCGTCGGCCGCGGCTTCTTCTTC